>NZ_KB906410.1 GCF_000381345.1 Deinococcus apachensis DSM 19763 | reverse complement strand
GCGTGGGGGAGGAGTTGAGCGGCGAGGGCATGGCCGACCTCGTGGTAGGCGGTGACCTTGCGGTCGGCTTCGCGGACCACCAGGCTGCGCCGTTCCGGTCCCATCAACACCCGGTCGCGCGCCTCCTCCACATCCCGCATCACGATCCGCACCCGCCCCGCCCGTGCTGCTCCCAGCGCCGCCTCATTCAGCAGATTCTCCAGGTCCGCACCGACCATCCCCGCCGTTCTTCTGGCAATGATGCCCAGATCAACGGAAGGATCGAGCGGTTTCTTGCGGGCATGAATGCGCAGGATCATTTCTCTGCCCCGCACATCCGGCGCGTCCACCACCACTTGACGGTCGAACCGTCCGGGACGCAGCAAAGCTGCGTCCAACACATCGGGTCGATTGGTGGCGGCCAGGATGATCACTTCCTGCCCGCTGCCAAACCCATCCATCTCCACCAGCAGTTGGTTGAGGGTCTGTTCGCGTTCGTCGTTGCCGCCTTGCAGATTCACCCCACGCTTGCGGCCCACCGCATCGATCTCGTCGATGAAGACGATGCAGGGCGCGCTCTTGCGCGCCTGCTCGAACAGGTCCCGCACCCGCGCCGCGCCCACCCCCACGAACATCTCCACAAAGTCACTGCCACTGATGGAGAAGTAGGGCACTTTGGCCTCTCCGGCCACCGCCTTGGCGAGCAAGGTCTTGCCACTGCCGGGAGGGCCGACCAGTAAGACACCGTGGGGGATGCGGGCACCGAGTTGGTGGTAGCGCTCGGGGTGACGCAGGAAGTCCACCACTTCTTGCAGGTCCTGCTTGGCCTCGTCACACCCCGCCACGTCCTGAAAGGTCAGCTTCACCTGCCCTTCGGCGATCACCGCCGCTTTCGACTTCCCGAAATTACTGGCGGCACCCCCGCTTGTCGCCCCGCGCAACGTGCGCCACAGCACGAGCAGGATGAGGGCCGTGACGATCAACGGGAGGACCTGTCCGACCCAACTGAAGGGCGAGCGGCCCGAGAGGATGGTGACCGGCACTCCCGCCTCCCGCAGCCGGGTCAGGGTCGCCTCGTCGGGCGGGACGACCACCGACTGGGGCTTGGTGGCGACGGTGTTCATCAGGTAGACGGAGGCGTTCCCGGCCCCGTCCAGGGTGACCCTCTCCACCCTTCCCGCCTTCAGATCCGCGAAGAAGCGGTTGGTGGTGTAGGTCCCCCCGGCCGTCAGGGGGGGCAGGTCCGGGGCGGGCGAGGTCGCCGTCTGCCCCAGCGCGGCGGGCGCGGCCAGCAAAAGCAGCAGGAGGGCCGTGGGGCCGACAGGCGGGCGGGACATGCCCCATGCTACGCCTCCGCCCGCGGGCCAAACGCTGCGCTGCGTGACCTTCGGGGGTAGTCCCCGCGGGCCGGTATTTTGGCGTGAGAGTGTTGCCCTTTCGCTCAGCCGCCCGTCAGCCACGCTGGTTATGCTCAGCCTATGCGCACAGCTCTTCTGTTCGGCGCTCTGGCCCTGGGCCTGAGTTCCTGCACCGTCTCCGTCCGCTCGAACCTCGGCCTGGCGGGGGGCAGCAGCAATCTGATTGCCGACCTCCGCCCCGACCGGGGAGAGGGCGCCACCTACTTCGTGGGCGACCCGGTCCGGTTCCGGCTGACCACCCGCACCGCCGGGTACGTCACCCTGGTGGCGCTCCAGCCCAACGGGTATGCCAGCACCCTGGTCCGCAACGCCTACGTCCCGGCGGGCACGACCGTCTTCCCGCGCCCGCAGGACGGCGTGACGTACAACGTGGCCGCACCCAGGGGCCTCCAGCGCGTCCGGGCCATCTTCACCCGGGTGCGGCCCGCGACCGACCTCGTCCTGAGCGGCACCTACGACAACGGCCGCTGGAACACCGTCACCACCACTTACATCGAGCCCTACCCGGTGGCTGACCGGGACGTGCAGGAGACGTACCTCTACATCCGCTGAGCCGCCCAGCGCCCGCCAGCCGCCTCACCCGCGGCTGGTTTTCTCTTACCCTGGGCGCATGAGTCTGACCTTCGAGGAAGCCCGGCGGCGTGTGGACGCCTACATCGGCCAGTTCGAGGAGGGGTATTTCCCGCCGCTGCTGATGCTGGCCCGCCTGACTGAGGAGACGGGCGAAGTCGCGCGGGTCATCGCGCACCGGAACGGCAAGACGCCCAAGCCCGGTGAGGACGCGGGGGACTTGGAGCTGGAACTCGCCGACCTGCTCTTCGTGATGATCTGCATGGCGAACGAGCGCGGCCTGAACCTGGAACGCGGTTTCGAGCGCATGATGGAGAAGATCGAGACCCGGGACGCGGACCGCTGGACAAGGAAGGAGGCGGGCCGATGACCGACCCCCGGTATCCCCTCGGGCCGATGCCGCAGCCCCTCACGCTCACGCCGGGGGAGAGGCAGGAGGCAATTCAGGCCATCCGCGCCCTGCCCGCCGAACTGCGTCAGTTGGTTGAGGGCCAGCCGGACGCCGTACTGAACACTTCGTACCGGGACGGCGGCTGGACGGTGCGTCAGGTCGTCCACCACCTCGCCGACAGCCACATGAATGCCGTGGTGCGGCTCAAACTCGCCCTGACCGAGGCCAACCCCACCGTGAAGCCCTACGAGGAGGGGGACTGGGCGAGGCTGGCGGACATGGGGTTGCCCGCCCGGCCCAGCCTGAGCCTGCTGGACGGCCTGCACGCGCGCTGGGTCGCGGTCCTCGGCGCCCTGACTCCCGATGGGTGGCGCCGTGAGTGGACGCATCCCGCGCAGGGGCGGACCTACACGGTGGACACGCTGGCCGCGATGTATGCCTGGCATGGGCAGCACCACCTGGCCCACATCCGCCGGGTGACGGGCTGACCATGCAGTACGACGAGACCTTTCATATCCCCGTTCCGCTGCGCTCGGCGGGCGTCGTCATTCTCAATGACCGGGATGAGGTTCTGCTCGTGCGTGAGGGGAAGCCGGGGAGCGCGGGCCTGTGGCACATCCCTGCCGGGGCCGTGGAGGAAGGTGAGCATCCCCAGGACGCCGCCGTCCGCGAGGCGTACGAGGAAACGGGGCTGACGGTGCGACCCGTGCGCCTCCTCGACGTGCTGCTGGGCCGCTTCCCCGACGGCGCCCTGGTCCAGCGCTTCGCCTGGCTCGCCGAGGTGCTGGGGGAGGAGGGCGTGCCCGCCCCGCTGCCGGACTTCGCCGGGGAGGTGCGGGAAGCCCGCTACTTCACCCGGCGGGAGGTTGAGGGTCTGTATTCACGCGGCGAGTTGCGGATGCACCACACCTGGCTGTTCGTGGAGGCGGCGTACCTGGCGTGGGCAAGAGAAAGCGGCAGCTCCAGCCACCGCTTCCCCTCTCGCGCTGGAAGCTGAGCTTTACTCGTACCCCAGTTCCCGCAGCGCCTCCTCGTCCTCGCGCCAGCCGGGGATCACGATGACTTCCAGGCCCAGGAAGACTTTGCGGTTCAGGAAGACTTCGAGCTGCTTGCGGGCCGCCTGGCCGATCTCGCGCAGCATCTTGCCGCCCGCGCCGATCACCATGCCCTTGTGGGCGTTCTTCTCCACGACGATCTCGGCCTCGATGCGCTGCAGGCCGTCCTCGCGCTCGGTCCAGTTCGTCACGCGGGTGGCGACGGCGTAGGGCAGCTCCTCGCGCAGCTTCTTCATCGCCTCCTCGCGGATGATCTCGGCGGCCCACTGCTCGCGGGTCTGGTCGGAGGCCGCGCCGCGCGGGAAGAAGAAGGGATTTTCGGGAAGAGCGTCGAGAATCTGCTCGCGCAGGGTAGTGACGGCCTCCGGGTTGTTCTGGGCGCTGAGGGCGGTTTCCTGGGTCTCGCCCGCCCGGCCCTCCAGCAGGGCGCGGTAGAGCTTCATCGCCTCCTCGGGGTACTTGGCGGCGTCCACCTTGTTGCCGATCAGGAAGAGGGGCTTGGGGAGGTCGCGCACCTGCCGGGCCACGAGTTCGTCCTCCTCGGTGGGCGGGTGGCGCAGATCCACGACCCAGAGGATCACGTCGACGTCCGCCAGAGCGCTGTGAACCTCCTGGTTCATGTACTTGCCCAGGGCGTCTTTCGGCTTGTGGAGCCCCGGCGTGTCCACGAAGACGATCTGCTGCGTGTCGGTGGAGTAGATGCCGCGCACGCCCCGGCGGGTGGTCTGGGGGCGCGGGCTGGTGGGCGCGACCTTGGTATTCAGGAAGGCGTTGAGCAGCGTGCTCTTGCCGACGTTCGGCTTGCCCACGATGGCGACGAAGCCGCTGTGCGTCTGCACCTCGTTCGCCTCGGGGGTGGGGGAGGACTGGTCCGTCATGGGCAGATTGTCTCACGGGGAGGGGAAAGCAACCGTGCGGGCAGGGAGGAATGGTCGGGCCGTTCCCTGGAGGTGGCAATCCAACCCGATTTTTCCCTTAACTGAAGGGGGCGACCCGGTTCTGGACGCGTGCGTGGTTGAAGAACCCCACTGCCTTTAGTGACGCTTTACCTCTGCCTGTCCCCGGGAACACTCGGCCAACCTCCACCGTACTCTGGGGCATGACCACCCCCACTCCTTTGCAGGCGCGGCTGTCGGACATGTTCGGCCAGAGCGTGGCGGTCCTCTCCCGCCCCAGCCCCGCGACCTTCGAGCTGTTCGAGCGCCGGGGAGGGACGCAGCAGGCGCTGACGTACGTGCTGGTCGCCGCCCTGGTGTCCGCCGTGATCGCCGCGATCTTCGCCCCGTTCCACGCCAACGTGACCGTGATCGGGCAGTTCATCACCCGCCTGATCCTGATCCCGGTTCAGTTTGCGGTCTTTACCGGATTGGTGTACCTGATTGGCAAGTACCTGTTCCGCGGCACCGGCACCTACCCCGAGGTCGCGTACTCCTTCGCGCTGTTCTTCGTGCCCCTCAGCATCCTGGGGACCGTGCTGGGCATCATCCCGATCCTGGGCTGGATCGTCGGCTTCCTGATCTCGGTGGCGATGATCTTCTTCGGTTTCCTGGCGGTGCAGTCCAGCATGAACCTGCGCGACACCGTAAGCGGCGGCGTCACGCTGATTCTCGCGGGCATTGCCAACTGGGCGGTCCAGGCCTTCCTGCTGGCGCTGATCCTCGCACCGTTCGTGCGCTGAGTGAACTCCACAGGGGCCGGGGAGGCGCATCACCACCTCCCCGGCCTTCTTGCTGGCGCAGCCTGCCTACCCTGGCCGGGCCAGGGCAACCAGGCGATCCGCGACCTCGGGCACTGTCAGGGTGGAGGTATCCAGTTCCAGGGTGGCCCCGCGCCGCAGGAGGGGTTCGACAAAGCGGACGTACTCCACAATCTGCCGCCGTTCCTCCTCGCTCTTGCCGTACGGATTGTTCGTGCGTCTGGCAATCCGATCAAGCATCACTTCCAGCGGGGCGCTCAGCAGGACGACGTCCTCAAAGCTGTCGTAGAACTTCCCCTGGTTGCTTTTGCACCCGCTGACGAACAGGACAGGCTCATGATGGCCGGTCAGGAGGTCCCGCATCCGGTCCTCCCGCCAGATCCAGTCCGGCTCGCCCGTCTGCGGGTCAATCATCCACTCGCACCACTCGTCCGAATCTGTGTCGATGGCGGGAAAGCCGCGCCGCGCCAACTCCTCTAGGACGGAGGATTTACCTACGCCCGACATGCCGGTGATCAGTACCCGCCTCACTGCTCGGCGTAGACTCGCACATCCACATCGAGTTCGCCGCGCCCGCCGCCGTAGTAGGTGCCGCGCACGGGGGACACGTCGCTGTACTCGCGCCCGTGGCCGATCTTGACGTGCCGCTCTCGGGCGAGGCAGTTGTTGGTGGGGTCGTAGCCCAGCCAGCCCGTGCCCGGCAGGAAGCATTCGACCCAGGCGTGGGTGGCCTCCGCGCCCAGCATCCCGCCGCTGCTGTACAGGTAGCCGCTGACATAGCGGGCGGGAATGCCGAGCTGCCGGGCCACGGCGAGCATCGCGTGCGTGAAGTCCTGGCAGACGCCCCGGCCGTGGCGCGCGAACTCGGCGAGCGGGGTGCTCACTGACGTGGCGCCCGCAGCGTAGGTGAAGCGGCGGTGGAGGTGGCCCGTGAGCTCCAGCAGGAAGCCCGGCAGGTCCTCGTGGGGCAGGGGGCGCCGCACCCCGAACAGCTCCGGCCATTCGCCCGCCGGAACTCGGGGGCTGGACACCAGGAACTCCGTGTACCGTCCCCGCACCCCGCGCAGCTCGGACAAGGGTACGGGCGCCGGGTCGGGCACCGGGTGGGTGTCGACGATGGCCTCCGCCGTGATCTTCAGGAACGTGTGGGCCTCATGCACGTGGACGTGATGCACCAGCGCCCCGAAGTAATCCTTGTGGGACGTGATCTCGGCCTCCGGCTCGACGTGCAGGTGAAAGGACCGCACGGTCTGCCGCGCCTCGTTCGACGGGTGCAGCCGCACCTCGTTGAAGGAGTCCCAGGCGGGTTTCGGGTAGCGGTACTCGGTGGTGTGTCGGATCTCGCAGCGCATGTGGCCCTCAGATGACGCGGCCAGGCTGGCCCCGCCGGGCAGTCTGCCATGCCGGGCGGGCGAGAAGGTGACCCGGTGCAGATAGGGCCGGGGAGTGTGGGCGCCCCGGCCTCTGGCCCCTCCCCCTCATTCCTGCTGGAAGTACGCCGCGTTGATCGCCGCGCCCACCCGGTTGAAGTCGCCCAGCAGTTCCGCCAGCGCCGGGTTGTCCTCGTGAAGGATGTCCGTGACCCCGGCGTATTGCAGCCGCGCGACCAGCCAGCGCGAGAGCCGCAGCACCTCGGGGTGGGCGCCGGGGTGGTGGCGCTCGATCTGGGTCAGGGCGTCGTGCAGGTTCTCGGCGCTGTAGCGAACGCTGCGGGGAAAGAATTCGTCCAGCAGCAGGAATTGGCCGATGCGGAGGGGATCAATGCCGGTCTGGACCCGCTTGCGGTAAGCCTCGTAGGCGCTGGCCCCCTTGAGGATGCTGACCCAGCGCTGGTCCTGAATGGCCCGCTGCTTGGGGTCGGTCAGGTCGGCGCTCTCCAGATTGCGGTAGCGGCTTTGCAATACCCGCAGCATGTTGTCGCCGCGCTCCAGCATCTGCCCTGCCCGCATGAAGGACCAGCCCTCGTCGCGCGGGAGGGTGGCGAAGGCGATCCCGAAGAAGAACTGCGAGGCGTCGCGCGCCTCTGCGCAGTACTCGAACAGGCCGTCGCGGTCGAGCAACTCCTCATTCTGGAAGCAGAGGTTGAGGTACGTGCGGTTGATCGCCTCCCACATCTCGGAGGGGATGCGGTCGCGCAGGCCGCGGGCGTTCTCGCGGGCGCGCTGGACGCTCGACGCAATGCTCGACGGGTTGTCGCGGTCGAGGGCCAGCCACGCGCTGATCGAGCGCGCGTCCACCCGCCCGTACTTCGCGCGCAGCTCCGCCTCGCCGCCCGTCATCTCCAGCAGCGGGCGCCAGGACTCACGGGCGCGTCCGCCAATTTCCAGCGACGTGTAGTAGTTGACGTTCAGGAGGCGGGCGGTGTTCTCGGCGCGTTCCACGTACCGCCCGATCCAGAAGAGGTTCTCGGCCAGGCGCGAGAGCAGCAGCATCAGCGGTCCTCCCCGTCGTGCCCGCCCTGGCCCAGCTCGCCCTTCTCCAGCTCCTGCTGGAAGGAATGCTGACCGGGTGCGTCCTCCGGTGTGGGCGTGTCTTCGGGGGGCGTACCCCAGTCCTCCGCGTCGGCCTGCGACTGCCCGTAGCGCTGCGACTGGCTCTGGGCGCCGCCCCCTGTCTGCGCCTGAGACTGGCTCTGCCCCCCCGGCGCCGACCCCAGCCCGCCCTGGTACTGGCTCTGCGACTGTCCCTGCGAGTCGCCGTGCCAGAGCTGGCTCATCCCCCGGGGTGTGGCCGGGCCGTCGTGGTCGAGGACCCAGGTGTCCTTGGAGCCGCCGCCCTGGCTGGAGTTCACGACGAGCGAGCCCCGCCGCAGCGCCACCCGAGTCAGACCGCCCGGCACGATGGTGACCTCCTGCCCGCACAGGATGTAGGGCCGCAGGTCCACGTGCGCGGGCTCGAACAGCCCGGTGTCCGGGTAGAAGGTGGGGTGGCGGCTGAGGCCCACGACGGGCTGCGCGATGAACTCGCGCGGATTGGCCCGCACCTTGACGAGGTACGTCTCCACCTCCTCGCGGGTGGCGTAGGGGCCGAGCAGCATCCCGTACCCGCCCGCCTCGCCGACCGCTTTGAAGACGAGTTCGTCGGCGTGGGCGAGCATGTGTTCCAGATGGTCGGCGTTCCAGCCCAGGTAAGTGGGCACGTTGTTCAGAAGCGGCGCCTCGTTCAGGTAGTAGCGGATCATGTCGGGCACGTAGGCGTACACCGCCTTATCGTCCGCGACGCCCGTGCCGATGGCGTTGGCAATCGCCACCCGGCCCTGGCGATACACCTCGACCAGCCCCGCCACCCCCAGCGCCGAGTCGGGCCGGAAGGTGAGGGGGTCGAGGAAGTCGTCGTCGATGCGGCGGTAGATCACGTCCACCTGCTGCCGTCCGCCCGTCGTCCGCATCCACACCCGGCCCCCGTCCACGAAGAGGTCGCGGCCCTCAACGAGTTCCACCCCCATCTGCTGGGCGAGGTAGGCGTGTTCAAAGTACGCGGAGTTGTACATCCCGGGGGTCAGCACCACGACCGTGCCGTTCTCGCGGGGGCTGATGGACTGGAGCAGCGCGAGGAGCGCCGTCGCGTAGTGCCCCACCGGGCGCACCCCCTGGCCCTCGAACATGCCGGGGTAGATGCGTGTCATCGCCTGGCGGTTGGCGAGCAGGTACGACACGCCGCTGGGCGATCTGAGGTTGTCCTCCAGCACGAGGTACTCGCCCTTCTCGTCCCGGATCAGGTCGGTGCCGACGATGTGGGTGTAGAGGCCCTGCGGCACCTTGAGCCCATGAACCTCACGGCGGAAGTGGGCTGAGGTGTAGACGAGTTCGGCGGGGATCACCCCATCCCCCAGAATCTGCGCGTCGCAATAGATGTCGTTCAGAAAGGCATTCAGCGCCCGCACCCGCTGGGTCAGCCCCGCCTCCAGGTGCGCCCACTCGGCGGCCGGGATGATGCGCGGCACCGGGTCGAAGGGAAAGGTCCGCTCGGTGCCCTGCGCGTCGCCGTACACGGTGAAGGTGATGCCCTGGTTGCGAAACGCGAGGTCGAGCAGGCGGTGGCGCCGCTGGAACTCGGCCACGCCCTGGCGGTCGATGTAGCCCTGCACGCCCTGGTAGTGGGGCCGCACCGCCCCGTCCGGCGTGAACATCTCGTCGAAGAACCTGTTGCCCGGCTCGTACCTCATGCCCGCGCCTCCTCGTGTCTGGGACTGCTCCGGTGAAGATGCCCCAAGATAACGGACGAGTTCATAGGGGCCGGAAAAGGTCTGTGCGGGTGTCTGGGCAGGAGCCTGCCTCTCCGGCATTCCCGAACGCCCAGGAGGAGAGCGCTCCCCTCATTGACTGGATATGAGAAAAGAATGGTCCAGTGATGAGGCCCAGATCAGGTTGGTCGGTGCGAGAAATGTCACTTTGAGTCGTCCACTCACTTTTCGTCGTCTGAACCCTCACGTTCAGGAGGAAGTATGCGTGCGTCCGTTCCCCGGCTCGTCCTCGGTCTGACCTCGGCCCTGCTGCTCTTCGCGTGCAGCCAGAGTCCTGCCCCCCAGATGACCACACCCCCAGGGCAGGAGGCCGGGACGCTTCCCGACGGTGTTGTTGCACTCAGCCTCGATCCCGGCGCGAACAACCTGTACTTCGAACCCATCTTGGCGGCGACGAACGGCTGGGGTCCCATCGAACTCGACCACAGCAACGGCGAGCAGTATCCGGGGGACGGCAAGACGCTCACGCTGAACGGCAAGACCTATGCGCGGGGCTTCGGCGCCCACGCCTACAGCGAACTCCGTTTTGCCCTCAAGGACGCGCGGGGCAACACCTGCACCCGCTTCACCGCCGACGTGGGTGTGGACGACGAGGTGGGCTCCCGGGGCAGCGTGGTCTTCCAGGTGTTCCTGGACGGCCAGAAGGCCTATGACAGCGGCGTGATGACGGGGGCGAGCGCGACCCGCCGGGCGGATGTGCCCATCAATGGGCAGCGCGAACTGCGGATGGTGGTGACGGACGCGGGTGACGGGACGAGTTCCGATCATGCCGACTGGGCCGCGCCCCTGATCTACTGCCAGGCGGGAACGCCACCAACTCAAAGTCCGGCCGGAACACTCGACCCGAGCTTCCGCCGGATCACCCCGGGGTTCACGGTAGCGGACACCGTGGTGCAGCCGGACGGCAAGATCGTCGTCTTTGGAACGGGAACTGTGGAGGGGACGCCGATGGCGCCGGGTTACATTGTCGCCCGGTACAACCGGGACGGAAGTGTGGACACCAGCTTCGGCAACGCTGGACGCTTCACCTCAAACGTCGGAGCTGGAAACACGGCCATCCGCGTCACCGTGCAGCCCGACGGGAAGATCGTGGGCCTGGGCAAGAGCAGCTACCCCAAACCCGCTCCTACAGGGGTCCTGATCCGCCTGCTGCCAAACGGCGAGCCGGACGCCACCTTCAGCGAGGACGGCATCCTGCAAACGGATGATTTGCCCGCTGTTAGCCGGACGCTGGCAGTGCAGCCGGACGGGCGGATCGTGGTGGCGGGTAGTGCCCGTGACCTCCCTGGCTACAGCTTCGACCCCTCGGGAGGTCCGGTCGCCTCTTTCACTGTGGTCCGGTTGCTGCCCAGTGGACAGCTCGACCCTGGCTTTGGCCGTGGTGGCCGCGTCGTCACGACCTTCCCTGGCTTCCCAAACGCAGTTGCCCAGCAACTCATTCTGCAACCAGACGGCAAGATTGTGGCGGGCGGTGTGGCCGAACAGTACGATCCGGGTCCCTACCGCAATTGGGTCTATGTTCGGTTCCAACCAAACGGTGCCCCGGACCCCTTGTTTGACGGCGACGGTTCGGTCGTGGGGCTCAATGACCGTTTCCCCGTGTTGCAGATGACCGACCTGGAATTGCAGGCCGATGGCAAGTTGCTCGCTGCGGGTAAGGGCAGCCTGGACAACTGCGTATTCGAACGTCGGGGCGGTGACGGCTCGTCAGACTCCACCTTCAACGGCTATGTGCTGAATCCGCCGGATTTTCAAGCCAGCGTTCCCTCCATCGCGGTGCAGGCCGATCAGAAGGTGGTGGTGGGCGGTTGTAATAGAGATAAGGACCGCAGTGGAATCTATGACAAGACGGTGCTGCGGCTCAGTTCCGCTGGCCTGCTGGACACTTCATTCGGCAACGCGGGCTTTGCAACCGTGGACGACAATCGCAACGTCCTCCTACAACCGGGCGGCAAGATCGTCGTGGGCTTCAATACCATCGTGCGGCTGTTCCCCTGACCCAGAGAAATACGTGGAAGAGAGGTTCCCCCAGGACCTCTCTTTCTTTGCCGCCCATCCCTCTAGACTGGCCCGCATGACCCAGGACAAGGCCCTTTCCCCCGACGACCGCGCCCGGCTCGATCAGGTCTTTATGCAGGTCGTGCTCGACGTGCAGGCGCAGGCCCAGCAGACCCAGCCCGAGCAGCCCGGCAACCTGGCTGCCATGTTCCACAAGGAGCAGGTGGGCGAGGCGCTCCAGGGCTGCGCCATGCTGATCGCCGGATGGAACGAGAACCGGGTGGACGAGGCGGGAGTCCAGCGCAGCGCCCGCGCCCTGCGGGGGCTGGGGCTGAATGACCTCGCCGAGCGGGTGGAGCGGCTGCGGCAGATCGGCGAGGGCTGAGGTTCTCACTGGGGGGTTGAGCAAAGGTTAGTCTCCGGGGCGCGCTGTTGCCTGGATCACAGAGGATCGGGCCACCCGCTTGTCAGACTGCATTCACTCCGGGGGAGTAAGCCGCCCCACCGAAGACTTAGGTGGGGAGCGCGGGGCCGTCAGTTCGGGCAGGACACCTGCTCCGGCCCCCGCCAGCAAAGGGCCAGACTTGGATAGGACTGCCGTCCGTGCGGGCTGCCTATCCCGTCTGGCCCTCTCGTGGGCTGCCCAGGCGGGCACCGCGCGGCGGGGGCCGGAAAGACTCGACCCCTTATGGAGCAAAGCTTTTCGTGGTTGTTTGACCTCTGGCTCGGCAAGCCGGTGTGGATGTGGGCACTGTTCCTGACGCTGGTGGGAGGGCTTCTCGCCTTCGACCTGGGGGTGCTGGGACGGCGCCGGGCAGGAGATTGGCGTCAAGGCCAGCCTGGGGCTCAGCGCCTTCTACATCCTTATCGCGCTGCTGTTCGGCGCGTGGGTGTGGGTGGTCCTGGGACCAGGGAGCGGCATGGCTTACCTGACCGGCTTCGCAGTGGAAAAGGCTCTCGCGCTCGACAATGTGTTCGTCATCAGCGTGATCTTCGCGGCGCTCGCGGTGCCCCGGCACCTCCAGCACCGGGTCCTCTTCTGGGGCATTCTCGGCGTGATCGTGCTGCGCGGCCTCATGATCGGGCTCGGGGCCGCCCTGGTGAGCAACTTCGCCTGGGTGATGTGGGTCTTCGGCGCGTTTCTGCTGCTCACGGGGCTGCGGCTGCTGTTCGTGAAAGGGGGCCACGGGGTGCCCGACCTGGAGCGCCATCCCGTCGTCCGCGCCCTGCGCCGGGTCATGCCGATCAGCCCGAAGCTCGACGGCGCACGTTTTGTCACCTGCCTTCCCGATGCCGCGGGCCGGATGCGCCTGCACGCCACGCCGCTGCTGCTCGCCCTCCTGCTCGTCGAGGCCGCCGACCTCGTGTTCGCGGTGGACTCCATCCCGGCGATCTTTGCCATCACCCAGGACCCCTTCATCGTGTACACGAGCAACATCTTCGCCATCCTGGGGCTGCGCGCCCTGTACTTCGCGCTCGACGCCCTGATTCACCGCTTCTCCGCCCTCAAGCCCGCGCTGGCGCTCGTGCTGGTGTTCATCGGCGGCAAGATCTTCTACAACCAGTTCTACGGCAAGCTCGACCCGGCGATCAGCCTGGGCGTGACCCTCGCCATCCTGGGCGGCGTGGTCGTCAGCCTGTGGCGGACGCGGGGGAAGGGCGCGCGGCCTGCGGCGTGAGGGGAAGGCTCACCGAGTGGGCCACTGGCAATGGTCCGGTCCGTTTTGGTGACTTCCCAACTCCACGTTCTGGAACGTAGCTTCGAGACGTAATTTTTGCTCCTCCCCCTTGAGAAGGGAGGCTGGGACTGGTGCAGCTCCGCAGGAGAGGGGGTGAACGAGCACGCCATCCCGGCGCGACAGGATTTCACTACCTCGGGAAACTTACCCAGACCAGGAAGGCTACCTTGAAGAGTTTCGGTCTTGTCTCCTTGGTCTCGGTGTCGAGGACATAGCCTAGCCGGTCACGGCCTCTCCGCCGCCATCGCCCGTTGCGTGTCTCGGTCCGCCTGGGCCACCTGATCGGCCTGGCCCAGCGCGCCCCACTCGTCGGTGCCGTCCAGCCTGGGCGCGAGGCCCCGCAGGTAGGCGGCCTGGGCGATCAGGTAAGCACTCAGCGGCGTGGTGAGGAACTGGAAGAGCAGCACCGCTGCCAGCCGTGTGAAGGCCGCCGCGTCCGCCAGTTCCAGCGCCACGCCCAGAAAGATGCCCGCCGAGCCCAGCGTGACCAGCTTGCTGCTCGCGTGCAGCCGCGAGTACAGGTCGGGAAACCGCACCAATCCGACGGCGGCGGTCAGCACGAAAAACGCCCCGATCAGGATGGGAATGTCCCGCAGCGCGTAAAAGTCAGTCATAGCTGCCCCCCCTCACCGCATCACCCGCCCCACCAGCAGGTAGCGTGTCAGGGCCACGGTGGACAGGAAGCCCAGCAGGCTCAGCACCAACGCGGCGTCGAGGGTCACGAGGAGGCGGGTCTTGACGGCGATCAGGGCAAACAGCACGACCAGGTTCACGCTCAGGAAGTCGAAGGCCATGATGCGGTCGCCCCACGAGGGACCCCGCAGTACCCGATAGGCGACGAGCAGGACGGACAGGGTGACGATGCCGAGCGCGAGATTGACGATCACGGGCGGACCTCCGGGGGGGCGGGGTGGGGCGAGACGACCCGCAGCAGGCGCTCCTCCACCTCCAGGATGGAGGCGTGGGCACTCTCGGCGCTGAGGGTGCCGATAGCGTGGGCATAGAGAATGCGCCGGTCCGGGCTGAAGCCCAGGACGACGGTGCCGGGCATCAGGCCGATGATGGCGGCGAGGAAGGTCAGCGCCCCCTCACCCCGCACACGCAGCGGCACGGCCACGATCATGGGGTGGAGCTCGGGCCGGGACCGCAGGGCGAGCAGGGCGACGTGGGCGTTCGCCACCGTGAGTTCGCGCAGGAAAAAGCCCAGGAAGCTCAGCCCGGCGAACACGCGGCGGACGTACTCGCCCGTGCCCAGCGCCCAGGGGAACAGCGCCAGGATGGCAAAGCCCAGCGCGAAGCCGATGGTCAGTTCCCGCAGGCTGACCTCCCCGGCGAAGAGCGCCCACACCACGGCGAGCAGGAGGTTGAGGGTAAAGCCCCTCATTTGACCTCCTCCCCGGTCGGCGGCTCGGGAATCACCACGGGCCGGTCGCCCAGCACGCCCCGGATATAGCGCATGTTGTCCCGCAGTTCGGCGGCGGTGGCGTCGGCCCGGGCGAAGAGCGGCCCGGCGAAGACGGTCAGCCCCGCCACGAGCGCGGAGGCCGCGTAGGCGGAGGCGCGCAGCGGACGCGGCACCCGGTAGATCGGGAGCCAGGTCGGGTGCTGGCCCCAGAAGAAGCCGCGCCAGACGTTGAGCATCGCGTACAGGGTGATCAGGCTGCTCAGCAGGGCGCTCGCCACCGCCAGCAGCGCCAGGAGCGACCCTTCGGCCAGCCCCGCCCGCACGAGCGCGTACTTCGCCACGAAGCCCCCGCTGGGGGGCAGCCCCGCCACCGTCAGCGCACACAGCAGGAAGCACCCGGCGAGCAGCGGCAGCGCGTCGAGCATCCCCCGCACCCGCACCAGCCGCGAGCCGCTCGCCCGTTCGGCGACGGTGGCGATGGAGAAGAGGGCGGTCGTGACAAGCACGCTGACCGCGAAGTACCCCACGCTCGCCCGCACGGCCTCAGCGGTCCCCACCCCCAGCCCGAAGGCGAGGTAACCCACCGAGCTCACCACCAGGAAGGACAGGATGCGCCGCCACTCCCGCTGCGAGGCCGCCCCCAGCGCCCCGTACAGCATCGTCACCGTGCCCAGCAGCAGCAGCAGCGTGTTCGTCACCCCCGCCTCCTGGGCGAACACGGTCGTGAACACCCGCAGCAGGGCGTACACGCCGACCTTGGTGAGCACCGCCGCGAAAAAGGTGCCCACGGCGGGCGGCAGCGCCGGATACGTGCCCGGCAGCCAGAAGCCCAACGGGAAGAGCGCCCCCTTCGTGGCGAACACGATCAGCAGCAGGACCCCCACGGCGGTGACGGTTGTATTCGGCCCCAGTTCCGCCGACCGCTGGGCGAGGTGCGCGAGGTTGAGCGTCCCCAGCACCCCGTACGCGAGCCCGCACGCGACCACCAGCAGCGCCGAGGCGGCGAGGTTCATAACGATGTAGCGGAAGCCCTCGCGCAGTTGCTCCCGCGTCGAGCCCAGCACCGCCAGCGCGTAGGAGGCCACCAGCATCACCTCGAAGGCCACGAACAGGTTGAAGAGGTCCCCGGTCAGGAACGAGAGCTGCACCCCCGCGAACAGGAACTGCATCAGGGCGAAGAGGTGGTGTTTCTCCCGCGCCGGGTCGGGGTCGGCGGCGGCCTGCCACACGGCGAGGAGGGCACTCACCGCGCCCAGCACGCTGACCCAGGCCGTGAGGCGGTCGGCGGTCATCACGATGCCGAAGGGGGCGGGCCAGCCGCCGAGTTCCCCCACCAGCACCGTGCCGTCCGCCGTAGCGAGGAGCAGCCCCAGCGCGAAGGCGAGCGTGAGCCCGGTGCCCGCCAGCGCGAGCCCCACCCGCACCGGACGCCTCCACGGCCACAGCAGCCCCAGCCCGAAGCCCAGCGGCGTGAGGATGGGGGCGAGGGTCAGCCAGGCGAGGGGGCTCACGGCCCGTCCTCCGGGAGGCGGACCCGGGGCACGGCAGCCAGCACGAAGACCTGGGTCTCCGCCGGGTCGGGCCGGTCGGGACCCTGGTGCTCGGGGTCGGCGGCCAGATCGAGCTGCGCGTCGGGGTCGCGCGCCAGGCTGTCGCCGAACGCCTCCACGTCGTCGTGCCCCGCGACTTGGTACGCGCGCAGGGCGACGGTGAGCACCAGCGCCGTCGTGGCGAACCCGATCACGATGGCGGTCAGGATCAGCGCCTGGGGCAGCGGGTCCACGTACGGCCCGCGCAGGGTCAGCAGCGGCGGCGCGTCCTCGCGCAGACCGGCCACCGTCAGGATCGCCAGGTTGCCCCCGTAGGTGATAAAGCTCAGCCCCAGCACCACCCGCACAATCGAGCGTGACAGCAGCAGGAAGACGCCCGTGCCGATGAGGAGGCCGATCAGGAGGGCGAAGAGGGTCTCCATCAGCGGGCCTCCGGGGGGGCGGAGGGCGACCAGCGGCCAGCGACCAGCCCGGGGGGTTTCAGAGCCTGCCTCAGAAGTTGACCGGTGGTTCGCATCGCCCCAGTGAAGGTGGAGTTTCTGCTCCTCCCCCCTTGCGGGGGAGGCTGGGACTCGCAGAGCTGCGGAGCAGAGGGGGGAACGCAAACGCCCGGCCAGCGCCTCTCGGCGTCAATGAGGCCGTTCCTAAAACAGGCTCTTTTCCCGCCCGAACAGCGCGCCACCCCCGTCCCAGACCGACAAAAAATGCCCCTCACTGGTCGTCCTCCACCCGTTCCTGCGGGTTTACCTCGGCGAGCCCGTAGGCGATGGCAAGACTCCCGCCCACCACCACGAGGTACACCCCCAGGTCGAAGAGCAGCGCGCTCGCCCACTCGAACTTGCCGGTCAGGGCGGTGGTGATGTACCCGTAGTCACTCTTGAGAAAGGGCCTGCCCAGGAGGTAGGGCACCAGCCCGGTCAGGAAGGACAGCGCCAGCCCCCAGGGCACCAGCCGGGCCGGGTCGAGCCGCAGGGCGGAGTGCCCGTAGGCGATGCGGTGCAGGATCAGGGCGGCGGCGGTCATCAGCCCCGCGATAAAGCCCCCGCCCGGCGCGTTGTGCCCGCGCCACAGCAGCAGCAGCGCGAAGAGGATCACCAACGCGAAGACCGCGCGGCTCACCGTCCGCAGGATGGGGTCGCCCGTCAGGGGCGGGGGGGTCGGCCCGCGGCGGGCACCGGGAGCGGGAGTCGGGTTCTCGCGGCTCATGCCTCCTCCTTGATCCTGGGGGGAGCCGGGGGAGTGTCCGGGGAAGGTGGGGGGGCACTGGCCTCCAGTCTCGGGCGGCCCCCCTTGCCCAGCCGCACCAGGGCCAGCACGGCGAGCGCGACCGTGCCGACGACCACGATCTCGCCCAGGGTGTCGAAGCCCCGGAAGTCCACCAGCAGGACGTTCACCACGTTCCGGCCTCCAGCGAGTTCATAGCTGTTCGCCAGGTAGTACGGCGAGATCGGCGGGGCCAGGAAGCGCACGCCCGCCAGCACGAGCAGGGTGGCCCCCAGGCCCATCGAGGCCGCCAGCAGGAGGTCCAGGCGCAGCCGCCAGCGGGCGCGGGGCAGGTCACCGCCGCGCGGCAGGTAGCGGAAGGCGAGCAGGTAGAGGATCACCGTCACCGCCTCCACGAGCAGTTGCGTCAGCGCCAGGTCGGGTGCGCGCAGCCCCAGGAAAGCGGCGGCGCTCCCAAAGCCCGTCAGCCCGGTCACGACCACGGCGGTCAGGCGGCTGTGGGCGAGCAGCACCCCGACCGCTCCAGCGACGAGCAGCGCCGCGATGGGCAGCAGCGCGAGCGGCGGCGTCCCAATCGGGTGGAAGACCTGCGGCGCCCGCCACACCGCGTACCCGGCGATCAGGGCGGCGGCCCCCAGCATGATTCGGAGCTGGTCGGGCAGCGCGAGCCCCTGGGTGCGGGCGATCAGGCGGCTGGACAGGACGTTCACTCCCTCGGTCAGCGCGTAATACACCGTATTGGCGTTCACCCGCGGGGTGAGGCGCCGCTGCAGGATCGCCACCCGCCCGGCCTGCCCGATCAGTCCCGCACCCAGCCCCCAGGTCAGGAGCGTGGCGAGCAGCGCGGGCGTGACCCCGTGCCAGAGCTGGAGGTGTCCCCTGTACGCGGCGAAGTCCAGCGCGTTCTGCGCCGTCCGTGTTAGGGCCTCGGCACTGCCCGGCAGCAGGCCGAAGGTGAGGGCGGTCAGGGTCAGCAGTCCGGCGGGCACGAGCAGCCCGGGCGGGGCCTCGTGTGGTTCGGCACCTACCGGGTGGCGCGGCGGTCCCCAGAACACCCGGAGCAGCCGGAAGGAGTACGCGAAGGTGAGCGCACTCCCCAGCATGGCGACTGCGATAAAGACCGGCCCCCGGTGCAGCATCGCCTCGTAGAACAGCTCCTTCGAGATGAAGCCCCCCAGGGGCGGCACCCCCGCCATGCTGAGAGAAGCGAGGAGCGCGGCGGCGAAGGTGAGGGGCAAGGCCTTTCTCAGCCCGCCCAGCAGCGGAATTTCCCGCGTCCCCGTCTCGTGGTCGATGATGCCCACCACGAAGAAGAGGGCCGCCTTGAAGGCCGCGTGGTTGAGCAGGTGCGCGGTCGCCGCAAACTTCCCCTCCGCGTCCGCCAGCCCGTACAGGCTCATGAGCAGGCCGAGCTGCGAGACGGTGGAGTAGGCGAGCAGCGCCTTGAGGTCCGTCTGCCGCAGCGCGATCCACGCCCCCCAGACCAGCGTGGCGAGCCCCACGGGCACGATGATCCCGCTCCACAGTGCCGAGGAGCCGAACAGCAGTCCGAACTTGGCGACGAGCAAGACGCCCGCCTTCACCATCGTCGCCGAGTGCAGGAAGGCGGAGACGGGCGTGGGCGCCTCCATCGCCGTCGGGAGCCAGAGGTGGAAGGGGAGCTGGGCACTCTTCGTGAACGCCGCGAGGAGGGTGAGCAGCAGGGCGGGCACGAAGAGGGGAGAGGCGCGCAGGGCCTCCAGATTCAGCCCGGAAAGCGACGTGCTGCCCCCCGCAATGCCGATCATCGCCACGGCGGCGAGCAGGCCCAGGCCGCCCAGGGCGCTGACCAGAAAGGCCTTGACCGCCCCGTCCCGCGCCGCCGAGCGGGTGTGCCACAGCCCGATCAACAGGAAGCTCGTCACGCTCGTCAGCTCCCAGAAGCCGAAGAGGGCGATCAGGTTGTCACTCAGGACCAGCCCCAGCATCGAGCCGCCGAAAAGCAGCAGGTAGGCGTAAAACCGCCCGAAGCGTTCGCGCTCCGAGAGGTACGCGACCGCGTAAAGGCTCGCCAGCGTGCCGATCACGCCGATCAGTACCGCGAACAGCAGCGAGAAGCCGTCCCCCCGGAGGGCCAGGGCGAGGTCCAGGGTGGGAACCCAGCGGGTGACCTCCAGCGCGGGCACGGCAGCGGGCATGGCGGAGAGCGGCAGGGCGAGGAGCAGCGCGGGCACGAAGGCGAGCGCGGCCACGTACCCCGTGCGGCGGCCCAGGCGCGGCCCCAGCCCGGCGCAGAGCGCGGCGAACAGAAAGGGGAGAAAGACGGCGAGCGTCATGGCCCGCCCGGGTGGAAAAAGTTCGTCTGTCCCGCCATCGTCACCTCAGGTCGCGGCGCCGGGCAGCAGCGGGGCGCCGCGTATGCGAAAGGGTGGGCGGCGGCCGTCCCCCTCCGGCCCCAGCGTCCTCGGGCAGCGCAGGACGCCCCGACCGAAATCCAGTGTAAGCGACGGTGGGAAGAGCGCGGCGCCGCCCGGCACGAGGATCCGGGCGGCGCTCAGGAAGAATCAGCGGCGGCGCCGCCCCAGCAGGAACCACCCGGCGGCAGCGGCGAGAAAGCCCACGCCCACGTAGGTCCAGAGGTTCGGCCCCTGCTGCTGCACGACGACCGGACCGTTTCCGGGCAGGCCCCCGTTGTTCACGATCACGTCCGGCCCGTTGATGGCATTCGCCACGCTGCTCACCGCCGTGAAGATCAGGGCGTACTTCAGGATGTCGTACCCGATGCCGCGGCTCTTGTAGTAGCTCTGCGGGTAGGGGAAGTAGCGGCCCGGCGAGAGCTGATAGCGATACTGGCTGCTGGGCGTGGCACTGTAGGTGATCGCGCTGCGGGGCACGCCCGCGGGCAGCCGCACGTTCTTCCACCCGTTGAGCTGGGTCGGCGTGACGCGGGCCGCTGCCGCCCGGTTCGCCGTGCTCGTTGCGCCGCTTGTCGTGCTGCGCTGCGTGGTGCTCGGGGTGCGCGTGGCGGGAGGGGTCGAGCGGGGGGCCGTGTAGGTATTTCCAGACGGCGTGTTGCGGGGGACCGGGGGCGGGGCGCGGTAGGTGCTGCCGCTGCTGCGCGGGATGCTGAACCCGCCGGAACTGCGGCTGCCGCCGAAGCCCCCGCCGCTGCGCCGCCCGGCGTCGGCAACCCCTGCGGCGAGCGCGAGGGTGGTCAGGAGGAGGGTGATGGAGCGTTTCATCCCCTCAGAGTACGGTCCCAGGGCCACGCGAGTTCCCGCCAGGGACACGGTTTTTCGGGATGTGAAGGCAGACCGAAGGCCCGACTAGACGGGCTGGGCCGCTTTCATTCCGCCCGCCGTAGACTTCCCCCATGTCCTTCAGCGCCGCGTTTTTTTATTGGTTCGGTTCGCTCCGGGCCTGACGCCAGCGCTGCCCCCCAGCCGAGCCGCCCGGAGGAACCCCACCTCCAGGCGGTTTTTCGTACGAAAGGAACGCCATGACCCACCCGGACCCCATCATCCAGGCCGGACGAACCGAGAACCTGAACGTCTCGGGCTTCACGCCCCTGATTACGCCCAGAGCCCTCAAGGCCAGCCTCCCGCTGACCCCGGAAGCCGAGCGCACGGTGATGGCTGGGCGAAAAGCAGCCCAGGACATCGTGCATGGGCGCGACGACCGCCTGCTCGTTGTGGTGGGGCCGTGTTCCATCCATGACTTCGACCAGGCCGTCGAGTATGCGGGTCGCTTGGCTGAGCTGAGGGAGCGGGTCAAAGACCGCCTCGAAGTCCACATGCGCGTCTACGTGGACAAACCCCGCACGACGGTGGGCTGGCGCGGCTACCTGATGGACCCCGACATGACGGGGGAGAACGATATCAATAAGGGGCTCTCGCTCACCCGCGAGCTGATGATCCGCGTCTCCGAACTCGGCCTGCCCGTCGCCACCGAACTCCTCGACCCCTTCGCGCCCCAGTTCCTCTTCGACGCGGTGGCCTGGGCCTGCCTGGGCGCCCGTACCACCGAATCACAGACCCACCGCGTCATGGCGAGCGCCGTCAGCGCCCCGATGGGCTTCAAGAACGGCACGGGCGGCGGCCTGAAACTCGCGGTGGACGCCATAGTGGCCGCCCGTCATCCCCATGCCTTTTTCACCGTGGACGACGACGGCCAGGCGTGCATCGTCCACACACGCGGCAATCCCGACGGGCACGTCATTCTGCGCGGCGGACGAAATGGCCCCAACTACGCCCCCCAGTTCGTCGCCGAGGCCGAGTCCCTGATGCGCGCGGCGAACGTGGACCCGGCGGTGATGGTGGACTGCTCGCACGCGAACAGCGGCTCGGACCACCACCGCCAGGGCCTGGTGTGGCGCGACGTGCTGCACCAGCGCACGCGCGGCCAGAAGGTCATCAGGGGCCTGATGGTGGAGAGTCACCTTCGCCCGGGCAAGCAGGGCATTCCCGCTGACCTGACCCAACTCGCTCCCGGCGTGAGCGTCACCGATGCCTGCGTGGGTTGGGACGAGACGGAAGCGCTGCTGCTCGAAGCGCACGCGGCGTTGGGGCGGGAGGTGGTGAGAGGGTAGGAGTGGAGGGCGGGCTCCCCGGGAGGTTACGAAGGCTTCTCGGGGCTTGAGCTTCACCTCCACATCCATGTCCAGGGCGTCGCCGATGCGGCGCGGCGTCTTCATGCCGTGCTGGTGAGAGTCGGGGCTGGGCGAGCGGGAGACCGTCGCGGGCTTGATGCCCAATCGCTCGGCGATCTGATGACCCTCGCGCCACGGCGTTACATGTTCGCCCAACGTCAGCTCTGGGGGGACGCCCGGACCTGCGCCCGCAAATCCTCGTGTTCGGAGCGCGTCGTTAATGCACTTCCACAGCCACTCTTCTGCCGGAAATAGTCGGACACCGTCTTCCAACGAGGGAAGTCCGCAGGCAAGAGGTGAGGCGCCGCGAACCCCGCCTCGCTTCACAGAGAAGACAGTGTTCGCCATGTCCAGGCGCTCAGTCCGGGCAGGTCACTCACCGGGTCGAGGTGCAGGAATCAGTGGGCCGAGGATGGCTCACTGATTCCTGGTGTTGGTCCGGCGTCAAGGCACACCAAATGGTGCTCGTTTCGGACAACGCTCCTCCTGCACGCTTTCCAGACAGTCTCTTACTTCTGCGCCCCCACCCCCTTGGGCACGAAGACGATGGCGTTGGGCACCGGGCGGCTCCAGACGGTATTCAGGTACCCGCCCAGCCCCGCGTACCCGCCCACCACATAGGCTGTGGCGCTGCTGCCGCTGTCCATCCGCACGGCGTCGCGCACCCCGGCAGCGGCCAGGGCGGCGGCGAAGGCTTCGGGCGTGCCCTGTTCCAGGTAGGCAATCGTGGGCTGGCCCTCCAGTACCCCAAAGGCGACCTGCCGGGTGGGCCGCCAGATGTTGGTGCCCGTGTCGAACACCTCACGGGTGGGGTTGATCACGACCCGCCCGCCCTGCACGAGCAGCGGCCCGGCGCTCAGGGCGTCCTGCGCCGAGTCCCAGGGGGCGTCCTGCGCCTGCCAGTTCAGCGCCACGCGCAGCGGTTGCCCCGCCGTGCGCGGAAGCTGCGGAAAGCGGGCCGGGTCGAAGGTGAGGGCCAGCGTCCCGGCGGACGGCACGGCGCGGCCCACCCCCACCCGGCTCACCGTCGCCGCTCCGGGCGTGAGGAGCAGCGTGGTCAACCCGTCCGCGCCGACGGCGGTGCGCCCGTCCCCCACGAAGGCGGTCAGCAGGTCTGGCCGCACCTTCGAGCCGACCGTGTTCACGGTGACGCTGCCGAAGGGGCCGCTGATCACGTAGCGGGGCCGGGGGTAGCCGAAGAGTGCACCCCCCTGCGCGGTGAAGCCCACCGTCGCGCGTTTCTCCAGGCTGGGCGCCATCATCAGGCCACCGACCGCCACGAGGTCCACCGGCAGACTGCTCGCGGTGTCGAAGTACCCGCCGTTCACGCCCGCGACGCCCCCCGCACTCCTGACCAGGCTGGCGACGTCCCGCGCGGCACCCAGCGGTGCGGTCACCACCCGCGGCTGGAAGCGGGCCGGGTCGAAGCTCAGCAGGTGTAGAGTGCCGCGTACCCGGTAGGTCACCCCCTCGGGCAGCCCCTCGGGGTCGATGGGCGGCGGAATGTGGGTGTCCAGGTGCGTGGTGGTATCGATCACCACCCGGTAGGGGTCGTCCAGGGTGAAAATTTCGCTCGTGCCGCCCCCGGTTTTCAGGCGCACGGTGGTCTGGGGCGAGGGCTGGGCCGTGCCCGGCTCAATGCTGAGGCTATCCCCGCTCGGCAGGGTCTGGGCAGAAGCGCTCGCACTCACGCCGGGAAGCACGATGCTCAGGCCCGCCGCCTCACGCACGACCTGATGCGGGGCCGCCGCGCTGAGTTCGAGCACCACGCGCTGCACCTCCACCGTGCGGTGCAGCGTGCGGCTGACGCGTACGGTGTCGAGGTGGGCCGAGGTCGCCGGGGGTGTGGCGGGAGGCGTGATCGGTGCGGGAGGAGGGGGAGGTGTCGTCGGCCGGGCCGGGGCAGGCGTGGGAGGTGGGGGAGCCGGGACCGTCGCGGTGGCCCCCGCGTCGGGTGAGGGGGGCAGCGTGGCGGCGGGCACGACCCTGGGGGCGGCGAAATCGAGGAGATCGGGCGCGTCCGCGATCACCGTCACGCCCAGGGCTCGCACCGCCGCCAGGGGAACGTACAGGCTGCCGCCCACGAGTTGCGGCACCGTCAGCTTCAGCCCGGTCGGGAGCGTAAAGCCCACCGCGCGCCAGCCGCGCTCGGGCGAGAAGCGCAGTTCGCGCGGACCGTACAGCAGGCGCACGTCCTGTGGATCGTTGCGGACGGTAATCCCCACCCGGGGGAGCGTCCACACCGCCAGCATCTCGCTGCCGCCCAGCATCCGCGACTCCACCGCCGCCGCCTGCACGACCCCGCCGATTGCCACCGGACGCGCGCCCGCTGCGGCCAAAAGCGCCAGCGCCGCCGTCCACATCAGCCTTCTGAACGTCACGGGCGGGAGTTTACCCTGTGCCCGGCACGCGGCGGGTGAGGGCCCGCCCGGCTTCCCCGCCTGTCAGATTGTCGTATGAAACTCACTCCTATACTCGCCGGGACATGATTGAACCCTCCCTCGCCCTCTACGGTGACGCCTTCGACCGGGTGGACCAGCACCTGGAGGAGCTGCTGACGGCCACCGGGGTCCGGTACTGCCTGCTGGTGGACCGCAAGGGCTTCGTGCTCTCCCACAAGGAAGCCCTCTGGGCCCCGCGCCCCCCGGCGCTCGACAGCGTCGCCACCCTTGTCGCCTCCAACGCCGCCGCGACTGCCGCCCTGGCGAACATGCTGGGCGAGCGCACCTTCAGCGAGCAGATCCACCAGGGCGAGAACGGCACCCTGTACGTGGAGTCGGTGGGCGACTCGGCCCTCCTCACGCTGATCTTCGACGGCAGCGTGCCGCTGGGCCGCGTGAAGGTCCACACCAAGAAGTCCATCGCGCAGGTCGCGGCCATCCTGGAAGGGCTCAAGGACGCGCCGCCCGTGCAGTTCAGCGAGGACTTCTCCAAGGGCGCGACCGCCCTGCTCGACGACCTGCTCGGCTGAGGCCGACCGACGGAGGAACGCACATGAGCACCATCAACTTCGCCGCACGCGAGATCAACTGCAAGATCGTGTACTACGGCCCCGGCATGTCCGGCAAGACCACCAACCTCAAGCACGTCTTCTCCAAGGTGCCCACCCACCTGCGCGGGGAGATGGTCTCGCTCGCCACCGAGGACGAGCGCACCCTCTTCTTCGACTTCCTGCCGCTCGACCTGGGCTCCGTGCAGGGCTTCAAGACCCGCTTTCACCTGTACACCGTGCCCGGCCAGGTCTTCTACAACGCCTCCCGCAAGCTGATCCTGCGCGGGGTGGACGGCATCGTCTTCGTGGCCGACTCGGCCCCCAACCGGCTGCGCGCCAACGCCGAGAGCATGCGGAACCTGCGCGAGAACCTCGCCGAACACGGGATCGACGTGCGCGACGTGCCCATCGTCCTTCAGGTGAACAAGCGCGACGTCGACGGAGCCCTGCCCACCGAGATGATCCGCGCCGTGATCGACCCCAGGCGGGAACTCACCCTGTTCGAGGCGACCGCCCACAACGGCGGCGGCGTGTTCGAGACGCTCAAGAGCGTGAGCCGCCTGGTGCTGGACCGCCTGGCGCAGAACAAGTAACAGGAAAAGCAGAGGCCCCGGAGATTCGCACCGGGGCCTTCCTGTTTTTGCCAGCGTTATGAGCCCGACTCCTCCTCCGTGCCGGGCAACGGGTGGGTGCGGGGCGGGCCGCCGTCGATGCTCCCCAGGCCGCCCACGCGGGGACCTTTGATGTCGCCGCCCACGTCGATGCCGGGGTCGGCCAGGCGGGTGGTGCCCTCCGGGTTATCGGGAGTAATCACGCTGAAGTCGGAGAAGCTGCCCGGCGTGCCGTCGTCGAAGCTGGGCTCGTCGTTCACGTTGTTCGGCACGAAGTCGTCGCCGTAGGCCATCGCGTTGTCGAGCATCTCGCTGCGAATGGAGGGGTCGATGCCGTCGTCGAAGGTCACGCCCGCGCCCGCTAAAGCGTCGCTCCCGCCGCTGGCCTGCCGCCCGCCCGTCACGTCCCCGGAGACCGGGAAGTCAGCCTCCGTCTCGGCCACGTCGCGGATCAGGTCGGCGTTCGACTGGGCATCCTGGTTCGCCGGGTTGCCGTCGCCGGGCAGTGAGTAGTCCATCGTTCCCGCACCCGTCACGCCCTCTCCGCCGACGGGGTGGAGTTCGGCGTCGCTCAGTTCCCGGTCGTCCCGGGTCACGTCCTCCCCGGTCACGGTCACGTCCTCCTCCAGGGGCGAGTTCAGCTCGGGGTCGATGTCCGTGGTGCGGTCTTTGCCTGTGGGGTCCGTCATGGTGCTCCTCCTGGGCCTGCCCCTTTGCTGCTGAGCATGGGCCGTTTGCCCCGAATTACAGCGTAGGGTCCATCCCCCACGGTGAGGAATTAGGAAATGGACGTTGGCGCATCTGCCCTTAAGGTGCCTGTCACCGGGAAGAGGGTTGGGCTGCCTACAGTGGGGGGCCTGACGGGGGCAGAATCTCCCGCACTCAGGAGGATCACATGGCAGAAGAAGTGCAGATGACGGCGGAGGGTTACCAGCGCCTTCAGGAGACGCTGGACAAGGAACGGCAGCGGCGCGAGGACGCCATCGCCCAAATGGCCGCCACCCGCGACGAGGCGCTGGACCTGGAGGACCGCAACCTGGAGACCGCCCAGATCGACCTGCCGAGCATGGAGGCCCGCATCCTGGAACTGGAGGACGTGCTCGCCCGCGCGGTGATCGTGGAGGCGGCGCCCGAGGAGGCCGGAAAGGTGGCCCTGGGGTCCGTGGTGACCCTGCACGACGAGGAGCATGACCGCGACCTTCAGGTCCGCCTGGTCAGCGCCGTCGAGGTGGACGCGCTGGCGGAGGGCGCCACCCAGGTCAGCGAGGACAGTCCGGTGGGTCAGGCGCTCCTGGGACGCGCGGTAGGAGACACCTTTGAGGTCGACCTGGGGTCCCGCCACGCCCGCTACACGGTGAAAAGCGTCGGCTGAGAACGGCGGCCACTCACACCAGTGTGGCGGAAGCAAAAAGCGGAGGCTCCGGCCTCCGCTGACTTCTTACACCTTCCCCTTAAACATCCCGCCGGTCAAAGGCATACACCGCCATCAGCCCGAAGCCCGCCGTGTAGATCAGCAGCAGGATCAGCCCCTGGAGCACGTCCCCCTGGCGGGCATACAGGTCGAGGTGGCTGGTCAGCAGCAGACGCTGAACGCCCTCCGGGAACACGACGAGGAGCCGCAGGATGTTCAGGACCGCGAGTGTGGCGAGGGCGGCCGCGGCCGTGTTGAGGTACAGCACGCCGAACAGCAGCGCGAGGGCCGCGACCGGCATCAGCATGACGGCGGCCAGCACGCTCCCGCGCAGCACCTGAAGCAAGGCCTGGCCGCCACTCAGCGGCCCCACGCCCGCGAAGTAGCCCGGTCCCAGCCCGGTGCCGCCTGTAAAGCTGCCCAGCCCCAGCACCAGCCCGGCGAGCAGCGACCCGATCACGAGCGCGGCGATCAACAGGGCGGGGTACAGCAGGGCCACGATCAGCTTGCCCGTGATGACCCGGGTGCGGCCCACCGGGCGCAGCAGCAGGGGGGCCAGCGTGCCCTGGCTGACCTCCGCGCCGATCATCTCGGCGCAGGTCACGGCGATGAAGAGCGGCAGCAGGAACTGCACGAGCACGCCCAGGCTGACGGCGGGAAGCTGCCAGCCGCTTGTCAGCGTGATCTGAAGGAGGGCGGTCAGGCGGGGGGCGAAGGGCCACACGAAGGGCAGAAGCAGGCACACCAGCAGCGCGAGGCGGGCGCTGCGCATGCCCAGCAGCTTGCGAAATTCCAGTCCCACCAGGGTCAGCACGGGGCCACCCCGGCGGAAAGACGAAGAGGAAACGTATCCATCAGACTTGCTCCACGCGCTCGCGGTAGTACTCGTACAGGTCGAAGTGGTCGGGTCCCGCCTCGAACACGCGCACGCCGCGCGTCGTCAGGGCCGTCAGGGCGGCGGGCACGTCGTCCTCCCCCGTGAGGTGGACGATGACATGGGGGGCGCGGGTGCTGACCTGCCGCACGAAGGGCCGCCCCTCCAGGGTCCGGGCCGCCGTGTGTGGGTCGTCCACCCGGAAGCGGAAGGCGGTCTGACGGGCGCGCAGGTCCACCGTGTCCACCAGCCGCCCACCGGTCAGGATGCCGACCCGGTGCGCATAGGTGGCGATCTCGCGCAGGTGGTGGGTGCTGAGCAGCGCGGCGCACCCCTGGGCGGCCAGGTCGGTCACGATGCGGTGGATCAGGCCGATGCCCAGCGCGTCCAGCCCGCTCGTCGGCTCGTCGAGGATGAGCACCCGGGGATTGGCCAGGATCGCGCTCGCCACCCCCAGCCGTTGCCGCTGTCCCAGCGAGAAGGTGCCCACCCGGCGATCCGCCATCCGAGTGAGTTCCAGCAGCGCGAGCACCTCGCGGATGCGGTCACGCGTCACCCTGCGCCCCCCCGGCACCATCGCGGCGAGGTTCGCGTGGATCTGGAGGTTCTGCGTAGCGGTGAACTGCGGGTAGAACTTGGCGGGGGCCTCCACGACCGCGCCGAGGTGCGCCCGGGCCCGCGAGCCGTCCTCGTGGATATCGTGATCCAGCAGCCGCACCTCGCCCTCGGTCGGAAAGGCGAGGCCGGTGACGGTGCGGATCAGGGTGGTCTTGCCTGCGCCGTTGGGGCCGGTCAGGGCGTAGATTTCCCCCGGCTCCACGCTGAGGTTCACGTCGTGCAGCACGGCCTGCGACCCGTACTTCTTGTACAGGCCGCGCACCGTCAGGGCGGGCGCCGGGGGAGGAGCGGGCGTGGTCACCCGCCCAGCCTGAACGAGCCCCCTTCACGGCGTTCTTACAGAAGAGGGGAGAGAAAGGCGGCCTGCCCTCCTCTCCTCTGACGACCACCGCTGTGCCCGCTGAGCGGGACCACTCTTCTCCAGGGCTCTAGAACTTCCTGAAGCGCGTCAGCCGGAAGGGCACCTCGGGCGCCATCCCTCCCTGCAAGCGGTCGAGCTGGGGCTGGGTCACCACGAGGTCGCCGCCGATCATGACGAGGGTCGCCGGGAAACGCAGGCCGTTCAGCGGCTCCTCGGCGGTCAGGGTGCCCGTGCCGGAGTCGGCGGAGAGGCTCACCTTGCTCACGACCTGATCCTTGTTGCGGGCGACGTAGAGGGTGCGGCCATCGAGCAGCAGGCCGTCGCCGTTCATCAGGCCGCCCATGACCCGCTTCACCGCTTTCGTCCGCAGGTCGATGCGCCACAGGTCGCCCGTGTTCGTCTGCATCACCAGCAGATACCGGCCGTCGGGCGTCGGCACGATGCCGTTGAGGTTCACGCCGGGGCCGTACTTGATCGGCGTCTGGCCCAGATCCAGCCACGCCGTCAGGTTCAGGTTGCGGTCGACCCGGAAGATCACTGGGCGGCGGCTGTCGGTCACGTAGACGTTGCCGTCCGGGGCGGGCGTGAGGTCGTTGAGGTACGGCATGGGGCTCATGGGTGTTTCCAGCACCTTGAGGATCATGCCATTCGGGGTCAGGATGGAGACGGTGCCCTGCTGCCCGTCCGCGATCCACAGGCGGCCCTGCCCGTCCACCTTCATCCCCAGCGCGACCCGGCGGCCCAGCGCCCCGCCCTCGCTGAACTTGCTGACGGCGCCCGTCGCCGCGTTGATCGCGTAGACCGTGCCGTTCGTGGCGCTGCCGGTGTAGAGGATGCCCCTCCGCGCGTCATACGCCACGCCCTCGGGGTAAGCCAGGTGGTCGGGCAGCGTGTAGTCGCGCACGCTGAAGTTCGCGCGGGTGATGACGCCGCAGCGCACGCGGGTGCCCGACTTGCCCGCCGGGTCGCTCTTGTAGTCGTCCGGGTTGGCGTGGATGACGAGCGAGCGGTTCAGCACCCCGTTCATGCCCGTCAGGCTGAACTTCTGAGACATGAAGGTCGCGCGGCCCACCCCGTCGGCCCCCACGGTCAGCATGAGCGCGTCCCCGCCGTGCCCGTACTTGTTGGGCGCCTGCGGGTCGTCGTGGTTCTTGCTCATGCCGGGGTCGAAGTGCCCGCCCGCCGCGCCGAAGGGCACGACTGTATTCGTCGCCGGGTCCACACCCAGGGCGCACCGCCCGTACTCGTGGACGTGCATCCCGTGCTGGCCGGGCGTCAGGCCGCGCGTCTCCACCGTCACCTGTACGCCCATCCCCATCTGCCGGAAGGTCGCGGTGCCGAGGACCTGGCCTGCCTCGTCGCGCAGGGCGGCGGTGGCTGTCAGGGGTGTGCTGGCGGGGGCGGTCATGGCCTCCATCCCTCCGGCGAGCACGCTTCCACCCACGGCCCCGGCCAGGGCGAGGGTGCCGAGCAGTAACGTCTTTTTCATCACTGGCCCCCCGTGTAGCGCACGCGGTAGATCACGCCGCTCTGGTCGTCGGTGAAGAGCAGGCTGCCGTCGGTGTACACGGCTACGCCCGCCACGCGCCCGAACTGCTTCCACTGCCCGTTTTCCTCGAAGACGAAGCCGGTCACGAAGGGGGTGATCTCCGTCGGCTTGTTGTTCGCGTCGAAGTTCACGCGGGCGATCTCGTAGCCGCTGGGCTCGGAGCGGTTCCAGGAGCCGCGGTACGCGATGAAGGCGTCGTTGCGGTACTCGGCAGGAAAGCTGTTCCCGGTGTAAAAGGCCATGCCGATGGCCGCCGCGTGCGCCGTGTACGTCAGCACGCTGCCCTGGGTGCGGGCGCAGTAGTCCTGCTTGGTGGTCAGATTGGGAATCTGGCTGGTGTTCGTGTACGGGTCGGGATTCTTGTCGCCGTAGCAGAAGGGCCAGCCGTAGGCCCGCCCACGCACGATCACGTTGAGCTCCTCGGGCGGGATGTTGTCGCCGTGCCAGTCGGCGCCCTGATCGGCCCCGTACATCACTCCCGTCACCGGATGCCAGCCGAAGCCGACCGTGTGGCGCAGGCCCCGCGCGTACACCTCGCGCCACTGGCCGTCGGGGCGAATCCGCAGGATGGTCGCCTCCTCGGGGTTCTGGGTGGGCGTGTCGTTGTTGGTCGCGCCGAAACTCGCGTACAGGTAGCCGTCCGGCCCCCACTTCAGGTTGCGGGCGGGATGCTGCCCGGCGTCGGGGAAGCCCTCGGCGAACACGCGCGGCGTGCCCAGCGTGCCGTCCCTCGCCAGGTCCATCACCCAGATCATCTTCTCGCCGACTGCGTAGAGCTTGCCGCCCTTCACGTCCATCCCGTGGACGAGGGGGAGGTTGGAGGCGACCTGTCGCCGCTCCCCGGCGTCGAAGCGGCCGTCCTTGTTGACATCCTTCATGTACCAGATGTCGTTCTGCTGGCGCCGCGAGAGGTAGACGCCGCCGTCGGGCATGACGTACAGCATCCGGGCGTTGCCGAGCTCGGAGGCCATGACGGTGACCGTGAACCCTGCCGGGACCTTCACCCGGGCGAGCTTGTCGGGCGTGAAGCCCAGCGCCATCGGTTCGTTGCGCGTCGCGGTCACCGTGGCGGGCGGCTCGGGGGCGGGCAGCGGGCGGGGCGTCGGCGGGGTGTTCGGCCCCGGGAACGGCCCGGTCAGCGGCACCGAGGTCTGCGCCAGGGTGAGCCCGGCACCGGCCAGGGCCACTGTCAGGGCGGCGAGCAGCAGTTTGCGCATGGGGGTTGTCCTCCACCCCGGAGCATCACACGCTCCTCAAAACCCCGAACTCAGCCTTGCTCACGTTCTAAAGCGTAGCTCAGGTTTCTCTCAAGCCCGCTCCACGAACAGCGGAAGGTCCGAAGGCGGCACCGCCCCCATCCCCACCGCCCGTCGGTGCAATTCGCGCACGGCCCGCTCGCCCTCCCCGCCCACGTCCAGGCTGAAGGCGTTTACGTACAGATCGATGTGGGCGCGCATCACGTCGTCGCTCATCTCCAGGGCGTGCTGGCGGATGTAGTCCATCGGTTCGGCGGGGTGCTTGTAGGCGTATTCCAGGCTGGCCCGCACCGCCGCATTCAGGCCGCGCTGAATGTCGAGCGGGAGATCGCGCCGGACGAGGATCGCGCCCAGGGGGAGCGGAAGGCCCGTCTCGCCCTCCCACCACGCGCCCAGGTCGAGCAATTTCACGAGGCCATGCTCCGCGTACGTGAAGCGCGACTCGTGGATGATCAGCCCGGCGTCCACCTCGCCGCGGGCGACGGCGGGCATCACCTCGTCGTAACGCAGGTGAGTCAGGCGCACGTCCGGGTAGGCGAGGCGCAGCAGCAGTTCGGCAGTGGTCTGCGCCCCGGGAGAAGCCACCAGCCGCCCGTTCAAGTCGCCCAGCTCCTCCCGCGCGACGACGAGCGGCCCCACGCCGCGTCCCAGCGCCCCGCCCGCCCGCAGCGCCACATACTGCTCCATCACATCGAAGTAGGCCCGGTAGCTGATCTTGGTCACGGGTAGCCTACCCACCCTCGCCCACTCGTTCAGCGTCTGCACGTCCTCCAGCACCTCGCGCACGGGGAGCGGCGAGGCGACCCGCCCGGCGTGGAGCGCGTAGAAGATGAAGGTGTCGTTCGGGCAGAAGGAGTAGCCCAGGTCGAGGGGAGAGATGGCAGAGGTCATGGGGGCAGGGTACGCCGGGCACGTGTGGGCAACCGTCCCCCGGGTGTCAGCTCACGCCGGGAAGGAGCGACGCGCCCGTTGCCACAGTGCCAGCAGCCACACGAAGGCCACGGCGAGCAGGAGCATTCCCGTCACGCCCAGCGGCGGGTAGATGTGATGTTCGGTAAACAGCCACGCGCCTACAAGCAGGGCGGCACCCCCGGGCAGTATCCGGGCACCCAGGGCGGGCCACAGGGCGACGAGGGCCAGCACGCAGGCGGCCAGCAGCGCATAGTCCCCGACATCCCCCAGGGTGTTGGCCTGCCGGAACAGCTCCCGGACGGCGGTGGAGTCGCGGTCCACGCCCAGGTCCACCAGACGCCCGGCGGCGACTCCCGCCAGCAGGTCGACCGCCGGGTAGTAGGCGGCGTACAGGAAGGCGCCTGCCCGCGCCAGCCACGCCCATGGTCCGGGCACGCCGGAGAGCAGCCACCAGAGATTCACCCCGATCAGAGGGAACAGCGGAATGAGGCCCAGGTGCAGGAGAGTCCAGTGGTGGGCCGTGGCCGGGGTTAACCCGCCCGGGTGCATCAGGCCGAGCAGGGCCATGACGAGCGGCGCGGCCCCGATGCCCAGGAGGGACCAGGGGGCGGGCCGGGGAGGAGTCGCGGCGCGGGGTCCTGAGGCGGCTGGCGAGAAGGAAGGTTCCATCCACGTCCGTCCTTTGCGGGAAAGGGAGAGGAGCGGCCCTTCGGTCCCGGGTTTCAACCGGGGCACGTACGAACCAAATTTCTGCAGGGAATACCCAGGGGGATCATACCCGACTCACCGCACCTCCCGCAGCGCCTCCCTCGCCGCCTGGGCGTCCCGCGCGATCTGCGCCTTCAGCTCGTCCAGCCCGGCAAACCTCTGCTCCCCGCGCAGGTGCTTGAAGAACTTGACCTGCACCTCCTCGCCGTACAGGTCACCCTCAAAGTCGAAGAGGTGGACCTCGAAGCGGCGCTCCTTGCCGTCCACCGTGGGGCGAAAGCCCACGTTCGCCATGCCGTGGTGGCGCTGCGGGTTGCCCGGTCCCCGCTCCGTGATGGCGACGACCGCGAACACGCCCAGCGGAAGCGCCTTGCCCTCGGGCACGCGGATATTGGCGGTCGGCCAGCCGATGGTGCGGCCCAGGCGGTCCCCGGGCACGACCACCCCCTGCGCGTCGTAGTGGCGGCCCAGTAGCCGGGCGGCGCCGTCCACGTCGCCCACCTTGAGGTACTCGCGGATGCGGGTGCTCTTGATGTCCTCGCCGCCGAGCTGGTGCATGGGGAGCGCCACCACCTCGCGCGTCACCCCGCGCAGGTCCGCCAGTCCCCCCGCCCGCCCCCGCCCGAAGTGGAAGTCCTCGCCGACCACGAGGGCGCGGGGACGCAGGGTCCGCAGGTCGTCCAGAAACGCCTCCTTGGGCCGGGCGGCGAACTCGGCGGTGAAGGGCACCGCGACCGTCTCGTCGATCCCGTAACGGGCGAGCAGGTCCAGTTTCTCGGGCAGGGTGGACAGGAACTCGACCCCCTGCGTCAGCACCCGGGTGGGCGGATCGAAGGTGTAGACGACCGTCGGCACCCGGTGTTCCCGCCCCCTCGCCTTGAGCTGCGCGAGCAGGGCCTGGTGCCCCAGATGCACCCCGTCGAAGGACCCGATGGCGACCACCGTCTCGGTGTCCGGGCGCTGTGTGGGGGAGACGTAGGTTTTCACCGCGTGGCGACCCGCCCGAGGCCGTACAGGGCCGCCGCCACCGTGGTCGCGCTGCCCACCAGTGAGCCGTCGCGCAACCCGTCGAGGACCGCCTGGGGCGGCATCCACACGACCTCGATCTCCTCGTCCTCGTCCTGGGGCAATCTGCTCTCGCGCAGGTTGCGGGCCTCGAAGATGTACAGCTCCTCGTCGCAGAAGCCGGGGCTGGAGTAGAAGCGGGTGAGCAGCGTCATGTCGCCGTCCAGGCCCACCTCCTCCTGAAGCTCGCGCCGGGCGGCCTGCTCGGGGGTCTCGCCCGCGTCGATCAGGCCCGCCGGGGCCTCCACCGTGCTCGTCCCGATGGCCCGGCGCCGCTGACGCACCAGCAGCATCTCGCCCGAATCGTTCAGCGCCAGGATCGCCACGGCGTCGGCGTGCCGCACGATCTCCCACTTGCCCTCCAGCAGTTCCAGCCGCACGATATGCCCGTCGTAGATCACCTGTGTTTCGTTGCCCGTGGCGGCGTCGCTCATGGGGGCAATCTAGAGCAGCGGGCGCCCGGCGGCGGGCAGGTTAAGCCTTTGCTCTCGGCCTCCTGCCCGCCGCTCTGCCAAACTGCCCCCATGTTCACCCGCGCCGACCTGGAGGCGCGCGAGGCCGCCACGCTCGCGCCTTATGCCACCCTCAGCCGGGAGTCACGTGGCCGGGAGTACCCCGAGGCCGAGAGCAAGACGCGCACCGCCTTCCAGAAGGACCGCGACCGGGTGCTGCACACGACCGCCTTTCGCCGCCTGGAGTACAAGACGCAGGTCTTCCTCAATACCCAGGGCGACCACTACCGCACCCGTCTGACCCACACGCTGGAGGTCCAGCAGGTCGCCCGCTCCGTCGCCCTGACGCTTGGCCTGAACGAGACGCTCGCGGAGACCATCGCCCTCGCACACGACCTGGGCCATCCCCCCTTCGGGCACGCGGGCGAGCGGGTGCTCCACGCGCTGATGGAGGAGCACGGGGGTTTTGACCACAACACCCAGGCGCGGCGCATCGTGACCCGGCTGGAGGACCGCTACCCCGACTTCCCCGGGCTGAACCTCACGCTCGACACGCTCGACGGCCTGAACAAACACGCCCGCGCCGGGTCAGGACCGCCCAGCCTGGAGGCGCAACTCGTGGACGCCGCCGACGCCCTCGCCTACACCGCCCACGACCTCGACGACGGGTTGCGGAGCGGGCTGCTCACGCCGGGTCAGCTTGAGGAATTGCCGCTGTGGCGCGAACTCCTGGCGCGCGTGCCCACCTCCTCCCCCCACCTCACCGAGCGCGACCGCCGCACCCTGCACCGCGAACTGCTGGGGTGGCTGATCGGCGACCTGACGCGGGCCAGCCATGAGGCGATTCGGGCGAGCGGCATCACCGCCGCGGCGGAGGTGCGGGCTCAGCCGGGCCGCCTGATGACCTACAGCGACTCCATGCGCGGGCTGTTGCGGGAGACGGGCGCCTTCCTGCGCGACAACCTCTACCGGCACTGGCGGGTGGAGATGCAGGTCGAGCAGGGGACCCGCCTGCTGACAACCCTCTTCACGGCCTTTCTGGCGCGGCCCTCCCTGCTGCCGCCGGGGGTGCGCGCCCGCGCCGGGGTGGACGGCCTGCCCCGCGCGGCATGCGATTTTATCGCGGGAATGACGGACCGCTACGCGAGTGAGACGCACGCGGCGCTCGTGCCGCCACCAGGGCCGCCGGGGTGGCCGAGGTAGGGAGGGGCCAGCTCCCCATCCCCCCAGCCTCCTAAACTGCCGTATGCCCGAACGCATTCCGCTGGAGGCCCTGACCGCCCTCCCCACCGTCGTGGCCCTGAGCGTCTCGCACAGCGGCGAGGAGGTGGCCTTCTACGCTGACTGGACCGGCCGCTTCGAGCTGTATGTCCTGAATCTCCGCACCCGCGAGCGGCGCCAGGTGACGAACGGGGAGGCGCCGAAAGGGATCCGAGCGGGCTTCGTCTGGTCCCACGACGATCGGCGCATCCTCTTCAGCCGGGACCACGACGGCGACGAGCGGCAGGCCCTCTTCGAGGTGACGCTGGCGTCGGGCGAGGTGCGTGCCCTCCACCACTCCCCGGAGAGCATGGATTATGCGGTAGACGCTCATCCGGGCGGCCAGCGCGTGCTCGTGAACAGCACGCGGGGCGGGCAGATGAACGTGCATGTTTACGACCTGACCCGGGAGGGCGAGGACGCCTGGACGGCCCTCACCCGGCTGCCCAATACAACCCAGGCGGTCGCCTGGAGCCCCGACGGCACGCAACTGACGCTGAACACCAACGAGAGCGCCGACTTGCGCAATGTGGACGGCTACGTGCTCAATGCTGACGGGAGCGGGCTGCGCCGGGTGCTACGGGTGCGCGAGGGCAGCCGGGACGAGGTGGGCCGCTGGCACCCCGACGGGCGGCGGGTGGCGGTCGCCAGCGACGCCGACGGCCACAGCCGGGTCGGCCTCCTCACGTTGGAGAGCGGCGAGGTCACCTGGCTCACGCCCGCGGATGGGGTCACCGAGGAGGAGCCCGGGCGCTTCTCCCCGGACGGCCGCTGGCTGAGCGTGATCCGCAATGAGGAGAGCACCCTGACCCCAGTCCTGTACGACACGCAGACGGGACAGGCCCGCGAGCTGAGGCTGCCGCCCGGCCTCGCCTACGGCACGGAGTTCGCGCTGGGCGGCACGCGGCTGCTCTTCCAGTACACGACGACCACCACCCGCCCGGAGGTGCTGCTGTACGACCTGCGGACGGACACGTTCGGGGTCCTGCTCCCCGCCGAGTACGGCGAGGTGGACCCCGCCGACTTCGTGCCCGGCGAGTACGTGCGTTACCCCACCGAAGGTGGCCTGCACGTTCCCGCCATCCTGTACCGGCCCGGGTCGGCCCAGCCGGGAGAACGCTTCCCGGCGCTGGTCTGCGTGCACGGCGGCCCCGCCGCGCAGTTCTTCCGCGCCTTCAACGCGCAGATCCAGTTTCTCGCCGACCGGGGGTACGTGGTGTTATGCCCCAACGTGCGCGGCTCGACGGGGTACGGCGTGGAGTGGCGCGACGCCAACCTGATGGACTGGGGCGGGCGCGACCTGGAGGACGTGGCCGCCGGGGCCGAGTACCTGGGGACGCTGGACTTCGTGGACCCCGGGCGCGTCGGCGTCTTCGGCGGCAGCTACGGCGGGTACCTCTCGTATCTCGCGGCGGTGAAAAAGCCCGACCTGTTTAAGGTCAGCGTGCCCATCGTCGGGATCACCGATCTGCACCAGCTCCACGAGGACAACAGCCGCGTGATGCCGCAGCTCGGTTACTACTTCCGCACCCTGATGGGGGACCCGGTCGAGCAGGCCGAGCTGTGGCGCGACCGCAGCCCGGTCACCCACGCGGCGAACCTGAAGGCCCACATGTTCATGATGCACGGCGTCAACGACCCCCGCTGCCCGGTGAACCAGGCCCGGGGCTTCCGGGACGCCCTGCTGAGTCACGGGCGGGAGGAGGGCCGCGACTTCGAGTACGTGGAATTCGGCGACGAGGGCCACGGGGCGGGCGACATCGCCGGGAGGACCCGCAGCTACCGCCTGCTGGCCGATTATCTCGCCCGGCGGCTGTGAGGGCCTACGGCCCCGGCGCCGCCACCCGCACGCCCGCCCCCTCCAGCGCCGCCCGCAGGTCCCGCGCGAGCTGGGCCGCCTCCGCCCCGTCCCCATGCAGGCAGAGGGTCCGGGCGGGGACGGCCACCCGCTCGCCCGTGACGGCGACCGTCACTCCCTCCCGCGCGATGCGGACGCCCTGGGCGACGGCCTCATCGTGGGGGAGCAGGGCGCCCGCCTGCCCACGCGGCCATAACGCCCCGTCGGGTGAATAGCCCCGGTCGGCGAAGCCCTCGCCGACCGCCCCGAGTCCCAGCGCCTCTGCCTCCCGCAGCATCACCGACGCCTCGCCCGCCAGGCCGAAGTAGAGGGGAAGACCTGAATCCCGGGCGGCCTGGGCGATAGCGCGCGCCAACGTCCGGTCCTTCACCGCCTGGTTGTAGAGCATCCCGTGGGGCTTGACGTGGGCGAGGCGGACCCCCTCCCGCGCCGCCACGGCCTTCAGCGCCTCGATCTGCTCGCGCACAAAGGCCGTGACCTCCTCCGGGGGGAAGTGCATCTCGCGCCGACCGAAGCCCTCGCGGTCGGGAAAACCGGGGTGGGCACCAGCCACCACGCCATAATTCGCGGCGAGACGCAGGCTGTCCCGCATCGTCTCCTTATCGCCCGCGTGGCCCCCGCAGGCAATATTCGCGCTCGTGACGTGGGGCATGACAAGCGCCTCGTGCGGGCTGCCCTCCCCGAGGTCGGCGTTGAGGTCGATGGTGGGGTGCGTCATGCCTCCTTGTACCACCAGCGCAGGGCGAGCTCCGCCTCCCGGACCTCCTGCTCCTGCTGGCGCAGTGCCCCGCGGGCCTCCTCCAGGCTTACCCCCCGCAGCCACACCCGGTCTCCAGGGCGCAGTTGCCCCAGCCGGGGCAGGTCCACACTCGCCACGACGAGCGGGGTGGCGTAACCTCCGTGCGTGCCCGCGTCGGGGAGCAGCAGGATGGGCCGACCGTCCGGCGGAAGCTGCACCGCCCCCGGCACGTTGGGCAAGCTGACCCGGTTCGGGTCGTGGGGCGCGGGGACGACCTCACTCAGCCGCGCGCCCATCCGGTCCGTCTGCCCACTCACGGTGAAGGAACGTCCCGTCAGCGTGGCGAGGAGGTCGGGAGTGGCCTCCGGGGTCAGGAGGACGCGCAGGACGTGGTGCGGCCCGGTCGGCGTCCGCAACTCCGGCGAGAGGAAGGCGCGCGGCGCCGTGACGGGCGGCAGGGAGGCCCAGGTCAGCCGGTCCCCTGCCCGCAGCGCCCGGCCCTCCAGCCCGCCGAAGCCCGTTCTGAGGTCGGTGGATCGGCTGCCGAACGCCTCCTGCCCCTCCAGTCCGCCCCGCACGGCGAGGATCGCCCGCGCCCCCCGCGCCGTGCCCCCGATCTCCAGCGTCTGCCCCGCGCGGACGGGGACGGCCCGCCACAGGGGGAAGGGAGCCTCGTCCAGGGTGGCCGCGAACGAAGCGCCGCACAGCGCGACGAGCGCGTCCGCGTGAAAGTGCAGGGCGGGTCCCGCCAGCGTGACCTCCAGGGCTGCCGCTCCGGGCGGGTTGCTCACCAGGGCGTTCGCCAGCCGCAGGGCGAGGGGGTCGGCCGCTCCTCCGCCCGGCACGCCCAGCGCCCGCACCCGCCGCCCCGCGTCCTGCACCGTCGTCTGCAGGCCGGGGCGCCGAACCTCCATCACGGCCGGACCTCGAACCTGACCCGGTCCCCGGCCCGCCACAGGACCGGCTCGGGGCGCCACGGGTCGAACAGCACGGCGTCCGTGCGGCCGACCAGCCGCCAGCCCCCGGGTGTCTCCCGGGGGTACACGCCCGCCCACGGTCCCCCCAGGGCGACACTGCCCGCGGGCACCCTCTCCCGCGGAGCACTCAGCCGGGGCATCCTCAGCCGCTCGGGGAGTCCCGTCAGGAACGCGAAGCCGGGGGTGAAGCCCAGGAAGGCGACGGTGAGGGGGGTGGCGCAGAGGGTTCCTACGAAGTCCTCCAAGCCCAGTTCCGCGTGATCGGCGCACCACCCGAGGTCTGGCCCGTCGAAGGTGACGGGCAGGACGTGGGTGCGGGTCTTCTCCTCCTCACCGGGCACGAGCCCGCCCAGCCGCTCCCGCAGGCTCGCCGTCAGGGTGTCGGCGCCCACCTCCAAGGGGTCGTACAGCACGGTCAGCACCTCCAGGGCGGGCACGGCCTCCCGCACGCCGGGCAAGGGCCGCGTGGTGAGGTCCGTCAGGAGCGCCCGCGCGAGGGGTGAGCGCACGACCAGTGCCGCGTCACCCAGCCGCTCGATGGTGGCCCGAGTCATGGCCGCATCATTCCACGTGCTCTCGCCCGCCACTCGGTACGCTGGGCGGCATGTCCGCCGCGCCCGACCGTTCCTTCCGCGCCGTCGCCGTGCAGCCGCAGTGGAGCGCCGCCGACTTCACGAGCGCCGCCGCCTTTCGCGCCTGGATGCGCGGTCAGCTGGAGATGGCCCGTCCCCACCTCGCGCCGGACCGGCCCAATTTGGTCGTGCTGACCGAGCTGAACGGGTTGCCGCTGGTGTTGCGGGGCACGCCGCTCGCCGCCCGGGCCGGGACCTTCGAGCGGGCCGCGCTCCTCCTGTTCCTGCGCTGGCTGCCGCAGGTCCTGCCGGTGCTGCTGCGTGAGCGCGTCTCGCCCGTCCGGGCGCTGCAGCTCGCCCTGAGCGCCGGGAACACCCGCCTGTACCTGGAGACCTGCCGCGACCTCGCCCGCGAGTACGGCGTGTACCTGTGCTGCGGGTCCGCACCCATGCCCCGTTACCGGCTGGAGGGGAGGCGCCTCGTTCGCGAGCCCGGCGTGCTGCATAACGAGGCGGTGATCCTGGGGCCGGGGGGGGAGCTGATCGGCGTAGCCGACAAGGTCCACCTCACCCCGGACGAGGAGGGAGAGGGCGTGGATCTGACTCCCGGCCCGCTGGAGGAATTGCGCGTCTTTCCCACCCCGGTCGGGGACCTTGGCGTCGCCATCAGCCTCGACGCCTTCCGGGCCGATGTGATCGGGCGTCTGGAAGAACAGGGCTGCACCGTCCTCCTGCAACCCGACGCGAACGGGGCGCCCTGGACTTCCCTGGAAGGGCTGCCCCCCGACCCGGCCAACGTCCGCGACCAGCCCGTCGCCTGGCTGGAGTCGAGCTGGCAGGCCACGACGGGGGGGCAGGCCATCCGCTACGCCGTCAATCCCATGGTGGTCGGCAATCTCCTCGACCTCACCTTCGACGGGCAGAGCGCGATCACTGGGCGGGCCGAGGAGGCCCCCGAGCCCCACTCCTACGTGCTGACCGACCCGCGCCCCGGCTTCCTCGCGCTGCTCCCCTGGGTGGAGGAGGGCGGGCCGGAGCACCTGCGGGAAGTGGGCCGTCACCTGGCTGCCCGCAGCGGTCACCCCCACGAGAACGGCTACCGGACGGGCGTGCTGCACGCCGACCTGACCCTGCCCCCCAGCCGCGTGCCTGTTCCCGCCCGCACCCGGCACGAGGAGGCGCTGGCTGCCCTGCTGGAGGGCCGCGCCTCTCTTCCGGACACCCAGCCGCTCTGGCCGCTGTTCATGCTCCCGGCAGCGCTGGCCGCGTACCGGCTGCTGAGGCGCCGGTGACCTGCTCCAAGTGAAGGCATTGATAGGGAGGTGCGCCACTCCTCAGCCGCCTGCTGCCATTGCTGACACGGCTGCGCGTTGACCCTGCCTCCGGAGGATCACCTGGGAGCGCACCTGGGCCCTGGTGTCGGTCAGTTTGCCGAGGGCGCCTGAAAATATCCTGGCCCTGTCCTGGTGGTTCAAGAACGGCCGGAGTCCTCCACCAGTTCAGGTGTCCGGGGTCGTTGAAGGGCACGGGGAGGGGCCCAGCTTGTGCCGGGTCGTGTGGGGACCGGTCGGTGACGGATTGAGTTCAGTTAGACCCACTTCCAGCTTTTTCCACGTTTTTACATCTTGATAGGATATCGGCGGTTTATACAGGGGTGTGACGGGGGCGAGGCGGAAGTTCCTCGTTCAGGACGAGGTTTCTCGATAGAGGCGCTCTTCCATACACCTTCCTATACATCCCAGATAACAGCCTATACAGGAAAGAGCCCCCATCCCTGATGTTCACTTACCCTCAAATAGTTCTGGATAGGCCGAGAACCCTCGAAGCGTGAAGGGTACCTGCCGGAGGGAGGCCACCGATGGAAAAGGAACATCACAAGACTCGCTATAGCCGTCTCAAGGCCGAACGTTATTTCCAGACGTATTGTCTGATGGGGCCCGGGGAACGCACCCTCCACAACCTGATGGTCGAGTTGCGTCGGGAGGGCGAGAAGGTGAGCAGGACGACGCTGGAACGGTACTCGAAACAGTACCGATGGCCCGAGCGGCTGCACGAGCAGGCGGTTCAGGACCAGACGGCAGGTCGGCGGAAGGCGGAGGAAATACGGGCCCGGCGCCGTCACTACCATTACGTCAAAGAGCAGACCGGGGAAGAGTGGGCAGTCGAAGAGCTTAGTATCCGCATCCACCAGCTGTGCGCTCAGTGCTGCAGCGACCTGCAGGTGCCTTCCGGCAGGATCAGCTTCTGTCCCGGGTGCAGCAGGGAGCTCCGCCCGATCCTGCGGGCGTTGACGGACAGCGTGCCCTATCCCGCCGACCTGAAGCGAATGTTCGAGATTGAATTGTGGCGGGAACGCGCCGCCGACCTGGAGTTCAACGGCCCGCCCGCGATCCTTTCCGGGGACGCATGAGGCTGCCCCGTGAGGAGAGCAACTCCGGTGATCGAACCCGGATCGCCGGACCGCGACCAGACTGAAGCGGCAGGACATGGAGGGCATTGGCGCGGTGAAGCCCCGCGGAGTCAACTGTTCTGGCCCTGAAGTTTTCTGTTGAGCCCCGCTGGGCCTCTCCGGAGATGGGGCTGGGCGCCGTCTTGCTCCCAGGGAGGCTGCAGTTGGCCGTCGCGCGTGACGGGAGCCGTGAGGACAGCCCTGCCCGTCCCACCATGCCCCTCCCCCATCAGCGACCTGTTGGGAGGAGGGCGAAGGTCAGGGCGAACCGGACGGCCATGGTGGTGTGCAGGTGTCCCGCCTTTCAGAGCGGGCGTACGGTACGCACACTCGCCGTCAACCCGCATCGGGAGGATGACCGAGACGTGATGGGACGTCGAGGGCATCTCGTCGTGGCGCCTCAGGAGTCCCGGAGCAGATCGTGCGCGATGGCCCAGCGTGTCAGCTCCACCCGGTTGCGCGCATCCGTCTTTCCGAACAGGTTCGCGACGTGCCTATTGGCGGTTTTGACGCTGATGCCCAACGTCCGCGCGATCTGCTTGTCGCTCTGGCCGACGGCGATGTGACGCAGCACCTCCCGCTCGCGAGACGTCAGGTGGGGGATATCCTCCTCATGAGGTTCCGTTGCGAGCAGGGCATTTGTGGCCTTCGCAAGCGTCCCGAAGGAAGCCGCCTCACCCTCCAACCACTCCGCTTCGAACACGGCGTCGGGAAGGGCGGTGCGCAGGGACTGCCGCACGTCGTCGACATCACCCTGGAACTGCACGTTCCACCGCTCCCCCGTGCGTCGCTGGTAAGCGTCAGCGGCGGCGAGCACCCGCACCGCGAGGTGGGATTGCCCGGCGCGCAGGGCATACGTCGCGATGAGGTCGTGCAGCGCGATCAGGAGCGGCACGTCCCCGATCTGCCGTGCGAGCTGCAGGCCCTGGGTCAGCTCCGGGCGCGCCGCCCGCAGCCTGGCAGTGCGGAGAAACACCCAGGCGCGGTGCATGTGGCAGTGCGCCAGCCCGTACGAGTTGGCGTCGCGTTCGAACAGCGTCTGCGCGTGCCCCAATGAGGAGAGCGCCTCGTCGTGGTGGCCGTTCTGGGCGTGCAGGGTGCCGATGTTGTGCGAGAGCACCGCCCGGATCGAAGGGTCGGCGTCCACAGGCAACAGCGCCAGGGCCTCCTCGTCGCACCGCACGCTCGCGTCGAGATCGCCGGTCACGTGGTGCAGCACGCCGAGCGTCATCAACGCGTCAACTTGCCCGTCAACATCCCCAAGGGTACGGAAGGCGTCGAGGCCGTGGGTGCCGAGCTCCCGGGCCAGGCGGAATTGTCCCAGCCTCGTCGCCGCCATTGCCGCGGTGAGTTCCGCGCGAACTCGCAGCGCGGGGTGCTGCTCAGCGCCTGGCAACTCAGCAGCCTGTCGGCAGAATCGAAGAGCAAGGGTGTACTGCGCCCGGCTCTGCCAGTACCCGGAGAGCGCCTCGCACAACCTCAGCGCCTCCTCCGCGCGGCCTCGGAGGGTGAACCACACGAGGGACGCCTGGAAGTTCGCGTCGTCCGCGTCGAGAGCGGACCACGCGCCTGCTGGGTCGTCCGTCTGCCGTTCGGCAGCGTCACGGGCGAGTTGGAGGAAGTGACGGGCGCACAGGTCGAGCACGCTTTCCACGGTGGGTGAGTCGAGCAGCCGTGTGTGCGCGACGGCCCGGACAGGCTCGAGCATGAAGAAGCGTCCGGCGCGCCGCTCATCGGGTCGAACGAGGCTGTGCTCGGCGAGCCGCGTCAGGAGATGCGGCAGGTCCGCGTGGGGCAGCGCCGCCTGGAGGGCGTCGAGGGTGAAGCCACCCACGAAGGCGCCGCACGCCCGGAACACTTCCCGTTCGTCGTCGGTGAGCAGCGCGCAACTCCACTCGACGGCGTCGAGGTAGGCGCGTGACCGGGCGGGACGATCGCGCGGACCGTCGCGGAGCAGATCCAGCGGGCGGTCGAGCCACGTCACCAGCGTGGCAAGGCTCACGGCGCGGAGGCGCGCCGCCGCGAGTTCCACGGCAAGCGGCACACCGTCAAGTCGGCGGCAGACCTCCTCGACCAGCGCGAGATGCCCATCGTCGAGGGTGAAGTGCGGTTCGATCTGGCGGGCGAGGCGCTCGAACAACCTCGCCGCGTCACTGACTCCTGCGTGGTCAGCAGGCGTGACGGCGAGCGGACCGACGGTGATCAGGTGCTCGACGGTCAGGTTCAGAGGCACGCGGCTCGTGACGAGCAGTTTCGTGTTCGGAAGCACGGCGAGGGCGTGCGCAAGCTCCTCAGCGGCCGTGTGAACGTGCTCGAAGTTGTCGAGGACGATCAACGCGTGCGAGTCGCCGAGGTAGGCCGAGGGGTCCTCGGAGTCGCTGGCGGGGCAGCCGAGGGCACGCGCAAGGTGAGGCAGAACGTCGTCGGGCGTACAGACCTGGGTGAGGTCCACCCACGTAACGAGATCCGAGGTTGCTGCCCGACGGTGGGCGAGTTCGACGGCGAGGGCCGTCTTGCCGATGCCGCCCTCGCCGCGTAGGGTGAGGAGCCGCACGTCCGGGCGCGAAAGCAGTTGGAGCACGTCGTGGAGGAGCTTGTCGCGCCCGACGAGCGGCGTGATGAGCTCGGGTAGTGACGTTCGCTGGACACCTCTTGGTGGTGAGGTGGACATGATTCAGTGTACAGATGCTGATGGATTTCTTCCCGGAGGCGACCGGGTGACGACGTGCTCAGCAGTGACAAGCTTCCTGGCTCCCGGTTTCCCCTCGCTGTGATCGGCTACGCCGCCCCTGCTCCGTCACCGCTTCACGCGCAGCTTTCGGGATGTCGAAGAACTGCTGTTGGAACGGGGCGCCGTCACACACGAGTCCATCCGCAGTTGGTGCATCAACTTCAGTAATCTCTTCGCCCAGGGCCTGGTCCGAAGGTCATCGGCGACGAAGGGTATGCCTGCCTGGGGTTTATGTTTCCACCCAGGCAGAACACCCGGTATGACAGCGGGTGGCGGGAGTCCCGCCACCCTAAACCCCGCAAGCGCATTGAAACCGTCTTCTCCCAACTCGTCGAAGCACAGATTCGGTCGGTTCAAACCAAAACGCTCGCCTCACTCCGTCTGCGCCCTGTCGTGGCCGTGCTCGCCACAACCTCGCCCGGCCCTGAACGGCGTAAAGACATGCCGATCAGTACCGGCCGCCGTATTGGGTCGGCTGGGCCCAAGCTTCTCGCTGATGGCGTCCATCGGCGCCCCTGCGACAACACCAGGCTCGTGGAGGTATGGCGCAAGTCACGGAAGTGTAGACGCGCGAGGAGTGAAGGAGCGCGCGTACGTGGGGTTGAGCGAGGGTACCTTCCCGGATGCGGGCCAGAGCGTGAACGACGATGGAAGCGGGGCTGGTGGGCTGGACGCGGGTTCGTCTCCTGGAACGCGAAGTTCGAGCCGGACCGGGCATCGTTGGCGTCGCGTCCTCCGTGGAATGTCGGGGCCCCGAGTTGCCCTCTCCGACCTGGATTTTGGCCACTGGACGCGAGGCAGCCGAACTGTGCGAGACAGGAACGGCAGTACGTGAAAAAGCTGTGCTGAACGGGGTTGACTGTGTGAGAGGGGGTGCCGCAGTGTGTGCTGCCCCGCCAGAACGCAGGTGGGGCAGGAGGCCACATGACGCACCGCGAAGACCAGCTGAACCTGCACGCCGCACGCTCTTACCTCACGCGCCTGCTTCCCCACCTCGCTCCCTTCACCGGGCAGGAACTGCAAAGCCTGACCCTCAAGGCCGGGTTGTGGTCGTTGTACCAGCACACCCGGCCCCCGGAGGCGGACCTCACCGCCCACCTCCAGTCCCACGCCCGGCTGCTACGGGGACAGGAAGGCCCATTGGACCACCTGGAAGCACAACATCTGCGGCAGCAGGCCGCAGGCGGCCCGAATGTGGTTCCATCCCGGCTGGAGTCGCAGGAGGAGGCCGGAGCGGACAACGCCCCGCGGCTGGAGAAGATGCGGCAGCAGGCCCAGCGGCTGGGTTTGCCCTGGTTCACCCGCCGGGCCATCAGTCACGCGAAGACCCAGGTGAGCTACCGGGTGACGCAGCCCTTCGAGCAGGCGCTGGAGGAGGCCTGGAAGGTGCAGGTCCCGCGGGGCGGCTCCCGGAACGCCCTGCAGGCAACGCTCGCGCTGGCCTACCTGAGTCTGCCGGAGTTCCAGCGGCGGGTGCGCCGCCTGCAGGACGTGCGCTATGCCAGACAGGGCACGGGCGTGATCTCCGAGGAAGCCCAGCGGGTGGCGGCCCTGCTCACCCGGTGTCGCCTCCCGGCGCGGGGGGCACCGACCCTGCGGAACGAGGTGGTGCAGTTGAGTTACCGGACGACGACCTTGGCGAACAACGTGCTGCGGCGGAGCCTTCCTGCGGGGGAGCGGACCCTGGCCTACCTGCACATTGATTTGCTGGCCTTGTACCTGATTGCTCCGGATGTTCGTGCCTTCATCGACCTCGTCATAGAAGAGCGCGGCCAGGAATAGAGATGTAGACCTCATTTAAAAAGGAGGTGTTGTTTCATGCCTCCTTCTGCCACTTAATTGCCCTGCTGCTGGCTATATGGAACAGCTCAACGACTGCGCACTCTTAAATCAATGAGGACGTCACTGCCAAGACTGAAACAAAGACTATGTAGTCAAGATGCAAATTCCACCTCTCTCAAATGCATTTTTTCGGTTATATCCTTAAAAGTACAGGCTGTCGTACGGTAATTCTCAGACGGCGGCTGCGGATTATATACAGATCGGCAAAATTGTCAAGAATGTCCCCCACCCCCGAGAGGGGGTGTGTCGGTTTCCCTGTAATGGACGAGAAAAAGGTGGTGTGAGGTGTACCGCCGGGGTGCGTCACATTGTTCGATCCCTGAATTCGTACCATCAAAGCTGACAGCAGGGAAGACAGCATCCCGGAAAGTCCAGAACGTGCCCCAGCGCTGCTTCCTGGCCCTTCCCCAACAGGTGACGGGGCAAAGTCGATGCTGGGGCAGGGGAGAGCATTGCCGTTTTTCTCCCCCAATTATTTCGATTCGGTCGTTCGAAGTTACGGGGGCAAGGCGAAAAATCCCGACTCCTTTATGGCTCTTCAATTCCACTTCAGCGAGCGTGCGCTTGTTGATCTGCGGAACTTCATTCCTCACACCATCCTCAGTACGTAAGGAGTCGTATGACCAGTCAGTCTGCCCGGGACGCCCTCGTCCCGCTGTCCCCGGACGTCGTCCCTGAGGGGCCGTCCTCCAGCCCCAGGTCAAAGTCGGCTGCAGGGAAAGCCCCAGCCGCAGAGAAAGATCCGGTCGTGGAGCCCTCCGTGGTCTCTCTGAGTCTGAAGCCGCGACCGTATCTGTTCCACCCGGAGACGGGCGAGCCTCTCTCCCTCCCCGAGACCTACCTGGAAGAAGACGGGCGGCTGATTCTCCAGAGGGCCAGCGGGGGCCAGGAGACCATCTACCGTGGACGAATCTTCTTGCGGTCTATCGGGCAGAATCTGGCGAGTGGCGAACAGTACCTGGAGGTGCAATTTGACCGACGCGGCGGCCAGCATACAGTGACGGCCCCCCGCCGTGACCTCGCCACACCTGGAGGGTTGATCGATCACCTCGCCCCAGTGGCGCGTACGTCACCACCAGCAATGCGGGGAAGCTGGTGGAATTCCTGAGCGCCTTCGAGGCGACGAATGCGGCGGCCCTCCCCGAGCGCCTGGTCAGCGACCGCCTCGGGATGATGCCGGGCGGCGTGCTCGTCACGCCCACGACCAGCATCGGTGGGCACGTCGCGTACATCGGGGAGGGCCACGACCGGTTCAAGCCGGGGCGGGACGCCTCAGCCTATGACCGCTCGCTGCGGGAGATCACCACCTGGAAAGGGGCCTACGTCCTGTGGTTGCTGCTGGGGCTGGCGCTCGCCTCCCCCTTCCTGCCGCGACTCAAGCTCCGGCGGTACCCGGTCGTGGACCTTGCGGGTGACTCGAACGCGGGCAAGACGACCGCCTGTCACTTCTCCATGGGTCGTGGGCGGCCCCGGGCGAGGAACCGTTTATGGCGCAGGCCAATCGCACCACTCAGGCGGCGTTCAACCGCATCCTCGAAGGTCTGGGCGGCCTGCCGTTCCTGATCGACGAGGTGCATACCAGCGAGAAGCCCAGGGACCTGGAAAACCTCGTGTATACCTTCGCCAACGGGCAGTCCTACGCTCGAGGCAGGGCAGGTGGCGGCGTCACCGGGGGGACAGCGCTGGGTGGGGTGGTCATTCTGATCGGGGAGGCGCGGCCGGAGTTCCGGCATGCGGGGAGCCACAACCGCCTGCTGCTAGTGAACGCCGACCTGCATCCCCCGCTGGGCGCCGGGGCGGGAAAGGAAACGGCGCTTGGCCTGGAGCGGGCCTGGCTGCTGGAGAGCATCTGGGAGCAGGGCGCGGGGCACCTGGGGCCACGCGTGGCCGAGGTAATCCTCGCAGACTGGGGGAGGTTCAGAACCCGAGTCGAGACGCAGCGGCAACGGCCGGAGGTACTGGCGTTGCGGGACTGGGGACACGCCCTGGCTGCGGTGCTGGCGACGCTGGAGGTGCTGTTCGAGCAGGTCCTCGTGCTTCCGCAACCGGAGGACGCTGCCGAGTTGCCCCGCCGCCTGGCGGTGATGCTCCACGCCCACCGCCGCGAGTCCAACCCCGCCGAGGAGATGTTCGAGGAGATCCGCACGCTGATGCTGCAGGGGAACCAGCGCCCGACCGCGAAGCGGGTGGACCTGTACCTCGGCTCGGAGTTCATTGGGTGGCGCACGGGGGCGGATTGGTACCTGCTCACCGCGTCCCGGGCCTTCCGGCAACGGCTGGGCCGCCAGGCGGTGCAACTGCACGGGCGGCGGTGGGTAGAACGGGGGTGGGTAGTTCCCGATTCCCAGCAGGGCTCCAGCACTCAGGCGGTCTACTGCGCCGTCAGGGGGTCCACCGGGCGGGTGCTGGTCATTCCCCGGGCGGTGTTCGAGGAGGCGCCGGGCGAGGTGTGAGGAGTGAGGTCCGGCGAGGTGTGAGGTGGAAAGCCCGACCAGGACGGTTGGGAGAGCCCATCTCACACCTCACACCGGGGGAGTCTTGCCTCACACGCCTGCCAGCCTATTTCGTATGCGTTCAGGGGGCTCCAGGGGCTCGCTCCTCGAGCCCTCATCCTCATCGACAGGTCGCTCCCTGAATCTGGGACGGGCGTGTCATCCTTTCAAAATGCCACGGGGACGGGAGCGCTCATGACCGAACAGCATAACCGCGACGCCTGGAACGCCATTGCCGCGCGGGGGGAGAGTCCTTACGCCCGCCCGGTCACGCCGGAGACGGTCGCGGCCGCCCGGCGGGGCGAGTGGACGGTGATGCTCACGGACACCAGGCCGCTTCCCCGGGCCTGGCTGCCCGACGTGCGGGGTCTTGATCTTCTCTGCCTCGCCTCGGGGGGTGGGCAGCAGGGTCCGGTCCTCGCCGCCGCCGGGGCGAACGTCACCGTCTTCGACCTGTCCGAGGCACAGCTGGCTCTCGACCGGGAGGTTGCCGAACGCGAGGGGCTCACCCTGCGGCTGGTGCAGGGCGGCATGACCGACCTCTCCGCCTTCGGGGACGCGAGCTTCGACGTGATCATCCACCCGGTGTCCAACCTGTTCGTGCCCGACGTGCGCCCGGTGTGGCGCGAGGCGTACCGCGTGCTGCGCTCCGGGGGAAGTCTGCTGGCGGGCTTTCTCAACCCGTCCATGTTCATCTTCGATCTGGACCACCTTGACGAGACGGGGGAACTGCGCGTGCGCTACAGCCTGCCGTATGTGGAAGAGGCGCACCTGTCCCCCGAGCAGTTGGAGGCGTACCGGCGGGAAGCCAGGCCCCTGCATTTCAGCCACACCCTCACGGAGCAGATCGCGGGTCAGATCGACGCGGGCTTCCTGATCGCTGGGCTTTACGAGGACGACCACGGCGTGAATGGGGATCTGCTGTCGAGTTACATACCGACCCAACTCGCCACTCGGGCTGTGAAACCATGAAATGAGACATGATCGCGGGACGGGGAACCTCACGGGGTTGACGCGACGGTGATTCTTTGACCGCCCTCACTGAAAGGACAGGCGGTCTGGAATGCTTTTCGGCAGATTGTGGCTTATCCGTCTCCATGTGCCCGTGGTTGGAGCTGGATAAGCTGTGAGGTCGAGCGGTGGCAGAGGAGTGAGACCGAATTAGTCGTTCTGCACGGTCTTTTTTTGTAAGCCTCACACCTCACATCTTGAAAGACCAGATGAGGCGAGAGCCAGGCGTAAACCGTCTGCGCTGTCCGCGCGGCACAGAGGCAGGGTCCCCGGGCGTACGCGTAGCCCCGCCCCACAGTGAGCTCCGCCAAGTGCTGGGCACGTACAGGAGTGATTGGGTAAACTGACATCTTGCAGTTTTGGAAAAGGCAGTCCAGAACGCGCTTTTGGCCCCATAGTGGGGTGTACGCCCAAAAGAGCTGCTTTCTAGACGGCTGTATTCTGACCTCCTGCCCTGCTTCGCCCGCAAGCAGCATCGGGAATCCTTCGAGGTCTTCCTCGATCTGATGTTGGATGGTTCCGATAGACCGCTCCCGGAACGCGCTCCCGTCAAGTCCCCCTCGGCCCTCAGCCGCTTTCTCAACCACGCGGCCTGGAACACTTGGCGAATATGTCGGGTGTCGTCAGCACGCTTGGGAGACGTTGCAGGCTTTCTGGCGACAGCAGCCCCACCAGCGCCGTCGGCTGGAACTGCTGGTGGACGTGACCAGCCTGGAAAAGACCGGCAAGTTCACTGAACTGGTTGACTGGGTCCCACTTACCACAGGGTCCGGGGGTCCACCTGGTCATGCTGTACCTGTGCTGTGGAGAACTCCGACTGCCCTGGGCTTTTCAGGTCTCGCGGGGGAAGGGCACGACCTCCCCCGCCCAGCTCGCCTTGCCGTTGCTCCGCACCGTCCCGGCCACGCTGCTGAAGGGGAACCGTCGGCCCCGTCTGCATGCGGACGGGGGCTTCGAGAGTGCCGAGTTTGTTTGGGGCATGCTGAGCCGGGGGCTGGACATCGTGGTCGGCGTACGCTGCACCCAGAAACTGGAGGGTGGGCAGCAGATACGTGACCTAATGGTGCGGGGGAGCCTGGTCAAGCCCACCGGACTTGACCAGGCCATGTGCGTCTCCTGGGTCTGGCTCTCCCACAACAAAGAGCCGGAGCAGTGATTCGTAATGTCCAATCTCGCCCTGGGGGCAAGTACCTCGCCCGTGTAGGGAAGCGCCGTTGGCGAATCGAGACCTTCTTGAAAACGGTTAAGGGGAGATGCGGCCCGGAACGCTTCGCCCAGCACGGCACGCCTGGGGTGATGCACTGGTGGTGCCTCTCCAGCCCGGCTTTTCTCCTCTGTCATTTCCAGAACCTCGACCTCATGCCGAGGGTGCCGGGAACGTGGCTGGATTGGGGCGGGCTGGCGAGAACCGTACGGTTCTCGTTCGTCCCGGAGGTCCGTCGTCGCGCACTCTAACTGGAGCTTGATACGCTGGACGCCTTCCGCGTACATCTCCTGCCCGTCGTACCAGGGCGGCGAGAGGTTAGTTGAGGAAGAAGGCGATATCTGTCTCGTACGCCTCAGGGTTCGGCGTGTCCGGGACGCTCTTCACGTAGAATTCAGCCGTTACCCCCGTGATGCTCAGGCCGCGCCGCAGTGCTTCTTCCACCACCACCGAGTAGGCTGCTCCCGTCTTGTCGTAAGGTCCCACAAACCGCCCGATGAAGGCCCTGCCACCCTCGAAGGTCCTCACCTCGATTCGCCCCTCGGACTCCACGTGACCGGCAACCGGCAGGCAGACCTCCAGCAGGCTTCCTTCCTCATGGTCGTCGTTGTGATGCACGAAGAAGCTCGGAGCCTCAATCGTGTAGCCTCGGGCCTTCTTGTAGCGCATCAGTTCTTGCAATGCTTCGGGAATTACCTCGTAATGAGGGGGTTGAAGACGTGTGCGGATGGTCAGGGTCTGAAGGGCGGGAAGCTGTTCGATGCGGTATTCCATGGGGTCCTCCTGAAGCAAGCGGTGCAGGTGTGTGAGCGACTGCTGGCGGGACTCGATCTCAGTTCTCAGCCGTTGCTTGTGACGAAGCAACACCTCCTTCGCATGATCGGGACGGTCGATCATCTGCCGGATCTCCTCCAGCGGCAGACCCAGTTGACGTAGGCGCCGTACCTGGACGGCCAGGTGAACCTGGCCGACGCTGTAGTACCGGTATCCGGTAGGCTCGTCGATATGATCAGGACGGAGCAGGTCGATCTCGTCGTAGTACCGCAACGTCTTCGGGGATAGGCCGGTGAGGACGGCAAACCGGGAGATGATCAGGCGGCCTCGCATGTGAGGACACGCTAAGCGTTCCAGCCACAGGAAGGTCAAGGGCTGTCCGGGGATCGACTGGAGGACGGCCCTCCCGTTGAGAAGGTGCCACACCTGTTCTGATACGGCACGCAGGCGCCTGCCCCAGTGGGGTTGCAGTGCCTGTCAGAGAGTGTTTTCGCCACCTGGCCTCGAACTGCGAGATGTCAGCCAAGCCTCCCATGGGAGGGAGAGACCCTCTGCATTGTTGCCTGCCTCCAACGCCCGCCCGTCCACCTCAACGACTGTGGAGGCGCGGAGTGCCGTCTTCAGGAAGCTGGAGGGCTGACAGCGGCAGGGGATGGTGCCCGAGGGGTTTGCCAACACAGGGCTGGAACCTCTTCGAAGGTTCTTCCTGACCATAGCTCCAGTGTCATGCAGCTGCGGGGGGACAAGGGGCAATCGAAAAGGCTGCTTGTTGGGACAAGCCGTGGGGTTGGCGTTGGGATCACCATCCCCAGTCAAAGGTTGAGCTGGAGAGTGTGGTCTCCAAGTACACCTCCGGAAGTTGTGCGGGGTGTACGGTGGGGTTCTCGCCGTACCGAGGAGGTTGAGATGCACCCCTTCGGTTGCCGCCCCCATCTGCCGAACAGCTTGAGGAACTTGATCACCTGTCCCGTACGGGGGAGGGCCATCTCCGCATTCGAGCCCTGATCGTCCTGCTGTCGGCAGAGCAGCAGCGGAAGGTGGCCGAGATTGCCGTACTGGTGCGGTACGACGAGGAAACGGTTCGCCGCTGGTTGCCCCGTTACGTCGCCGAGGGAATTCAGGGCTTGGCGGATGCTCCCCGGTCCGGTGCTCCGCCCACAGTGACAGCCGAATACCGTGAGAAGCCGTTGAGCGTGGTTCGCCAGCGGCCACGCGCGCTGGATCTGCCGTTCTCGCTGTGGACGGGATGGCGCTTGGCCGACTCTCTGGCGGAACTGATCGGAATCCGTCTGAGTGCCGTGAGCGTCTACCGCTTGCTGCATCAGGGGGAATCCACTTCAACCGACCTCAACACACCATCACCAGCCCAGATCCCGAATACACCGTCAAAAAAAAGCGGTTGGGGAGACCCGCGACCAATTGAAGCCCGGGGAGGTCTTCTACTACGCCGACGAGTTCAACATCAGTTGGTTGCCGACCTTATGGGCGGTGTGGAGCCGCATGGGTCAGCAGGTGATGGTCCCGACACCGGCGCAGCCGGTACGCCGGTATGGGATTGGGGCCGTGGACTATCACACGGGGGAGACGGTCGTGTTGACCCGGACACGAAAACGGCGCCAGGAGATTGCCGAGCTTCTCCAGCAACTGCTGGAGAAGCATCCCCACGAACGGATTTATGTTGCCTGGGACAACGCCAGTACCCGTCAGGACGAGGAAATCGAGGCTGTCGTCAGAGGCGCGGCTGGTCGCTTGGTCTTGCTGTACTTGCCCACCTACAGCCCCTGGCAGGGCCCCATCGAGATGTTATGGCGGCACTTCCGCCGGGAAGTCACCCACTGCGAGTTGTTCGAGAACATCGAGGCGTTGCTGACCGCCTTCCGGGCCTTCTTTGAGCGCTACAACCAGCTACCCGGCGGCGTTCGGTCCATCATCGGTTCCCATCCCGCACAACTTCCGTAGTTGTACTTAGTGGTCTGATACAGAGGAAGCTTTGGTAGAAAGATCTCGATCATGAGAACGAATACTACGCTGGCCACGTAAGACCAAAATAGATACTCCCAGCAAGACTACCAAAGTATCCCTGAATCAGACCACTGGGAGGGCAGGGGCAGGACTTAGTCTCGGTGTGAGTGCGGATGTACCGCAGGTGGATCACTCGCGGGGAACGATTCTTCCTCCGCCTCATCAAGAGTGTCCTCCCCACGCTGCATGATGTCCTCCGGTGCCTTAGGTAATTCGCCGGATGGCTCTGAGTCTGGGACGGCTCCTTGGCCGTCACCCTCGGCTGCATTGCTATGCCCGAAGTTTCTAAGGTCCTCCAGCATCCGGTCGACCTGTGGATGTTCAGCTTCCTGCGATTGGCCTGCTGGAGGAACGCTCTGGTCATTCATGTGCGCCTCCTCGCCCAGAGGTGATCTGGTTGTGCGGATAATTTACCTGGAGAATCGGTTCGGGGAAGGCGTACGAGGGCAGGCGAAGCTACAGATTGCGTTTACCGTTGCGCCGGGTCATTGAACGTTCGGCTTGAGTGCACCCTCCGGGAAGGTGGATATCTCAAGTTCCGGTCGGGATATTCTCGGACATGGCTTGAAGGGCCCCCTACTCCTGCCCGAACGTCTTCGTGTAGTGCTCGACCACCTCTGCTGAACGTTCCTCGGCGTCATCCGGGTTCTGGCCAGCGCGCCTGCGGGCCCGACGTTGGCGGAGCAGGTCCCATAAGATGTCCAGTCGGGTATGAAGCGCCTCCAGCCGAGTTTGCTCTCGGGCATTCAATTGACGCCCAGCACCCGCTGTCCACAGTTGATGCTCCTCGTTGATCAGCTCACTAATCTGCCCCAGTACCTCTTGGTCTGTCATTCGGTTCGCTCCTCATCAAGGCGCGGAACATCATTGAAAAGAGGGTGACCTCCCCAACATCCCGGACCTACAGTGGGTGTTCAAGTTCTGCCGTAGCCTTGCGCCTCACGAGGTACCCTGGCGCAACAGTTTGTGAGGGGAACTATGCAAGAGAGGGAACATTTGCTGACCCTGAAGTTCCACGTTCTGCACATTACTCAGGCGTTGGTGGAGCACCCAGGACTTAATGAGGTGCTGCAAAGTGGTCTGAAGCGAAAATTGACCCTCATTGGGGCGGCTCCACCCGGATTCGGCAACACCACCCTGGTCTTTGTTGAGGGTAGCGAGGCAGATCAGCGTTTGACCTGTCGCGAGCAACTGGAGGCCGGTGGACCGGACGGACACGAATGCGAACTTGGAATGAAGAGCGTGACGTCTAGCCTGTAGTTTGGGCCGCCATGGTTGGGGCTGTCACGGTCTGCGCCGCCCGCAGGATCATGGCCGCCACCGTACCGGGGTGCGAAACCCCGGCCACGTGGGAAGCGCCCTTGACCTCGACCGTTTCCCTGGCCTTGGCCCGCCCGGCCATGAAGCGGTGGGCTGCGGGCGGAATGTTCTTGTCGAGTTCCCCGAAGATGAACCACGACGGAATGGCCTTCCACGCCGGATTGGGGCCCGCCTTCTCAGTGAACGCCCGGTCCACGATGGGCCGCTGGGTGACGGCCATCTGCGCCGCCTGGGCTTCCGGCACGTCCGCGCAGAACTGCGCGCGGTAATCGGTCTGCTTGATGTACAGGTCGTTGGTCCCGTCGCCCAGGGGGATCGGCGGGGCGAGCGTCGGCACGAGGGTGCTGCCCGGGAAGCGCGCGGTCAAGTCGCCTGGGGTCTCACCCTGTTCGGGCGCGAAGGCATCGACGTAGACGAGGGCCTTCACCTTGGACGCGTCCGAGACCGCGGCGGTGATCACCGCACCGCCGTAGGAGTGGCCCACCAGCACGACGGAACCCTGGACGGTTTTCAGGAAGCCAGCGAGGTAGTCCGAGTCGTACTTGACACCCCGCAGGGGGTTGGCAAGGGCCACGGCCGGGTAACCGGCGCCCAGCAGCGTACTCACGACGTCATTCCAACTGGCCGATTCGGCGAACGCGCCGTGGACGAGGACGACGGTGGGCTTGTCGGTTGCGGTGTTCTGGGTCATGGCGTTCCTCCGTGCGGTAGTGTTCGCGGAGTGTGCGTTGACGAGACCTGAGGCTCTGCTCAGGTACAGCGCGGCGAGCGACATGGCCGAGGTTTGCAGCATCTGACGGCGTGAAAGCCCTTTGTCAGGTGGTGTCATGACGATACCCTCCGTGTAGTGACCATGGCTGATGGAGCCGAAGGACTGTCCGGCGCAGTCTTTGTTGCTGTGAAGCAAGGTGGTCCAGAATCGAACCAGGCCTAGGGGCACCGGCAAGCGCTCGTGCCCTCCGGTAAGGTCTCGCAACGCGTCCCCTCCGCTCCACAGGGGTAAGGTGGGCGCGCATCGTCGAAGAGCCACAGGAAAGGGCTTGTCGAACCTCTCCTTCCGTGTTGAGCTGTATTGGACTTATCCGGGCCAACCCAAGCGATGGCTCCTGTACCGGAACCCGGAGCTCATGATTGCGGAGTGCGGCGTGGAAGAGCCCCTGGGAGCCAGGGAGAGGTCCCTTTGACCGCCCCGCCCTCACTGAGCGCACAGCCGAGGCCGACAGCGGGGGGGAACGGCACCAAGGTTTTCCTGGGAAGACAAGGGACATTATGGCCGTGCCCACCCGACCTCTTGACCAGGACTGAATGTGGGGAGTGGCTGGGGTCACTGAAGCGCTCGTTTCATGGCTGCGCCAGCCTGCCGGACGGCTTCCCGCTGGGCAGGCGTTTCCCTCAAGGCGTTCAGCCTCATGAAGTCGTGAATGGTGCCGAGGTACCGAACCATCGTGGTGCGTACGCCCGCTGCTGCAAGTTGGCGTGCATAAGCGAGTGCATCAATGAACTGCTGTGTGGTGCTCTCCAAGGGCCTGAGTTGCGCGTTAGAGCGGGCTTCAGTCTGGATGCTGGACGTCATGCTCAGCTCCTCTCGTCAGTGGCGCGGTCGGCCCCGCTACACGAGGCTCAACGTCACCGTAAAGATGAAGAGAGGCGCACGTCTAATACATGATTTTGTGGAAGATAGACGGAAACAGCATGACTCATCCGGACCCGACCGCTTGTCGTTAGCCTGCTGTTACAGATAGCCCATCATGACAGCTCCTCTTCGCTTTACTGGCCCTCCCTTGAAAAGGCATAGCACTGAGTCGTTGCTCCGGAAGGGACCCGCGTTCAGGAAGACCAGGAGGGAATATGCGCGAGGACATCCAGCCAGGAGCAATCTTTCCCGACTACGAGCTGCCCGACCAGACCGGGGTGAAGCGCAAGCTCTCCTTCCTGCAGGGCCGTGACCCCATGATCCTGATGCTGGGCCGGGGCGTGTACTGCCCCAAGGACCGCCAGCAGCTCATGGAACTCGTCCGCTTCTCCGCCCAGTGTGATGTGGGCTTCACCCGCATCGTGACCATCACGGCCGAGAGCCTGATCCTCAGCAACGACCTGCGGCTGGGGGTGGGCGCCCACTGGCCCTTCCTGCACGACCCGGAGCGCATCTTGCAGCAGGACCTGGGCATCCAGGAGTACACCGACCCGCACAACAACCCGATGATCCCGCACACTTTCGTGCTGGAACCGGGGCTGAGGATCTACAAGATCTACAACGGGTACTGGTACTGGGGCCGGCCCTCGACGGCGGAGTTGCACCAGGATTTGCGGAGCATCACCCAGCGCATCCGGCCGGACTACCAGATCGACACGCCGGAGATGCGGGCGAAGTGGGAGCGGGGGGAGAAGGCGGACTTCTATCCGTACGGGCAGAGCATGCGCCAGGTCTTCATCCGCATGGCCGGGGCCGTCGCCCAGTTCGACGACTCTGAGCCTATTCGACCGTAGGTTGATATGCACATGCCCTCGGGTACGGCCAGCACACCACCGGGAGGGCACGTGGGGCAACCCGTAAGGCCAGTATGTTCAAGTTAGAACCTCTACTGGACGTGAAGCTCCGCGCGCCGAGGGTGGCGTCACCGACCGTGCCGCGCCTGCGACTCATCGAGCAGTTGTGCGAGGGGCTAGACCGGAAGTTGACGTTGATCAAGGCACCGCCTGGCTTTGGGAAAACCACCGCTGCTTCCGCCTGGGCGGAAGCATTGCACGACCGTCTGGACGCCCGCCCAACCCGCGTCGTGTGGGTGTCTCTCGACGAGTACGACAACAATCCCGTGCAGTTCTGGCGGTACGCACTGACGGCCATCGACCGTTGTCTGCCGGGAAGAGCCGCTCGAGCCCTGGAAGTACTCACCCGGTCCGCGTACCCACCCCTTGAGGACATCCTGACGCTGCTGATCAACGCAGTCATCCATGAGAATCAACGGGTGGTGCTGATGCTCGACGATTACCACCACGTCACGGACCCGGTCACCACCCGGTCGCTGGCGTTCTTGCTCGAGCATTTGCCCCTGTCATTGCATCTCGCGCTGCTTACTCGCGCGGAACCGTCCTTCTCGCTCGCACGGCTCAGAGCGAACCGACACGTCAACGAGCTCGGACTCGAGGACTTGCGCTGCACGCCGCAGGAAACGCAGGCGCTGCTCGAGTGCGTTTCTGGCCAGCCAATTGACCCAGCCACCGCTCATGAGCTTCACTTGCGGACTGAGGGCTGGCCGGTGGGTCTTCAACTGCTGGCGATTTCATTGCAAGGTCGGCGTGAAGTTGCCGAGGTGCTCAAGGACCTCCGCGGTTCGCACCACAATGTGTTCACTTACCTGATGGATGAGGTGCTCCGGCAACAACCCGGGGAGGTACAACATTTCCTGCTGCACTCCGCGTTGCTCGAATGCCTCAGCGCTCCACTGTGCGACGCCGTGCTGGAACGCCACGACAGCGAGCGCATGCTGAACGAACTGGAACGCAACCAGCTGTTCCTGCTCGCCTTGGATGGGCAGCGCGCCTGGTTTCGCTACCACACCTTGTTCCGGGAGGCGTTGCTGAGCCGGTTGAACCAACAACCGGCAGTGCTCCACCAGGCGCTGCACGACCGGGCCAGCCTCTGGTTTGCCGAACACGGCGACACGTTCTCGGCCGTGGCTCATGCCCTGCAGGCGGGGCGTTTCGAGCGCGCCGTGGCCTTGCTCGCGACCGTACCTGCACCACAACTTATGGAGTCCTCGTTGATGCCCAAGCTGCTCCGGTGGTTTGAGCAGATCCCAACGGACCTGATCTTCAGCCACAACGCACTGTGGTGTCCGTACGTGAACGCCCTGATTTACAGCGGCCAGCATCATGCCGTGCGGACCTGGCTGCGCACGCTGGAAGACCGCGTAAAGTCTCTGCAACAGCATTCCGGCCTCCCCATGATGACTGCCGAGGACCGGGGCCTGACCCTGGGGTTCATCGCCGCATACCAAGCGATCCTGGCCGGCCTTGCCGGGGATGAACCACGGACCCGGGCGTTGGCGGACGAAGCTTCACGCCTGCTGCCCGAGGAGGGCTTTCCGAACCGCACCCTGGCCGTGTACGCCCACAGCCTGGCAGCCCTGATCAACGGCCAGTTGCTGCTCGCGCACGGCCTGTCCACTCGTGCAGCGCTCATGGCGGAGCAGAACGGGCAGATCGGAGTTGGGCTGCTGTTCAACCTGACTGCGGCGCTCTACCGGTACATGAGCGGTCAACCGCGAGATGCGTGGCGTTTCCTGGAGGATTTGGCGCGCCCGGGCATGCCACCTCTCAACGTCGCTTCCGTTGGGTACTCCAGTGTGCTCCGGGGCCTGCTGCTGTTGGAACGAAACGAGCTGGACGCTGCGCTCGAGGCAGTGGAGCAGGGGATTCACCTGGCCGAGCACCGCTGCTACACCAGCGTCGCGGAATTCGGCTTGGTCGTGCTTGCGCATGTGCAGGTCGCGCGCGGCGAGTATGACTCCGCGAGCCTCGTTATCGAGCGCATCTCGCAGATCGCGGGCCACCGGGTTAGCACGTTTCAGCACACGTTGTGGCTGACCCCCCTGCAAGTTCGCCTGTGGCTCCTGACCGGCCAGTTGTCCACCGCGCGAATATGGGCGGACAGCCAGGAACGGGCCCCGCATCCCACATCCGTGATGGTCCGCGAACGCCTTGATCTCACTCGGGCGCGGGTCCTGCTGGCTCTCCACCAGCCTGAACGTGTGCTGGACCTGCTCGAACCGGTCGTGACTCACGCCGTTCAGCAGGGCCGAGGAGAGCATGTGCTGGAGGCGCGCATGCTTCAAGCCGGGGCACACCACCAGCGCGGCGCCCTCCCAGATGCACTTGATGCAGTGACGCTGGCCGTCCGACAAGGCGAGCCTCAGGGATACGTCCGCCGATTCCTGAACGAAGGATCGGGCATGGCCGAACTGCTCGCGCTCCTGCAGCGGGAGCGCGCCCGGGACGTCCCAGCGGCGTACCTCACGGCACTGCTGGGAGCCTTCCAGCCGACGACACCGACTCCAGCCCCGGCAAGCCCGGAGATGCACGTCGGGGCGCATCATCCCCTCCCCCTGACTGCCCGTGAAATGGACGTCCTCGCCTTGTTGGCGCGCGGACTGTCGAACGACGACATCGCCCGTCACCTTGACCTGAGCCTCCACACCGTGAAAAGTCATGTGCACAACCTGTCGTCCAAGCTCCATTCCAAGAACCGAACGCAAACGGTGGCCAAGGCTCGCAGCCTTGGTTACATCCCCCCGGAGCCCTGATAGAAAACCGTCCACCGAGTAACGCGTGTACCGCAGTTGGTTCACCCATTGGTATGACCCGACGAACCGACCATTCAACCTTTCGCCCGATGACAGCAGTGAGTGTTCAAGCGCACCGTATTGGAGAGGAGGTGAGCGGTTTAGCATGAGGCGGACCGTTACCGGCAGTGATGAAGGCCATGGTGATTCGTAAGTTCGGGGGGCCGGAAGTGCTTCACCTGGAGCGGCGCTCCAGGCCCAAACCCGCCCCGCACGAGGTGCTCGTGCGTGTCCAGGCGGCGGATGTGAACGCCGTGGACTGCGCGACGCGCCGAGGGTTCGGTTCAGGGGCCGCGGTGCTGACGTTTCCGGCCATCCTCGGGTGGGCGTTCTCAGGCGTGGTCGACACCCTGGGCGTGAACGTCACGCGTTTCCGCCGGGGCGACCTCGTGTACGGCATGGCTGGCTCTCCGCAGAGATCTGGGGCGTACGCGGAGTACATCAGCGTCCCCATGCTGGACGTGGCATTCAAACCCAGGAACATCTCCCACGCCGCGGCCGCTACTGTTCCCGCCGAAGCGCTCGCCGTCATACAGGGCTTGGATACCTTGCACCTCAACCCCGGAGCGCACCTGGCGATCATCTCGACATCGGCCCGTGTCGTCACCCTCGCCGCGCTCCTCGCTGGCGAGCAGGGTCTTCGCGTCGTCGGCCCGGCTGAGGGGGGCTTGATGTTGGACGGCGCGCTCCTGATCGGAGGAGGTTCCCTTGAACCCACGCTTCGCGTTTTGAAGCCCGGCGCGCGCATCGTGGAGCTCTTGAACGGCCTTTCGTCCGGTCCACCGCACCCGCAGGTCACTTCCCTTCAGATTCACCCTGGTGGCTTTCAACTGGAATATGTGACGCAACTGATCGAGCAGGGACTATGGCAAGTCGACGTGGACGAAACGTTTCCCCTCGCTGCCGCAGTGCAGGCGCACCGACTGCATGAACAACAGCCCTCAGCCCTCAACATTGCCCTTACCATCTCCTGACGCGGCCCCGGCAACCTCTCGCAACGCAGCAGGCCGATGTTCCAGCTCCATCCCGGTATCAAACTCGGCGCCTCGCTTGGGTCCTCGATCGTTTCGATGAAGCGCAGTCGCTCCGAGCGCACTCCACTAGGAGAAAGGCTGACTCACATGTCCCGGTCCTGTCGCTCTCCGCCGAACTTTCGGCCGGGTGGATGCAAAACCAACAGTTCGCTGGCCCTCGCAAGGTCGGTGCCGTACTGGGAGGACCTCGATTTTGCGGCACTTCCGTGATCTCGGTGCAGCTCCTGACACGGTGTGCCCGACCTAGGAGAAAGCGTCCTGGAGCGCTTCCTTCCGACCTCGACATACGCCCGTGAGCCGTTCGCCTATGGGGATGGGGGGCCGTGTGGAGGGCATGGCCAACACGGTGAAAGGTGTGAAGTGCCAGCTGGAGGGGTGGGGATCGCTCGAGATCCTGCGCCGGTACGTCCCGTTCGCCGCCGCACCGGCTGCATCGAGATCGCGGACGAGCCGCATAACCGGGGCAAGCTCATCTGACGCGGAAATCAGTCCCGGGCGTTTCGTGCCCGGCCGGAAGCGGTTGAGCTGCGACTCAACCATCAGCTCGAACGCTGGAGAAATCGACACTGCCCAGATTGAGTTGGCAGAACGCTTCATGCTGACCGGGAAAGTCCGCGTGAAGCGTTCCAAGAGCGTGCCTCGCGGCTCGAATCAAGCCCCTCGCTCGACGTGCGCAATGGGTATGCCAGCGGTCGGCTTCACCGAGCTTGACCCTTCAGCGGCCCATCCCGACGCTTCCATCACCGTGGTCGAGCAGTTGCAACTGTTGAGCGCGCGCGACGGCCTGGGTACGGTTGCGCGCGTCCAGCTTCAGCAAGACGTTACTGACATGCGTCTTCACGGTCGGAAGCGAAATGTCCAGCTCATGGGCAATGTCCTCATTGGTCATTCCACGTCCCAGCAAGCGAAGCACGTCTATTTCGCGCAGGCTCAAGCTGCCGCTCGCGGCCTGATTCTGTGAGCGTTTGGCATGGAACCCCCGCGGATCTTCGTTCGTGCTCGCCAGGTTCTCGGCGGGTGCGGGAGCGAAGTTCGAGATCAGCGTGGAGAGGTACTCCAAGTCGAGGTTCTCCGGTCGCCGGTCACGAAGTTCCATGAGCAGGTCGCGCATGACCGGCCCTTCATCCAGGAACAGCTGCACGTGGTGGTTCGGCGTGTCCAATTGGACTGCCTGGAACGTGGTGTTCAGCGCTGATTGGCGGTCACCTCGTTGCTGCTGGGCAACCGCACTCAGCAGCAGCATCTCCAACGCATTGTGCCCCCGTTGCTCCTCCAGGGCGCCCGGAAGGTACCCTGCAAGGAGCTGCACCGCGTCGTCCGGTGCTCCGCTGGTCACGAGGTAGCGGGCCTTCGCCACATCATCGCACTCGCGTTCATAAAGTGCGGAGGAAGCGGGGTTCTCGTCCAACTCGCGACACCACAGCCGCGCACGGTCATGCATGCCCGTCGCCAACCACAGCTTCATACGGGTGCTGCTGAGGTAAACCGCCTGGAAGCGCCGACTGCCTCTTAACGGTGCGGTCGCGAGCGCCAGGTCCATCGCGTTGACCGCAGCCGCAAAGTCGCCGCGGGCCAGGTGGGACGCCGTGAGGAACGCGTAACCCAGGGCGGCCGCCGGGTCGATTTCACTTTGTTCGGACAGCGTCACGGCCTGTTCGGCCAGCTTGATCGCCTCGTCCAGTCGATGCCACTCGTGCAGGATCTTCGCCTGGTAGACGTAGCAGTACGCGGCGGGCGCGACGGGTGGATCGTTGGGGCGCATCATGCGCGCCGACGCATGGTCGAGCATCCTCCATGCCTCGTGCAATCGCCCTTCCCAGATGCGGTACACCGAGAAGGTGCTGGTGATTTTGAACCAGTTCCACTCCTGTCCCAGCCCCAGCATCAGTTGCGCGGCCTGATCCCCGTACGCTTGGGCCACGAGCACGTGCCCGTCGTACATCTCCGCGATGCTGGTGGCGTTGTAGGCCAGCACACGTTCGTCGTCGGCACCTTCGGGCAGCAGCGTCAAGGCGTCCTGCACGAGCGCCTTCGCCTGGGACGGATCGCCGAGCAGCGCCACGACGGACGCGCGGGCCGCATTCAAATAGCCGAGCGTTGCTTGGCGCTGTGCTTCGGGCACGCCCTGCAGGGCGGTGCTGCCGCTGGGCGTTCGTAGCCGTTCGCTCAGCACACGGTGCCACTCGTCCAGGCCCGCGAGTTGACCCGTGTAGTGCAGCGCGGCCATCTGCACGCCCCACAGGGCGACCCGCTCGTAAACCACGTCGCGCGGGAGTTGATCCAGCCAGCCCGCGACCATGGGACTCAGCGCCGCGTTCAACGTCAGTTCAGGGGGCATTTCGGTGATCAGGTCGGCGGCCCGGAGCGTATCGCCAGCTTCCAGCGCGTGCTTCACCGCGGAAATTCCATCCCCATGCGTCCGGTACCACTCGCTGGCGCGAAGATGCAGTTCGCGGTACTGCGCGGGGTCGTCGCGTCGCAAGCGCGTGCGCAACGCCTCCACGAACAGGTGATGGTAACGGAACCACTCGTGGCGCTCGTCCAGGGCGAACAGGAACAGGTTCTCGCGTTCCACGGTGTCCAGCAGTTGCTCGCTGTCCTCGCGCTGCAGCACGGCGTCACAGAGCTCTGCAGTCATACGCTCGAGGATGGAAGTGCCCAGCAAGAACGTCTTGACGTCCGGGGGTTGCAGCCGTAGAACCTCATCCGTGAGGTAGTCCACGACGTATCGGTGAGATCCTCGCAGTTCGTTCAGCAAATGGGCTGTCTCCGGGCGCCCCTGCATCGAAAGCGCGAACAACTGCAAGCCGACCAGCCATCCTTCCGTTCGCCGGTTCAATTCAGCTACGAAGTGCGCCGGTAGTTCAGACCGCATCACCACGCGCAGAAACTCGGCCGCTTCGTCCTCTGTACAGCGCAAATCGTTCACGCCGATCTCGTTCAACTGCCGGTTCGCCAAAAGACGCGCGGTGGAAAAGGCCGGGGCGCTGCGTGTCAGCAGGACCAGGTGGAGGTTGCGTGGCTGGTGGTCGAGCAGGAAGGACATGGACCGGTTCACCACCGGGTCGTCCATCTGATGGTAGTCGTCGAGAATCAGCACGAACGGCTCGTCAACCGCTTCGAGCTCATTGACCAACGACGCGATGATGTAGTTGATAGGGGCCTGCGCTTCCAGCGCGCGCTGTGCTGGCGCCACACGCTCCTGGATTACCTGCTCCAATGCTGAGAGGACGTAGCGCCAGAAGCGCAGCACCTGGTTGTCGGAAGCCTCCAGGGAGACCCAAACCACCTTGACGCGTGGCTCGTGGTGGGCCCGAGCAGCAGCCCACGAGGCCACCAGGGTGGTCTTGCCGTACCCGGCTGGTGCCCGCACCACGGTGAGCTGGCGGTCAAGGCCGCCTTCAAGTCGAGCGGTGAGCCGCGCCCGGGGCACCTGACGCTGTGCAGTGCGGGGCAGGTGGTACTTGGTGGCCAGCAGTTGCTCCTGCTCGAACATGCTTGTTCCTCCCTGTTGGATGGCAGCAGGTCCCACCAGTGTCACGTCACGGATGTCGCCGCGCGATCGACCTCACTGCCGCTGACCGTTCCGCGTCAAACGCACGAGAGCGAAGGGCCCGGGCAACTTCACGGTGGAAGGATGCCAGTTGAGGGCTCTCCATGGTCAGCGCTGCGCATGCCGGGGCCACCACGGTGCATTGCAGCCTTATTTGCAAAGGAGGCTGTTGGTGAAAGTGCGTCGTCATCCCTTCCTCCTTTTATTCGACAGCGATGGCGCGAGGGAGCTCATCATGACAGACCTGCCCAGATAGCGCACGAATCAAACTGGAGCGGGCAAGCGAGCCTTGGGCCACATGACGTCCCCAGCGTGGGACGAGAGCGGTCCTCGGGATGGCCTGAATGACGCTCGTCGTGGCCTCAAAACGGGCACAAGGAGTCCGGTGCGCTGTCAGCCGGTCCACCAGGCCCCGATGAACTCCCGCCCCACCTCGCTGGCGAGAGAGCTGCGCAGGCCCTGCGCGTTCTGCTCACACCACAGCGGCGTGAAGTCGTCACGCCCCCGCGCCTCAGCCGCCGCACGTAGGGGCGACAGGGCGGCTGAGGCCAGTGGAAAGTCCGGTGCGACCTCGCTGATGGAACCCAACTCGTGCACCGCACGGTAGACGCTGCCGCGCGCCAGACGACCTGAGAACACGTTGGTCAGCGCCGTGAGTCGTGAAGTCAGCGACGTCAGGGCTGTTCGGTACACCTCACTCGTGGTGGCCTCGTCCGCGCAGAGGAAGGCCCTGCCCAGCTGAACAGTTGAGGCGCCGAACGCCTTGGCGGCCGCGGCACCCTGCTCGTCGACGATGCCGCCCGCAGCGATCACGGGAGCCTGGACAGCGCGCACGACCTGCGGCAGCAGCGCGAACGTGCCAATTTGAGTGTTGACGTTACGGTCGAGGAACATCCCGCGGCGCCCCCCTGCCTCGAACCCCTGCGCGATCACGGCGTCCACTCCTCGCGCTTCCAGCCAGAGCGCCTCCTCGACCGTGGTTGCTGAGGAGAACACCAGACTGCCCCAGCTTTTCACGCGGGCCAGCAGGTGGGGTGACGGGAGGCCAAAGTGGAAGCTCACGACCTGCGGCCGCGTGGTTTCGAGCACGTCCGCCATGTCCGGCCCGAACGGTCGCCGAAGGGGCCCGGCTGGTGGCTCGGCGGTGAGGCCGAACTCCCGGTAGTAGGGCGCGGGCGTGGCTCGCCACGCCGCCTCACGTGCTGCGTCGGGCTCGGCAACACGTGGCAGAAGAAGTTGACGTTCAGGGGGCCACCACTCAGGGTGTAAAACGCACGGAGTTCACGTTCCAGCCCACCCGTGTCCAGCAGGGCGGCAGGAAGGGACCCGAGTGCACCAGCGTTGCTGACCGCCGCGGCGAGCCGGTGGTCCTGTACGCCCGCCATGAGAGCCTAGATGACGGGCGCGGCAAGACCAAGGGCGTGTTGCAGGTCGAGCATGGTCTCATGCTACCCACCGCTGCGGCCGACGAACGAGCGTGGGGTATGCGGTCGGCGTCGCCATGCCCTGGTGATGTTCGGCTTGCGCGGCGGAAGCGTCACTCTTGGGCTCGTGCTGCATCACCCCGGCACCCATCGGACGCCATGTGGGAGCCAGCCCTCATGCGAAACGTGTCTATTTCGCAACACGAGCAGAATTGGACGACGCGCGCGTGGAGCAGCTACTGTGCGGTTGAGACCGGAAACTGCACGCAGGTCACGGACGTTCCGCCGCTCACCAGTGCCAACCGTACTGATCTGGCAAGGGCGCCTCATCGTTGCCAGGAGTTGTGGCGCATCCGAACGATCACGCTTTTCCGGCCTTGAAGGATGCCTCGTTGTCCCGCCTGCGGCGACCCGCCGTGAATTCGACTGGGAAAGGAGGTGGTGCATGGACCGGAAGGTCCAGTGGGATGCGGTCCACGGCGTACCCACTATCACGACCGCCATTGATGGCCTGGAAACCTGGTTCCAGTTCAGCAGGAGGACACACTCCGCGGTGTGATCGGCGCGTCCCTGCGAGACGGATGGTCGGCCCGGTTCTCCACGAATCACGCCAAGTTGACCTCGAGCCTTGACCGGATTGAACCTGGCGATGGTGAGCAGAAGCTGGTGGCACCGTACCTGCCTGGCGTTGCGGTGGTTGTCATCCCCTGCGCGTCCGCGTTCATGCTGGCGTGCCGTGAACTGGAAGCGTGGCGTCACAGGCGCTCGGCGGCCATCCCACCGTTGCTGCCCGGAGTAACCGGACAGATGGTCAGGCAGTCGGCGGTGTGCGGGACCACGGCCAAAGCTGGTGCCTGAACGCCGGGTCACACCTACCTCGGCTGGCTGGATTTCACGCGCCGCCCGGCCTCTATGACCTCAAGCTTCCTGGTCTGGCGTGCTGCCTCTGTTGAAGGAGGGAATATCCCATGAGCCTTGAGCATGCCGTTTCCGTAATACCCCGGGCCCAGCCCTCTCAACGATACCGCCATACAGACACGTTTGAGGGCTTCAACCCGGCGCACCGCCGATCCACACGGCCAGAGGCGCCTGCACCACAGCAGAACACGGGGCTGCCCAGCCTGGAGGTCAAGCTGCTGGGACGTCCCTCGCTTCACTGGCACCGCCTCCCGCTGGAACTGCTCCCGCCCAAGCTTCAGGCATTGCTCTACTACCTGGTCGCGCGAGGGGAGGTAGTGGACCGGAGCGAACTGGAAGAGATTTTCTGGCGACCGCGCAGCAACAACAGCCTCCGCCAAGCCCTGCACCAGTTGCGCCGCCTTCCAGGAGCGGGCACTTGGCTCCGCGCCGGGCATGAGGTCGGGGTGGTCGCCTGCTCCGACGCAGCCACCTTTGGACTGGCCGTTCAACAAGGGCGCTGGCGCGAGGCCCTCGACCTGTGGCGGTCCGCGCAGCCGCCAGCTGAGAGCCGCAGGGCGTTCTTGTGGGGGCTGGAACTTTCAAGCGCCCCCGCCTTCACCGACTGGTTGGAGGTCGAACGCACCCGGCTGGAGACGCTTTATTTTGAGGCCCTCCATCACCGCGCCCTGGAACTCGAAGGTGCGGGTCGCTATGACGAGGCCCTGTATCTCGTCCGGGCACTGCTCCGTGAGGACCGGCTCAACGAGAGCGCCTACTGCACCGCCATGCGCATTCACTACCGTCAGGGCCAGCCTGAAGCGGCGCATGCCTATTTGCTGCGCTGCCGCGAAGCGCTCCTCGACGAACTGGGTGTTGCACCCCTGGAGGAGACCCTTGTCCTCGCCCGGACTCTGAAGCAAGCCGAGACAGCCCTTCCGCTGAAATCGGGGAACCTGCGAAGTGCCCTTGAACGTATACCCGATCCCAGGGGACGGCGTGGTCGGCGGTACCCACTCTCTGCCCTGCTGGAACTGGTGCTGCTGGCCCTGCTCTGTGGGAACCGCTCCTTGCGGGATATCATCCGCTTCGGCGAGGAACACCGGGACCTGCTGCCCGGACTCGGGTTCCCCTCACAGCGGGGATCCCCCGGACGCACCGCCCTGTCCGATCTCCTCGACCAGCTGGACGTCCACACACTCAGTGAGGTGCTCGGGGAGGTGGGTTTCCTCTCCATGTTGGGCTCGGTGGGGTGTCGTCAAGACCTGACCGCCATTCGCCTGCTGGAAGCCTGGTCCCAGGAGATTCGGCAGACCCTCGCCCTCGACGGGAACTCGGGATGGTTGAGCAGCTTCCTCGAACGCCTGGGCTGGTCGAGTCTGAAGCATCGCGTTGCTGTCAGCGACGTGGGTCACCTCATCGTGCGCGCAGCTTGGGAGCCGCGGACGGGTGAGCGCGTCGCAAAGCCCGCGCAGCCGAACCTTCTGCCCCCCGATTCAGGAGGAAGCCATGACCACCAACGTCATCCCCGACTATCCCGCCCCGAAGCGGCTCGCCACCCCCTCGGACCTGACGGACGAGCAGGCGCGCGTAGTCACGGCCACAATTAACGTCCTTATTGCCGACGCGTTCGCGCTGTACCTGAAATGCAAGAACTATCACTGGCACCTGTCCGGCGTTCACTTTCGCGACTTGCACCTGCTGTTCGACGAGCAGGCCGAGCAGTTGCTGGCCATGATCGATCCGCTCGCGGAGCGTGTGCGAAAGATCGGTGGAACCACCCTGCGCTCCATCCGGCATGTGGGCATGCTGCAGCGCGTGCAGGACGACACGGACAACCTGTTCAGCATCCCACTGGAAATGCTGAACCACCTGATGTACGACAATGGCCAGTTCGCCGCCCGGCTGCGTGAAGCGCACGAGGTTTGCGATGAAAACCGGGACTATGCCACGGCTGGGCTGCTGGAGGTATTCATCGACGAGGCCGAGAAGCGCACGTGGTTCCTGTTCGAAGCACAACAAGGCGCTACGCGAACCAGTTGACTTCCGCAACTGCACAGGAACACCGGCGGAAGGCAACGCCACCAGAGATCCAGCGGCTTGAGCCCCCCATCGAATCCTCGCCGTTCCCCTCTGCAGGAGACACTGGGAGTACCTCGATTTTGTGGCTCTTCCGCGATCTCGATGCAGCTGGTCCAGCGGCGAGCAGGACGTGCCAGCGCAGCACCTCGAGTGATTCCCACCCTCCAGCTGGCACTTCACACCTTTCACCGTGTTGGCCATGCCCTCCAGATGGCTGTTGCTCCACACCGCCCCCACAGGCGAACGGCTCACGGGGCGTACGTCCAGGTCGGAAAGAATCGCTCCAGGACGCTTTCTCCCAGGTCTGGCACACCGCGTCAGGAGCTGCACCGAGATCACGGAAGAGCCGATTTTGTGTACCTGAGGAAACGCCTCGAGAATCAGAACGAGGTGGGACATGGGAGAGTGGAAGAGGTACAGCAAAGAGTTCAAGCATGAAGCCGTCCGGCTGGCCAAGGAGCCGGACCGCAGCGTCCTCCGGGTGGCCCAGAACCTGGGAATCAGCAACTCAGCTTTGCATCGCTGAATTCGGGAATTTGAGGGGCAGGGTCAAGCCGCCTTTCCTGGTCATGGGAAGCAGGTCCTGACTGCCGAGCAGGCAGAAATTAAGCGGCTGCAACGCAAACTGGACATCGCACGCGAGGAGCGTGATGTGCTGAAAGAAGCGGTGGCCTTCTTCGCCAAGGACAAATGAGCGCGTTCGAGTTTATCGAAGCGCACCGAGACGAGTTTCGTCTCGACGTGATGTGCCGGACGCTCGGCGTTACCAAGAGCGGGTACTTCACCTAGCGAGGAAGGCCCATCAGTACGAGGGAAACCAGGGACGCCGAGCTGAAGGGCGACATCGTGTACCTTCCCCCCGACGCGAACACGCTGCTGAGCGTCACGGACCACTGTCTGCGCAGCAGGCAGTACGTGATCGTGGCGGGCAAGCAGCCCGCGCCGCAATGGCTCGACATGAACGCAGCCGTGAAGCACTGCACGGCCAGCGTGGGGATCTGGACCTGGGCCAGCACGGATGCGGGAGTGGAGCCGGATGTGGTGATGGCCTGCGCGGGGGACGTGCCAACAGTGGAGACGCTCGCGGCGGTGGCCTTGCTGCAAGACGCATTTCCAGACTTGCGAATGCGGGTGGTGAACGTGGTGGACTTGATGACGCTTCAACCGAGCAGCGAGCACCCGTACGGCCTGAGCGACGCCGCGTTCGACGCGCTGTTCACGACGGAAAAATCCATCGTCTTTGCTCACCACGAGTATTCCTGGCTGATTCACCGGCTGACCTATCACCGGACGAACCACCGAAATTTGCACGTGCGCGGATACAAAGAGGAAGGTACCACCCCGTTTGACATGATGGTCCTGAACGACCTGGACCGGTACCACCTCGCGATAGACGTGATCGAACGCGTGCCCCGGTTGCAGGCGGCTGGGGCGCACGTGAGGCAGGCGTTGTCGGACCAGCTGTTGATGCACTGTGCGTATGTGCGCGAGTTCGGGGACGACCTGCCCGAGGTGAAGAACTGGACGTGGAAGGGCCTGACGGCTGCGTCCTCATAGGCAGACCTGGTCCGGTTGGCGCTGGTCGGCTCGGTTTCGAGCAGGCCTGCCGTGGGTCGCGCCTCGTGTCTTCGACCACCTCGTCCAGCGTGGGGAAATGAGCAAGGTTCTATCAAGTTGACGGCAAGAGGGTCGATGTTCCTGGTCGAGATGGGTTCCAGAACCCCGACATGGGTTCCTGGGAGCGCAATTCCTCGTAAAGCTATTGATTCCGGGCTTGGTTTGAGACGTGACCCTGGGTTGAGAGCCCCTGCTGGCCGGAACCACGGGGGCGAGAAGCGCAATGGGCGTTCCGAACCTAAGCCGTTATCAATAAGCCGGGGCGCCCTCCACCTCGACCCCGGGGTCGACGTAGCGCTGGTCGGCGTAGCACCAGGCCCAGCGCTCGCCCGGCTCGAAGGAACGCATGACCGGGTGCCCCTCCGCGTGAAAGTGGGCGGTCGCGTGGCGATTCTTGCTGGAGTCGCAGCAGCCCACGTAGCCGCAGGTCAGGCAGACGCGCAACTCGACCCAGGGGTCCCCCAGGCGGCGGCAGTCCTCGCAGCCGTCCGAGAGGGCGACGACCGGGTCACCCCTCATGACGTGGGCGCAGCGGCCAAACGTTGTCTGCTCCTCGTCCTCCAGCGGAAGACCCTCGGCGGTTCCCTCGGGCCCACCCAGCCGGTTGGCCGCCCGGGTCTCCAAACCCACCAGTCCGGCGAGCAGCGTCAGGGCCCCCGCGACCCAGAGGATCGGGGAGGTGCCCAGCCCCAGCCAGAGGGTCAGCGCGGCGATCACCACCCCGCGCTCCCCCAGCAGGCGGCGCTCTCCAGCGGTGAGCCGCAGGGCGGTCATGGCGAGCACCGCGAGGGCCGAGCCCCCCGCGAGCAGGACGCGGGCGTCCTGCGGCAGGACTTCCTCCCGCGCCGCGAGGATCGCGTGTTCAGCCCCCACGCCCACCAGCACCAAGCCCAGCGCGAGCGGCAGGTGGCTGTAGATGTAGACCTGAGTGCGCCACGACCGGATTCCCCGTGTTCGCGGCGTTCTGGTGTGGTCGAAGTACAACCACCATAGGGAGACGGCGAGGCCGAAGCACAGCGCGGCCACGACCACTGGGCTGACGCTCCACTCCTCCTCAGCGATGCCGCCCGTGACGGCCAGCACCGCCTCGCCCAGCACCAGGATCACGAAGAGCCCGAAGCGTTCAGGGATGTGCTCGCTGTCGAAGGGCAGCGCGCGAAGCTGCCCGTTGCGGACCCACAGAAACGTCGCCTCGACCGCGAAGCCCAGCACCCACAGCCACGGCCGCAGCGAATCCGGAACGAACAGGGAGGCGAACCAGCAGGCCGCCCCCACCCCGAAGCCCAGCAGGAAGCGGTCGGCAAAGGCGCGGGCCACCGGCACCTGCACCCGCGCCCGCAGGTACAGCAGCAGCAGGAAGGCGCGCACCGCCAGGAAGGACCACACGAAGGGAACCGCCCCGCCGTCCAGGGCGTGCGGCGCGCTCACCGCCAGCGCCGCCATGCCGAACATGCCTGAGAACATGGTCAGGCGGTAGAACAGGTCGTCGGACTCGAAGAAGTCCGCGTAGACGGTGTAGCCCAGCCACGACCAGCACACCAGCGTGAACAGCGCCGCGAACTGTGCCAGGGCCGTCACGCTCAGCTCCCCGTCCAGCAGATGGGCGACCTGCGAGACGGCGACCACGAAGACCAGGTCGAAGAACAGCTCCAGCCAGCTCGCGTGCCGCCCCGTCTCGGGCTGCTGGAGGGGCCGCAGCCGGGCCGGTGGGCCGAACAGACCCCGCCACACACGCTCCAACATGCCTCCCTCCCTCATCCCAGCGGCAGGCGGACCTGAAAGCGGGTCTCGCCGGGCAGTGCCCCCAGACCCTGCGCCCCACCTCGCCGGGGTTCTTGACGGCTGAGTCATTCCGCCTCACCATTTGCGCATTGGTCCAGGTTGGTCTCGGGGTGCATGATTGACAGGCCGTAGCGTTCGAGGCCCCGCGCCCATTCAGCCGAACGTGAACGCCAGCGCCTCCACGCCCGCGTCCAGAAACTCAATCTCGAACTGCTGGTCGGTGATCGGCCCCGGTTGTCGGATCAGTTGATACAGCCGCTGTTCGGTCACGCTGCCGTTGCCCTGGTCGTCAACGTCAACGCCGTGAGCAGCGCCCGGCGCCTGTCCTTCCAGGAACACGCGAAACCGGACGGTTGTTCCTTTCACCGTGGGTCCCATGACGAGGTGAAGATCACGGGCGTGAAAGCGATACACGATTCGCCCTCCGGCCTGATTCAGGACGATCGCTTGCCTGCCAATCGCCCACTCACCTGAGAGTGCCCAGTGGTTGAGCATCAGCCGCGCCGGTATCTCGTAGATATATGGCTCGTTCAACCTTATTGGGCCGTTGGACGCAAAATTCTCGGTGCGGTCGTACCCGACGTAGTTTTCCGGGGACCTCAGATGGCCCCAGTCTGCGGCGACTTCAGCGCCAGTGGCATGGACCGAAACGAAGTCGAGATCAAGGTGGCTGTTCCCGGCACTGGTCAGCAATTGTTGAATGATCATTTCAGACTCTTCGTATTCACCCTCGCCGAACTGGTGATGCCGAATGTTCCCCTGTGCATCCACAAAATAGAGGGCTGGCCAGTACATGTTGTCGAAGGCGTTCCATACCGCGTAATCATTGTCGATCGCGATGGGGTACTCCACGCCCATGTCCTTCGCGGCCCGGCGGACGTTGTCAACGTCCTTCTCGAAGGCGAATTCTGGCGTGTGCACACCGATCACGACCAACCCGTGATCTTTGTATTTCGCTGCCCACGCCCGAAGGTATGGAAGGGAACGCAGCCAGTTGATGCAGGTATAGGTCCAGAAGCTGACGAGGACCACTTTCCCGTGCAGGTCGGCGGCCGTTAAAGGTGATGAGTTGAGCCACCCAGTCGCGCCTTCAAGAGAAGGGAAGGCTCCTTCGACCGGCAATCTGGGGTGGGTTGTGGCAAGCAAGAGCTGACGTACGTTCATGACATCCACCTCCTGTAAGGACAGGGGGGCCAGCAGGATGTCGGGCTGGCCCTCAGGCGCTCTGCTACAAGGGCGGATCGGCGCGAGGCTCTTGTGGTGCCACCCCGCCGGGTTCGTCGCCCCCGGGTCTCTCGCAGATTCTTAACGACAGCCGCGGGGGCGAGTTGCTGGATTTGGACGATTTCACCGAACGGCTGGGGTCATGCGCCTCGCGGGCCATTGTTCCGTGCTGCCATGTCCGTCCACCCCCAGGCGGAGCGTCCAAGCCTCCAGCGCGAGCAGGAACTGCCTCAGGAAGGTGCGGGTCCCCTCGTCGGTCAGCCGCCCCGCCTCGTCGAACTTCTCGTGCGCGCGGGCCAGCTGGAACTCCGGTTGCAGCATCGCCGGGTTCTGGGTGAACACGAAGACCTGCCGCAGGGCGTTCTGGGCAAGAGCCGTGCCGCCCAGGCCGGTACTCGCGCCCAGGACGGCCGCCGGTTTTCCCGCCAGCACGGAATGGCCGGGAGGCCGGGAGGCCCAGTCGATGGCGTTCTTCAAGACGCCGGGGACGCTGTGATTGTACTCGGGGGTGGCGATCAGCAGCGCGTCCGCTTCCCGGATGGCGTCCTTCAGCACCCGTACGGCCCCGGGGTCCCCCTCGGCCTCGACGTCGGTGTTGTAGGGTGGGACAGCCCCGAGATGGTCGAAGATGCGAATATCCAGGCTGTCTGGGGCGACCTCCTGAGCGGCCCGGAGCAGCGCACGGTTGTAGGAGCCGCGGCGCAGGCTACCCGCGATGGCACAGACCACCAGGCGGGGGGGATCGGAGCGGGAGGGTTGGCTCATGGCATCTCCTTGCGTGTTTCAGAAGAGGACGAGGGATGGGCGCGTGCGCCAGTACAACCACGACGACTTCACCAAACGGCCGGGGAGATGCACCTCGCAATGGTCTCGTGCTGCTGTGGGGGTGCCGGACAATCCAGGGGGTGGGGATTCAGGTGACGTCGGCACCCGGGGTCATCTGGTCCAGAAAGGCCCCACCTCTGCCCCCCCACGATCATTTGGCGTTGCCCTTACTGAGCGCCCTGTGGTGCTGTCACCCCCTGTGTGACCGCTGCAACGGCTTTCAGAATCACATCCGAGACGACCCGTGGTTGCGACATCATGATCACGTGGGAGCCTGCCACCTCAGTGATGGTGGCCCCGGCGCGCTGAGCCATGGAACGAACGGCGTCTGAACCTGCGGCCTTATCGCCGGTCGGGACCACTGCCCAGGACGGCAGGTTCTTCCACGCGGGCCTTCCAGAGGACTCGGCGAATGCCAGTTCGGCGACCGGGCGTTGGGTGACGGCCATCACGACGGTCTGCTCGGCAGGCAGGTCGGCGGCGAAGGCGTCATGAAACTTTGCGGGATCGATCGAGAATTCTACCGCTGTCTGTGTGCCCTGTCCGGTCGGGTACTGGCGTGGCACCAGGGCCGTGTTCAGGACGCTGTCCCTGGAGTCACTCTCGATGTCGATCAGGCGCTCGCCCTCATCGGGGGCGAAGGCCGCGACGTAGACCAGGCCGACGACGTTGCCAGCCCTGGAGGCGGCGTTCGTGATGACGGCGCCACCATACGAGTGGCCCACGGCGAGAACTGGACCCGGAATCTGACCCAGCAGGCTGGCGACGTACGCGGCGTCATGGGTGATGCCGCGAAGTGGGTTGGCAGGGGCGATCACCGTGAATCCTTCTGCCTGGAGCTGCCCTACGACGTCATTCCAGCCTGAAGCGTCGGCGAACGCGCCGTGAACGAGCATGATGGTGGGGCGGGCGCCAGCTTGCGGGTTCGTGGTCATGTTCTCACCTGGTTTCTGGCTTCCGTGAAGCCTGGATGGAGCGGGAAGAGTGCGGGTGGGTCCTGGTCGGCCCGTCCTTCGGTCAAGCCAGGGGATCGAAACGATGTTGGCGGGTAGCACCTCCACAGGCTCATGCCAACGCCAGCCTGTCGGCGTCGAGGATGGCCTCAGCGAAGTCTTGAGGGGCTTCCTGCGGCAGGTTGTGACCGACGCCGCCCGTGATCACTCGGTGCGCGTACCGTCCCGTGAACTTCTCGCGGTAGGTGCTGGCGGACGGGTGTGGCGCGCCGTTGGCATCACCTTCGAGGGTGATGGTGGGCACGGTGATCACCGGCCTCTCGGCGAGTCGCCGTTCCAGTTCGTCGTAGTGCGGCTCACCCTGCGCCAGACCGAGGCGCCAGCGGTAATTGTGAATCACGAGCTTCGCGTGATCCGGGTTGTCGAACGACGCTGCCGTGCGTTCGAACGTGGCGTCATCGAAGCTCCACTGCGGGGAGGCGATCTGCCAGATGAGCCGCGAGAACTCGCGCCGGTACCTGTCGTAGCCGAGGGCGCCACGTTCCGTGGCGAAGTAGTACTGGTACCACCACTGATACTCGGCTTCTGGCGGGAGCGGCAGGGTGTTGCTCGCGGGGCTGCCGATCAGGTACCCACTGACAGCCACGAGGGCGGTGCAGCGTTCCGGCCAGAGAGCCGCGACGACGTCGGCGCTCCGCGCTCCCCAATCGAAACCCGCGAGAATCGCCCGCTCCAACTTGAGCGCGTCCATCAGGGCGATGACATCTACCGCGAGCGCGGACTGCTGACCGTTCCTGAAGGTTCCGCCGGAGAGGAAACTCGTCGCGCCATAGCCGCGCAGGAAGGGGACGATGACCCGGTAACCTGCTGCCGCCAGCATTGGCGCGACATCCGCGAAGCTGTGAATATCGTACGGCCAGCCGTGGAGCAGGATGACTGCGGGACCGCTGGCCGGGCCGGTGTCCACGTATCCAACATTCAGCACCCCGGCGTCGATCTGCTTCAGCGCGCCGAACGTGGTGGTCACGGGGTCAGGCGTTTTAAGGTCGGACATCGGTCTGCACTCCGAGAGGGTCGAGGGCGAGAGCGGCCAGCACGGCGCGGCTATTGTCAGTACGCTCGGCAAAGACAATCTGTCAGTCAGCTCGTTCCCGCAACCGACGAGGGTTACGGTGACCGGCTCAGGTAGCGGACCCTGGGGTAGCTTTCGCTTCCTCTGGACTTGCGGGGTGGACAGTGGGATGGAGGAAGAGCCCTTGAGAACCTCCTTTGTCCATCCCCGGCCTCGGTCTGCGACCCGGAACCGATCAGAAGATGGACTGCCCCGAACGGTCGTCACTCTTCGACTGGACTCGCGTTCAAGCTGCCCCGCGCGGGCGGTGGCGTACAGCATAACGGGTGCCCGTACGCCCCAACTAGCGCAGTGGTCTGAATGCCGCGCGGACTTCTTCGGAGAACAGTTGCGGTTCCTCCCAGGCGGCGAAATGTCCGCCTGCTCCAGCCTCGTGGAAGTAGCTGAGGCTGGGGAAGGCACGACGGGCCCACGTTTCCGGGGCCCGGAAGAGATCGTCGTTCGGGAACACCGTGATGGCTACCGGGAGCGTGATCTCGTGGGTCTTCTGCGCCGCCGCACTGAGCAGGTTCACCCTGCGGTTCTCCCAGTACAGGCGGGCGGCCGACACCGCGGTGTTCGTCAACCAATACAGCGAGAGGTCGTCCAGCACCTCGTCCCTCGTCGGCGACTGGTTCGGATCCTTGCCGTACGACCACTTGGCGAACCCGCCGTGCACGAGCATGAACCCCGCGAGCCCGGCGGGGGAGTCCGTCAGGCCGTAGCCGACCGCCTGAGGCCGCGAGCTCATCATCGTCAGGTAGGCCCAGCCTCCATTCTGGATGAACCCCCTCACGTCGTCGAACGCGGCACGTTCCTTCTCGGAGAGTCCCTCCGGCGCGGGCCCGCCGCTGGCGACCGCTTCGGCTGCCTCGGGTGGGAACACGGCTGGCAGGTTGGTGTGGACGCCGAGCAGTCCTTCCGGAGCCTGCCGCGCCATCACCTCGACGAGTCCCCCGCCCCAGTCGCCGCCCTGCGCCACGTACTGCGTGTACCCCAGCCGCTTCATCAGGACGTCCCACGCACGGCCGATGCGTTCCAACCCCCAGCCCAACTCGGTCGGCCGCGAGGAGAACCCGAAGCCCGGCAGCGACGGGATCACGACGTGGAAGGCGTCTTCCGCCTGACCCCCGAAGGCGGCCGGATCAGTGAGCGGGCCGATGATCTTGATTTGCTCAAAGACCGAGCCCGGCCACCCGTGTGAGACGATCAGCGGCAGCGCGTTCTCGTGCCGGGAGCGGACGTGGAAGAAGTGGATGTCGACCCCGTCAATCTCCGTGATGAACTGCGGCCAGGCGTTGAGCTGCGCCTCGGCCCTCCGCCAGTCGTAGTCCGTGCCCCAGTACCGAACGAGCTCCTGCAACTCGTCCAACTTCGCCCCCTGCGACCGATCGGGCACCGTCTCCCGGTCGGGCCACCGGGTCGCCTCGATGCGCCGACGCAGGTCGACAAGGTCCTCTTCCGGCACGTTCACCCGGAAGGGGCGGACTTCCTGGCCAGTTATGGTGGGCATCTGAGGAGCCTGGGTCATGGGGTCCCCTTTCTCTTGTCTTCTCAAGTACCCCGAAAGAAAGTCGGCCAAGCTAACAACAACGCCGTCACGTCAGGACATGCTTCGGCTCGTCCGTTCAACCTCCTTTTCCTCGTGTCCTTGGGCGCGGGTTCACCTTTGTGATTTCACAATGAACGCAACGACCTGAACGCCGCCCTGAGCTCATCCACGAAAAGCTGCGGTTGTTCCCAGGCCGCGAAGTGCCCGCCCTTCTCGGCCTGGTGATAGTAGATAAGCTTGGGGTAGGCTTTCTCGGTCCAGCTTCGCGGCGCCTCGTACTGCTCGCTGGGAAAGACCGTGACTGCCACCGGAATCGAGACGCCTTTGGTGTTGAAGAAACCTCCCTTGTACTCCCAGTACAGGCGAGACGCGGACACGCCCGTGTTCGTCAGCCAGTACAGCGTGATGTTGTCGAGAATTTCGTCACGGGTCAGTTCGCCCGTGGCGCTCGAGGTCCGGGTGAGGGCAGTGGTGACCGCTGCCGCAGGCTGCGCGTCGGCGTCGTTGTGGTCGAGCAGCCAGGCGGCGAGACCGACCGGCGAGTCCGCGATGCCGTACAGGGTTTGCGGGCGGGCCGCCATGTATTTGGCGTACTCGACTTGCTTAAACGTCCTGACGAGTTGCTCATACGCCCGGCGTTCGTCGTCCGCCAGCCCTGCTGGCGGCGGACTGCCCGCCTGGAGGGCCTGGTCGACGTCGGCAGGAACGGTGGCTGGCATGTTGGTGTGAATGGCGAGTAATCCCTCAGGAGCCTGCAAACCCATCTGATCGACGACGAACGCGCCCCAGTCGCCGCCCTGCGCCACGTACCGCGCGTACCCCAGGCGCCGCATGAGTGTTGCCCACGCCTGGCCTATCCGCTCAGGACCCCATCCGGGGCTGGTGGGCTTTGCGGAGAAGCCATAACCGGGCATGGAGGGAATGACGACGTGGAAGGCGTCCGAGGCGCTCCCACCATGGGCTGTGGGATTCACCAGCGGCTCGATGATCTTGAGCTGCTCGATGACCGAGCCGGGCCAGCCGTGAGTGACGATCAGCGGCAGGGCGTCCTCATGCTGTGAGCGCACGTGAATGAAGTGAATGTCCAGCCCGTCGATCTCGGTGATGAACTGCGGCAGGGCGTTCAACCGCGCTTCAACCTTGCGCCAGTCGTACTCGGACGCCCAGTACCGGGCGAGTTCCTGCATGGTCGCGAGTGGCACGCCCTGAGACTGGTCGGGAACGGTTTCCTTTTCGGGCCACTGTGTGGCGAGAATCCGTTGACGCAGGTCGGCGAGTTGCTCCTCCGAAACGTTGATGCGGAACGGACGGACTTCCGCCTGTGTGGTGGCCGTCACGACTTCGGTCACGGTGACCCCTTTCCTGGGAACTCTCCCTGCTGACGCTTCGATACGGCACGGTCCTGGCGGCGGTGTGCCCGTGCTTAGCGACTGGTGGCCGGAGTGCGGGCGCTTTCGTGGTACGGCGTCAGGAACGCTGTAAGTGCCGCCAGGAGCTTCTCGGGCGCCTCCTCCGCGACAAAGTGGCCGGAATCGGGGATGACTACGCTCTGCACGTTCTCGGCGACGGGTTTCAGCGCGTCCCCAACCCTTTCGCCGAAGCTTCTCGCCGCGCCGATCGCGAGAATAGGCATGGGCAGCTTCCTGGTCATGCGCTGCTGGTCCTGGGCGATGGTCGCGTCGAGCGCCCGGTACCAGCCGAAGCTGCCGCGCAGGGAGTCGGGGTTGGAGAGCAGCCCGACGTAGTACTTGATCACGTCGTCGGGGAGCTTTCCGCCCTGAACCGTGAACTCCCAGCCGAAAAAGATGTCCTCACGGCCCGTGACCAGCTGTTCGTTGAGCTTGTCTATCCGGTTGAAGGAGAGGTGCCAGAGCCGGTTATTCAGCGGTCCGGGGACGAGCAGGGGTGGGAAGGGAGCCGCCCCTGGAGAGCCTGGAATCTCGGCGAGGGCCGCACGCGCAACCCGGTCAGGATGGTCAGCGGCCAACGCGTAGCAGATACTGAACCCAGTGTCGTGACCGACCACGGCGAACTGCTTGTGGCCGAGCGCGTCCATCAGCCCAACGAGGTCGTTGGCCAGGGTGGCCGTGTCGTACCCGCTCTCAGGTTTGTCGGACAGCCCCATGCCGCGCTGATCGACCGCGATAACCGTGAAGTTCTGGGCCAGTGCGGGCATCACAAAGCGCCACGCGTACCAGGTCTCGGGCCAGCCATGTACAAGCAGCAGCGGTGGCCCCTTGCCTCCCATCACAACGTGCAGGCGTACCCCACCGACGTCGATGTACCGGCTCGTGAACGTATCGGTGAATCCGGTAGGGAGATTCGGGGCGCCGGACACCGAGCCGGGACCGCTTGGAATGAACGGTAAGTTCATGAGGGCTCCTTTCACGGGCTGGTTGGCGGACGAGGGGGTGATCGAGCTCCCTGGTGTGTGCGCCGGAGCACAAGCGGAGAGCACGAGGGTGCAGGTGCAGGCGGCCAGGGCGACACTCCATCGGCTGAGCATGAGCCTCCTCCTCCACGTCCTTACCAGGGAACCTCAACCAAGCGCCTCTGTGCTTGGCCTCAGGCATTTCCACTCTCCTGCCAGAGGAGCACACCCGACCGGACAGAACCGGACTGATTTCAGGTGCGTGAACCTCCAAGTCGGTTACTAGAGCCTCAGGCGCAAGTGCCCGTCCTCACGCACACTGCAGGCTAGGCCGCACCCCGTTAAGTCGGCGTTACCCTGCCAAGCGTGTTCAGCAACTGAAAACCTCTGTTCGTGCTTGACAGTGGTCGGTGTTGGCCTGTGTTTTCGCTCGCCTCGACCGGGTAGGAGTTGCCCTACACATCGGCCCTTGAGCTCGTCAACCCACCGTGTCAATCATCCGCACGGTCTCCACAGGCGCGGGGCCAAGCAAATCGAAGGCGAGTTGCACTCCGAGCACGTACCGTCGCGTCGACCGTCCAGAGCATGTCCAGTGTCGCGCATGGGCGTGCCGCAACGGTGAAGGGACCCGCCAAACCGATCCGAGCGTGCGTGAATGCATTTGGGGCGGTGTCAGCAGCATTGCAGGGCGTTTCTTCGCTATAGCGCACGCCTCTCGCCCCCCGCGTCCTGGAGGATTGCCGTGCTCGAGCAGACGAGCCCGGATTAACGGGACGACTTTAACCGAGGTGGTTCCGGCAGAGCTTCGCCGTTCTGTTCCGGGTTCACCCCGGCGGTTGCTTCGATCTCAGGAGACCTCCCGGGTGCGTGCCGTGTCGATCAAGTGGCGCAGCAACGGGTGATGGTTGAAGGCGTCCCAGGCCAAGACGATGGCGAATGGGACTGTGGGATTGACGATGGGTCGGGCCTCCACACCCACCGGAAGCTCGTTGAGGTAATCCGGCAAGCCCAGCAGAACCCAGCCGTTCAGGGCGACCAGATGGAGCTTATCCTGAACGTTCGTGTATCCAATGACGCTGGGCGCTGGCTGCACTTCAAATCCCACGCTGCGCGTGAACCGGTTGATGTGGTCGAACAGCCCCAGGTTCAAAGCGGGTGGTACCGGGTACAGCAGGGATTCCCTCAGCGCCGCCAATGGCACCTCCGTCAAGGCCGTGAGTGGGTGGTCCGCAGGAAGGAGCACCACCAGGTTCGTCTGCCAGACTTCCTGCATGGCAAGTCGTCCTTCATAGCCGTACGGCGCGATGAAGGCGGCGTCCAACTGTCCTGCGAGCAATTGTTCGGCATGCTCGCGGGACGCCTGCATTTCGTGCCACTTCAGCCTCGCGTCTGGCTGGCGTGCGAGGAGGCGATTCACGATGTCTTGCCAGGGGCTCAGCCGTCCATAGTTGCTCAGGCCGATGCGCAAGTCCAGGGCTCGCCCCGTGCTGACCGCTTGCGCCTCCTCCAGGGCCATCGACAGTTCCCCGAGCACCCGGCGGGCACGCACGACAAACGCCTGCCCTGCAGGAGTGAGTTCCACCTCCCGGCGGCCGCGTGCCCGCACGACCAGCGGTGTCCCTACCCACGCCTCAAGCTCGTGGATCAAGCGGCTGAGGTGAGGCTGGGTGACGTTGCAACGCCGCGCAGCCTTACTGAAGCTCAACTCTTCAGCAAGCACGACCATACAGCGCAATTGCCGGGTATCCATAAAGCATCATTGGTGATCACGCCATTTTCATCAACCGGGTGACGGTCACCCGGCCTCAGGCGCGAGCCCTTTTGAACTGCAGGTGCAATGCGAGGCGTTCGAGGTGACGTTCAGGGCCCTAGCCGACAACGCAACGACACATGACAAGATGGCATTCCGGACACCCCGAATGAAGTGCGAGTTGGCGTTCCCTGGAATGGCGAACTTCTGAACCGTCACACGGCAACCGTGAGCTTCGGCGCAGGTGCGGGGGGCCACACGGGGTCCGTAGAGCTATAACGCTGGTCGGGCGTCACGTCGCGGAACAATCTCAGCACTTCCATAAACCTCGCGATCCGTGCGTCCGTGACACTCCAGGCCACCACCAGGTCGACGTGCGCGTTGGGGCCCACCAATGGGCGCGCCACAAGGCTGGGGGGCAATCCTAAGCAGCGCCCGACCGCAGCGAGGCCCAAGTGTACCCCCTCGCCAGCGGCAATCAGGCGCCACATCTCACGCATTGACGGTGCGGGCGCGTCACGACCCAACCACCGCACCGCGGCGTACGGCATCGCGGCGGCGACGGCCTGCGTGACGTGCTCGTGTGTCGCTTTGCTAGAGGTCGCATCGAACGCCAGCAGCGTCAGCCCCACCAAATCCTGCGACGTGAGGTGCGTGCGCGAGGCGAGAGGATGCTGGAACGGCAGGTAGACGCAGAGGCTTTCCCTCGCCAGCAGCTCACTCTCGAGGCCGGTCAGGTTTGCCGGGAGCGACATGACGCCGACGTCTGCCTGTCTGGCGCGGAGAACATCAACCCGTGCGAGGCCATTATCACTGACAGGGATAATCTGCACTTCCGGGGACGTCTGACGGTAACGGCGCAAAATTGGTCCGAGGACGGTTCCGTAGGCGTACTCGTCCATCGTGACGCGCAATTCCGCATGCGCACGACCGGTCCGGACGCGTTGCACACCACGTTCCAACTCCTGCAGCGCGGCGCGGGCACTCGCCACGAACCCCACGCCTTGCGGTGTCAAGGCGACTCTTCGTTTGTCGCGGTGAAACAACGAAACACCCAGTTCGCTCTCCAGGTCCGCCACAATCCGGGTCAGGCCAGGCTGGCCAATATTGCAGCGTTCTGCCGCCCGCGTAAAGTTGAGTTCTTCAGCGAGAGCGATGACGCTTCGAAGCTGGCGAATCTTCATCACACGCCTCCTTTTCAGTACTGCTTACGACTGCGGGCGCTACACCCCGGATATGACCAAGCGGTTCGGCCGCGTGGTGTGCTCAGTGGCGGGCGTCCTGCAACGGCCTTCCTAATGGGGCCAGAGTGAACGTTTACGGGTTGAACTGTCATCGGGCGAAGGATGTAACTCGGGTTGGGGTATCTGGGGGGTAATCCATCAAAAGGATGAGCCGACGGGGCAAGGATCTGGAATGTCGGAGGTGCTGACCGGGACACTACTCGCCTGTGGGGTAGAAGGTTATGGCAAGTTGTTGGGCTAGAAGCTACCGAACGAGCTTCCCAAGAAGCGGGTTGACGACCGCCGTGGGGTCACCCTTTCGGTTCTGTTGGACTCGGGAGAGGACCCGCAGATCGTGAGCTGCGTTCTCGAAGCAGCCTGCCTCGAACCAGCGTTGTACTTGGGAGCGCACCACTTCCGCAGGCGGAAAGTCGTGCGGCAGGTACGCCCACTGCGCTCCTGTCCGAGTGACCCAGAACAAGGCGTTCAAGACTTCGCGCAGGGGGTGACGACGCTGGGGCGCAAATTCAGGCTTCAGGACGAGGTAGGGTACCAGGAAGTGGGAGGTGTCGTCGTCGATGTCGCTGGGGTAGGCGCGGCACCTCAACATTCTGATGCGACCGAACTCAACCCTCCTTGCTTCGACCCCTCTTTTGGCAGCCTCTGGGGGTAGAAATGCGAGAGGGACGGCGCTGGCGAAGACGCCCCGAAGTACAGTTCATGGTGTGCTGCCTGGCTCAACACGTACGCTGACGCTTTTCATTCGTCCTTTTGCTCATGAACTTCAACGGTGAAGTCGCGGATCTTATAGGATCTTATAGCTCATCAGCATCTCGCTGAAGGTCAGTCCCGGCGTGCCCACGATGCGCAGCGGCAGGCTCAGCAGACGGTGGAGAAACACGTCGCTCTCGTGGATGGCGAGGAAGGCGCCGGGGCAACGGTGCGCGCCGTCCCCAAAGCTCAGAGCCTGCTCCTGCAGGGCGCGGTGCGGGCAGAACGTGAGCGGCTCGGCGCCAACCACCGAGGCGTCGGCGTTGAGAATGTCCAGAATCACGCGCGCCCCCGCCGGGATGTATCGGTCAGCGCCCCCATGCTCGATGGTCACGTCTGCCGCCTTGGCTGGTGCGGCTGCACTGCGGGAACCTGCGCGCCCGGCCCATGCGGGAGTTCCTCCACACCCCGGTGTGGCACCCAGGCGACAACGAAGCGTTTTCAACCGAGTGACATACCTTTCCTTTCGCCGCACGCTCCGTCACTTGAGCCCCGCTCCCCGTCGTGGTTGGCGTGCCAGGGAGATCGGCCTTAACCAGGAACAGTCACGGCCCGACGTTCTGCTCGTACCATCAGTATCTCCACAACAGCCTCGGCTGGCTGGGTCGCCCTGTTGTCCTCCAGGGACCCTGTTCGGGCGTGCTCCCTGGTGGTGCTTCCCCAGGGAGCACCTGGGCCGCGCAGCACGAACGTACCCCTTCTCTCTTATGGTCCCCGTTGAGCTTGCCGCCAGGTGACGGGTCAGGTTGATTGGATGTGAGGGGCTACGGTGGCCTAGCCCTCTCGCTCTTTCAGCAATGCAGTGGGCTGGCGCATTCGCGTTCCGAAAGTAGAAATCGGTTTGGTGACTTGACAAGGTGGTCAGGGAATGCCAGAGTAAGACCCAGCTAATACGTAAAAGTAAAGAGGAAGCGTTCACCCGCGTCCCCACCCTATGCCGCCACCTCCCTTCGTTTGCCACCCTAATACGTATTAGGAGACAGTATGAAGCGAATCGCCTTGACCACCCTCGCCCTGATCGCCTCCGCACCAGCCCTTGCCGCGCCCGTCACCATCACGCTCTGGCGACACGAGAGCGGGGACGAGGAAGTCGCCGCCACCAAAGCCGCCATCCAGCGCTTCAACGTCTCACAGAACAAGTACCGGGTCGTCGCGGAGAACCTCCCCAAAGGCAGTTACACCGAGGCGATCACCGCCGCTGCCCTCGCCAAGAAGCTGCCCTGCGTCTTCGACATGGACCAACCGACCGTGCCGAACTTCGCGTGGGCAGGCTACGTGCGCCCCCTGGACGCTTACCTGAACGCGAGCATCAAAAACGACCTCAGTTCCGGCGCCCGCGGCACCTACAAAGGCAAGCTCTACTCCGTCGGGCAGTTCGACGTCGCCCTCGCCCTCTTCGCCCGCAAGAGCGCCCTGCAAAAAGCCGGGCTGCGCATTCCCACCGCCGCCCAGCCCTGGACGCTCGCGGAGTTCAACAGCGCCCTCGCCAAACTCAAGGGTCTGGGCACGTACGAGTACGCCATCGACCTCCACAATGGCAACGACGGGGAATGGTGGTCGTACGCCTTCAGCCCCTGGCTGCAAAGCTTCGGCGGGGACCTGATCGACCGCAAGAGCATGACGACCGCCGAGGGCGCCCTCAACGGGGACGCTGCCGTCCGGTTCGGTGAGTGGTTCCAGAGCGTGTTCACGAAGGGCTACGCGAACAAGAAGCCGACCGTCACGGAGTCCCCCTTCCTGGTGGGCCGCGTTCCCCTCGACTACAACGGCAGCTGGTCCTACGCGGACTACAAGAAGAAGTGGGGAAGCGACCTGCTCGTCCTGCCCTCGCCCAACTTCGGGAAGGGACCGAAGATCGGCAGCGGCTCGTGGCAGTGGGGGATCAGCACCAGCTGCAAGAACCCGGAGGGCGCCGCCGCGTTCATCAACTTCGTCATGAGCCCCAAGGAAGTCGCGGCGATCAGCAAGGCCACCAGCCTGATTCCCACCACCGGCAGTGCCGCTGGCCTCACCACTGACTACCGCACGGGCGGTCCCGCCCGCTTCTTCTACAACTTCGCCAAGAACTACGCCCTGAGCCGCCCGCCCACCCCGGCCTACCCGATCCTGACCAGCTCCTTTGAGAAGGCCCTGCGCGCCATCGTCACGGGTGCGAACGTGCAGGACACCCTCGATGACGCGGTGGACGCCATCGACAGCAACATCAAGCGCAACAAGAACTACGGCTTCTAAAGACGTCACGGCGTCAGGACGGTCAGGGTGAGGGACGCACAACCCTCACCCTTCGATCGGTGAACGCAGGAGTCCGCATGACCAGGTCTGAACCCCGTCACCTTGATGGTGCCCCCACTATGGCCTCCGCGCGCGTCAGGCAGCCTCGCCCGCGCTCCTCGGACGGACCTGCGGCCCTGCTGATGGTCGCGCCCGCCCTGCTCGGCCTGATCCTGTTCGTCGTCATCCCGTTCGTGCTGGCGGTGTCGCTCAGCTTCACCAACCAGCGCCTCCTGTCCCCGAACCCCACAGAGTTCGTGGGGTTGCAGAACTACACGCGGCTCCTCAGCGTCCGCCCGCTGGTTATCCCCGCGCCCCGTGACGCCAGCGGCCAGGTGCTACGCGATGAGGAAGGCCATATCGACTTCCCCCGCGTGCGAAGCGTCATCCGTGGGAACGACCGCCTCGACGGCTACAAGGACGTCCTGACCCTCGACGTCGGAACCCGGCGCGTGGCCATGATCGCTCGGGACCCGGTGTTCTGGCGGGCCCTGCTGAACACCCTCACGTTCGCGCTGCTGGTCGTGCCCCTTCAGTGCGGCCTGGCCCTCCTACTCGCCATGCTGGTGAACCAGAAACTGCCCGGCGTGCCGTTCTTCCGGACGGTCTTCTTCAGTCCGGTGGTCGCGTCCATGGTCGTGCTGAGTATCGTCTGGAGTTTCCTGTACGACCGTCAGTTCGGCCTGATCAACCAGCTGCTCACCGCGGCGAGCTTCGGGCGCGTCGCGCCGATCGACTGGCTCGGTAACCCCAGCACCGCGATGCTCGCCATCGTGATCATGAGCGCCTGGCAGGGCATGGGCTTTCAGATGGTCATCTTCCTGGCCGGTCTGCAAGGCATACCCCAGGAACTGTACGAGGCCGCCGACCTCGACGGCGCGAATGCTTGGCAGCGCTTCCGCTTCGTGACGCTTCCCGGCCTGCGCAACACCATGGTCTTCGTCCTCACGACGACCGCCATCGCGGCCCTGGGGCTCTTTACGCAGGTGGACGTCATGACGCAGGGCGGCCCGAACGGGGCGACCACGACGATCATGCTGCACGCGGTCCGCAGCGGGTTCCGCGAGCAGGACATCGCGTACGGCAGCGCCATCACGGTCGTGTTCTTCCTGATGATCCTCATGCTCGCATTCATCCAGCGCCGGCTGGTGCTCGGAGGCAACAAATGACCACCCTCAGACGCCGGAAGAGCTCGGTCAAGGCCGGACGGGTCCTGAACATCACGCTCACGTACGCCGTCCTGATCTTCTTCGCGTTCTTGTTCATCTTCCCGATGCTGTTCATGTTCGTGTCCAGCCTGAAAGCGAACGAGGCGATCTTCGCGGACCTGCGCTCCATCCGCGCGTTCCTGCCGGTCGGCGACCTGAGTTGGGACAACTTCCGGTATGTGTTCGAACGCGGCAACTTCCCCCGCTACCTGCTGAACTCGGTGGTCATCACCGGGAGCACCGTGGCCCTGAGCATCCTCGTGAACAGCATGGCGGCCTACTCCCTCGCCCGGCTCCGCTGGCGCGGCCGTTCGGCCGTCATGCTCGCCATCGTCGCCCTGCTGGTCGTGCCGTTCGACGCGATCGCCATCCCGATGCTGCTGATGGTGAGCCGCCTGCCGGGTGTGGCGTTCGGCGCAGAGGGCATGACCCTGACCGACTCATGGTTCAACACCCACATCGTGCAGATCTTCCCCTTCGTCGCTTCGGCCTTCACGATCTTCCTCTTCTACCAGTTCTTCCTGGACCTGCCGAAGGAACTCGACGAGGCCGCGCGCGTGGACGGCGCCACACCTTTCCAGATCTACTGGAAGATCGTCATGCCGCTGGCCAAGCCCGTCATCGCGACGGTCGCGATCCTGCAATCCCTGGCCATGTGGAACCAGTACCTGTGGCCCATCATGGCCGTGCAGAGCGCCGAGGCGCGCCCCGTCATGCCCGGCATCCAAGAGTTCTTCACGCGGTCCCCGGAATGGGGGCAGATCATGGCGTACTCCAGCCTGGTCACGCTCCCGCTGCTGATCATCTTCATCCTGTTCCAGCGTTTCTTCGTCCGCAGTGTTGCCACGGGCGGCCTCAAGGGCTAAGCAGCTCCCCCCATTCCCTCCTGAACGGATATTGCCATGACCTTGCCTCCCACCATGCCCGCGCCAGAACATTCCACCCTTCAGGACATCCACCGCCCCCTTTACCACTTCACCGCGCCCTCCGGCTGGCTCAACGACCCGAACGGCATTGCCCACCATGGCGGCCGCTGGCACGTGTACTACCAGCACAACCCCCGCCGCCCGCAATGGGGCGACATCCACTGGGGGCACGCGAGCAGCGAGGACCTGGTCACCTGGCGGGACGAACCCATGGCCCTGGCGCCCACACCGGGCGGTGCGGACGAGCACGGCTGCTTCTCGGGATCCTTCGCTCTGGTGAACGGCACCCCCACCCTGTACTACACCGGCTGGTCCGGCGGCGTGCAGACGCAGTGCATGGCGACCAGCCGTGACCTCATCACCTGGGAAAAGCACCCCCGGAACCCCATCATCCCGCACCCACCCCGGCGGGTGCGGAGTGACGACTTCCGTGACCCGTACGTCTTCCAGCACGCGGGGCGGTGGTACATGGCGCTGGGAGCCTCCCTCGATCATGACCGGGGTGCGGTGCTGCTGTACGGCACGGAGGATGGAGAACGGTGGACGTACCTGCACGTCCTGTACGAGGCCACCCGGACGGACCAGGGCGTGATGTGGGAGTGTCCGAACTTCTTCCCGGTGGGGGACCGGTGGGTGCTGGTCGTCTCCGTCTGGCCGGGACTGGGGGCCCGGTACTTCGTCGGCACCTTCGAGAACAAACGCTTTCAGGCCGAACGCGAGGGCGTCATCGACGGGGACGGCGGCGCCTTCGCGCACCTCACCGCGCAGGGCGCGGACGGACGTGTGCTTCAGTGGGCGTGGATCAACGAGCAGCGCCACCAGGACCTGATCGACGTGGACGGCTGGGCAGGGGCCCTGAGCGTGCCGCGAGAATTGAGTCTCCGGAACGGGGACCTGTGCGTGCAACCGGCCAGGGAACTGGCCCAGCTTCACGAGGAGCGGCTGCACGACGGCGAAGTCGTCCTCCAGCCCGGCACCCCGCTGCTTTTCGATGGGACTCACCTTGATTTGCATCTCGAACTGGAGCCGGACATCGAACACCCGGTCCATGTGACCGTCTTGCGCGCCCCGGACGGCAGTGAGGAAACCGTGCTGACGTTCGATCCCAGTGCGCGACTCCTGAAGCTGCGGCGTGCACGCAGCTCGCTGGATGACCGGACGGCCCGTGACTCGCAGCGCACTCACATCGCCCTGGAGCGTGGAGAGGGGCTGAACCTGCGCCTGCTGCTGGACGGCAGTGTGCTGGAAGTGTACGCCAACGGCCGGGCCTGCCTGACCAGCCGCGTGTACCCCACGCGCCGTGACACCACCACCGGCATGATCACTGCTGAACGCGACACGCGCGCCACGCTCACCCTGTGGACCGTCCGTCGGGGTGACCACTTCTCGCGCCGGGGACCTTAACTCTTTGGACCCAGGGAAACAAGTTTCCGAGGAACGCGGCCCCCAGTGAGAGGGCGCGTTCCTCGGGCCTCTCACGCCTTCCACAGCAGTGACCCCGTTCGTCCTGGGCGAGCCCATACGAGCTGCTTCTGGGCTGTTCCCTGCACAGAACGCCCAGCAGACGAACTTATTCGTATTACCATGGAGAGAAGATGAGTGAAGGGACGCCCAAGCGGCGGAGGTCGACGGGGTCCAGGCCCACCATGCACGATGTCGCGCGGCTCGCTGGCGTTTCGCAAACGACCGTGTCGTTCGTGGTGAATGGGCGGGAGGAGGCAGGGATCTCGGACGAGACCAAGGCCCGCATCCTGGACGCCATGCGGAAGTTGGGCTACCGCCCCAACGCGGTGGCACAGGCGCTCCGCCGGGGGACCTCCAACCTCATCGGCCTGATCACGGACGAAATCATCACGACCCCGTACGCCGTCGAAATTGTTAAGGGCGCGCAGGACGCCGCGCAAGCAGCCGGGAAACTGCTGGTGGTGCTCACGGTCACCGACGAGCCCTGGAGCATGGAGCAGGTTGGTGGAGTGATGGTCGAGCACCGTGTGGAGGGCGTGGTCCTGGCGACCATGTTCCACCGGGGGATTGACGTTCCCGGGGTCCTGGAGGACGTTCCGGTCGCGCTGGCCAACTGCTTCACGACCACGCGGCCGGTCCCGATCTTCATTCCCGACGAGTTTCAGGGTGGCTTCGATGCCGTGACGCACCTGATCCACCACGGGCATACCCGCATCGCGTACCTGAACAACGTGGATGACATTCCTGCCACGCGCTTGCGTCTTGCTGGCTACCGTGAGGCGCTGCGGGCCGCGAACATTGCTGAGGATGAGCAGCTGGTGGTGCGGGCGACGGGCAGTGACCAGGCCGCAGGGTACGACGCCGCCGTGACTCTCCTGAAGGAGGCCGAAGGCAACCTGCCTACCGCCCTCTTCTGCTTCAATGACCGCATGGCCATGGGGGCTTACGCGGCGCTGAACGAGCACGGCCTCAGCATTCCCAGTGACATGTCCGTGGTCGGCTTCGACAACCAGGTGCTCCTGTCTGCTCACCTGCGGCCGGGGCTCACCACGCTGCAACTTCCCCACTACGAGATGGGCCGACGCAGCGTGGAGGAACTGCTTCGTGAAACAACAGCACCAGAACGGGTCCTGCTGCCCTGTCCGCTCGTGCAGCGCGATTCCGTCGCGACCGTGGTCCGGCCGGGCGTGGCAGCAGGCCCGAAGGGGCGGAATGTCCGCGTGAAGACCGCTTGAGGGGACAGCCGTGAAGACGTGGGGAGGCCCCGTGGGGTGGGGTAGCACAGTCCAAGTGCCGTTAGGGGCAGGCGAAATCGAAGGTTTTCGCGGTATGGCTGTGCCAGGTAGCCTCTCGCTCGGTCCCACGCCGCACTCCAGCCGTCACGCCCGCACGGCTTGCACGATAAGCATGTCACTCTGCACGAGCGTCGTACCATCCTGCGCCTCGTTGTTCTCTGACCACAACGCCACCAGATCCCGCCTGAGCGCGGCTTGCCCGGCCTCGTCCAGTGACGCGAACGCCCGGTCCATCGGTCCGTAATGCTGAATGAAGAACTCCACGACCTGCTCGGGCAGAAAGGCGTACTTGAGGGGGTACGGATGGTGCTCCAGCAGCAGGTCGCGCACGCGGTCGCCGAAACGTTCACGGACGGTGTCCTCCTGCCCCCACAACATCGGGGAGGGCATGGGGGCGGGTGGGACGTGCCGACCGATGACCTTGAACATCCGTCCGATGAAGCCGTCCGGTGTCCAATTGCCCATCACGATTCGCCCGCCTGTCCGGCACACCCTTGTCAGTTCGTGCGCGACGAGTTCGGGCCGCGGGGCGAAGATCGCCGCGAACAGGCTGAGCACCACGTCGAAGCTCCCGTCGGGGAATTGCAGGTTCTCGGCGTCACCTTCTTCGAACCTTACCTCGACCGACTCCTGCTGCGTACGAGTGCGCGCCTGTTCGATCAGGTTCGTGGCGATGTCTACTCCAGTCACGGTCACCCCGGCCTTCGCGGCGGGAATCGCTGTTTGCCCCGCGCCGCAGCCGACATCCAGCATTCGCTCGCTGGGCCCGACGTTCGCCCGCATCAGGAACTCCAGTGCGCCGGGCAGGAGCGGTTGGGCGAAGGTGCCGTAGTCCCCGCTCATCCAGGTCAGCTTGAGGCGTGACTTGAGGGCTTCCAGGTCGACCTGCGGCTGCGTCATAAGCGGACCTCCAGTGCAAACACGATGCCCCGGGCCCCCCCGGCGGGAAGCGCGGGGACTCCAGCGGGGCTCTACGAGACTTCCGGGCCACCTCAGAGGCACCGCTCATTCGAGTGATCGTTGTAGCGGACCTGACCCTGAGAGCTGATCTGGCGGTCCTCCACCTGAGTGACTCCCGCATATTCTCGCACCAGGACAGCATCACTGAGGTCTGCGGACGAAATGGAAGCCAGAGAGCATCAAGACGAATGAACCAGGGGCGTATCCTCGCGGTTGGCCCACTCCGCGAGCGAAGCGTCGTACACTCTCACGTGCTCCCAGCCCGCCAGCGTCAAAGCAAGGCACGCGTGTGCGGAACGGATGCCCGCCTGGCAGTGCACGATCGTCTCCCGCTCCGGCGACACCCCCACCTCCCCGAACGCTCGCCGGATGGCTTCCGCGGACTCGAATCGCCCTGCCTCTCCTGAGAACGTTTCGTTCGGAACGTTGACTGACCCCGGAATGTGTCCGGTCCGCGCGTTGCCAAACGGATTGGATTCCCCCTGGTACACCGCGGGCAGCAGCAGGTTCACGACCTGCACGTCCCCCTGCCCCACCTTCTTCATGAGCTCGTCTGCGCGGATCAGGATGTCGTTATTGCGCCGAACCTCGAACGTCGCCAGTTCACCTTTCGGCATATCGACGCTGACCGGGTATCCTGCCCGCACCCATCCCCGCCATCCGCCGTTCAGGACGCGAACGTCGTCATGCCCGTAATGTCGCAGCACCCACCACAAGCGCGCGGATAACCACCCCGTGTTCCCGTCATAAGCCACGACCGTCGTATTGCCCGACACTCCCAGTTCAGACATCCGCTGCGCGAAAGCGTCCGGGTTGATGACATGCGGGCTGCCCTCATCTTTGAGCCACGGGTGCAAGCCCAGCGGCACTGCATTCGGGATGTGGGCGCGGTCGTAGTCGTTCGCGTCACCGCAATCCACGATCCGAACGCCTGGGTCCTGAAGGCAGGAGTACACCCAGGAGGAATCAACCAAGAATTCCGGACGAACGAAGGAGGGGGGAGCCGCGTTGCTCGTCATGTCGTCACCCGGGAACCCGTTCGGGCAGACCACGCGTTACTCGGCTTGGCTCCTCAAGGACGCCGAAGTCATGCGTTTCGAAGCCACTGAGGTTGGGGTGGTTCGCGACAGCCTGCATGAGGTCCGAGGCCATCGCGGCGGTCATCGCCGCGTCATCCCTCCAGACGTACACTCCACCGTACCGGTTCGACGCCTCGTCCTCCAGCCAGATCTTGCTCAAGCAGCCGGGCAGCGCCGATACGGACTTAGCCAGCGCACTGCACATCTCGCGGTACTCGGCGGCGGAGAGACCTTGAAGCTGAAACGTGATGATCTGGACACGCATGCTCTCCTCCTGCTCCGGAATTGTTCCGGAGACACCCAGGCTAAAACCCGCTTCCGCTTCATTCCAACGGTTTAGTGCGCGGCTAAATCGTCACGAGTGGGGCGTTCGCGAGGCACAATGACGCCATCCCCATGCCAATTCGAGTCCATTTCACCCCGGAGGATCTCGGCCGCGTACGCTTGGCCTTGCATCCGCTCGGCGAGGTTGTGGAGGCCGTCGATGTGCTGAACGGTCCCGCCTGGCGGCAGGCGCCCTTTACGAGGTGGTCAACTGAGGCGCGAACGGCGTTGGAGCGCGTCGAACTCACACCGCTGAGAGCCTTGATGGGCAATGGCGTTCACGTGCCAGACTTTCTCGCGCCGCCGCCACAGCGACCGTCACCCGGGTTCGAAGACCAGCTTCGTGCCGTGCTTGTCACTGACCGGACGCTCATTCGTCGTGAGGTTGAAGGGCTGCTCTGCATGAGCAACGGTCATTCTGAGGACGGCGTCACTCCCTTTCTCCATGCATCCGACGCGGCGCTCGAGCGTCTCGTCGAGGCGCTGAGTGCGTGCTGGGAGGGGGCACTCGCGCCGTACTGGCGGCGTATCCGCGCGACGCTCGAGGCGGATATGGCGCAGCGGGCGCTGCGCCTCGCCGGTGACGGACCCGAGGACTTGCTCTCGGAGCTCCACCCGGGCCTGACGTTCCACGAGGGAGTTCTGTAAATTGCCAGTCGCCGAACGGACGCGGACATTGCTCTCGGCGGGCGCGGCCTGGTCCTGGTGCCGTCTGTGTTCAGGTGGCATACGCCCGGATGGACGTTCGCGGAGCCTTGGCGGCCCATGATCGTGTACCCAGCGAGGGGCGCGTTCCGGCTGTGGCAGGAACGGCACGCAGCGGAGGATGCCGTGCGGATGCTGCTTGGGCACGGCCGCGCGGTCCTGTTGCGTGAGCTGGCAGTACCGACGACGACCAGCGAACTGGCTCGTCGACTGGGTGTGACGCCTGGCGCCGTGTCGCAACAGGTGAGCGACCTGCGCCGCATTGGTGTGGTCACAGATCAGCGCTCGGGCCGCCTGGTACACCATGCGCTGAGCGCACGGGGTGAGGCTTTGCTAAGCCTGCTCGAGGACTGAATCCCAGCAGGGAGGGGGATTGCGGGGACCATGACAAGCTCTCTGCCTGGAAGGCGAGTACACGGCTGCCGACCCACTCCGTCCTGGACCTCTGAGCTCATTCCGTTTCGTGCAGCGGTCCGGCGAGCTGAACACTTCCCGGATGCATTGCCCAAACTGTCGCGCGAAAGAGAAGGTTTAAGCAGGGGGAGGGCGACGTGAGCCTGGCGCCAGCCACGTACCAAATCGAGTTCAAAGGCAGCTTGTTTGTGCCGTACACCTCGAGGTCTTGGCGGACGCGACGCGCACGCCGCCCCGACACCGGAACGTCGAGCCCCACCCGGGGTGGGGCTCGATGTTGAAGTCTCCGCGAATTTCGTGCCGTGCCGAGTGGGTTTCAACCCGGGCAGGCGCAGGCGTTGTCCTCGGGTGGCTCGAACGAGTTCGCGCGCCCGCAGCAGCGAAGTCCAGCGGGCAGGCGCTGGCTTCAGGGAGACGCCGGGCCGTCCGGATCGGCCGTGTTTGTCATCGGATTGTTAGAAGATCGCCTCTACTGTGTGCACCAGATAAAGGCGCTTTCATGAAGGGCGTGGCGCGGACCGCCACCCTGGAGAGGACGCCAGATCACTCTGGAGCGTGCATGAAGAAAACCCCCCTGCTGGCCCTGACCTCCCTGCTCACTCTGGCCGCCTGCGGCCAGATGCCCAGCGCCCCCGACGCGCTCACCGCCAGCGGCCCGAACGTTAAAGTTCACATCAGCAGCGCCGCGTTCTCGCAGCAGAGCGCTGGCCTGGGCGCCCTGGGCCTACCCAACAACGCCCCCCTCACCGGCATCAAGGTCACTGTCCGCGACGCGAACGGCAACGCCGTGTACCTGCGAGACGGCGTCTACACCCCCGGCGGCGAGAACGTGCCGGGCGCCAGCAACACCGTGGTGCTCGACCAGAGCAACGGCTTCGCTCAGACGCTGCTGCTGCCCAAGGGCCAGTACAGCTTCGAGAACGCTGGCAAATACGAAGACCAGCAGACCAACGCCCTGCTCAGTTACGGCAGCGCCGAAGAAAACACCGCTGCACTGGACGAGCAGACCAACGTCGTCAACCTGCGCTTCCACGGCGTCCTGAACCTCGCCAACAGCAAACTCGACTTCGCCATGAACACCCAGAAGGTGTTCACCAACGACACCGTCAACCTGAAGCTCTACGCGTACAGCGAGTCCGTCAAGGGCCAGAAATTCGCCCTGCCGCTGGGCGACCTGGTCATGAACCCCCAGGTGCCCTACACCGTCAGCGGCGCCGACACGACCCGCAAAGGCAGCGCCGTCGGCGTGACCCTCACCGCCCGCGGAACCGTGGACGATCCCAACCTGCGCGTCACCGCGAACCTGAGCGCCTGGGTACGCCAGGGGAACAGCGACGTCGCGGTGTTCCAGCCGGTCAACCTGCCTGCCTTCCAGCACGCCATTGCAACGAGTGCCGTGGTTGCCGACACCGTGGCCCCCTACGAACTGACCCTGAACCCCCTCGGCACGGTCAGCACCGGCCAGGACGTCACGCTGAGCGGCACCGCGCGCGATGACCACGCCGTCGCTGGCATCCAGGTGTACGACGACAACACCCTCGTCGCCGCCACCAACCCCACCGGCGGCGAACTCGCCGACGGGGTGCACGCCATTGACACCGACGCCGACGGTAACTGGAGCACCACCTGGACGCCCGAAACGGTCGGTGCGGTCCCCCTGCTCATCGTCGCGCGCGACGCGGCGGGCAACGAAAGCAGCCTTACCCCATCGGTCAGCGTTTCCGCGCCCAGCACCGAGCCCACGGAGCCCGAGACGAACTACCTCACGGTCTACGGCACGGGCGGTGGCTATGGCGGCTTCGTCCTCCAGCCCGGCCAGTCGCTGTGGATCAAAGCCGACTACGTGACCTTCCCCCAACCCGGCGATAACTTGTTCCTGGGGTACATGGAGAATGAAATCGACAACGCCCCCGACAATATCAGTGTCGTGGCCTACAACACCCTGAACGGCACGCCGCTGCCCCCGCACGCCGACACCACCACCAGCAACAGGGGGGGCCGGATCGTCGTCGCCAGGAGCGCCGCGCCCAACGGCACCTTCTGGGTGAAATTCACCAACAACGACACCAGCGCCTTCGAATTCGGCATGTGGGGCGGCAGCTACTAAACTTCTCGCCCGAGCAGGGAGCGCGGCATGCCGCGCTCCCTGCTGTTGCAGCCCAGCACGAAAGAAACGTGTGCAACTGACCTTGCAAGGGACAGCACAGGGCATCGTGAACCATCCTGGTGGCGATGAGGCGCGCCGGGACACCACCGAGCGGAAATGGGGTCATCGGAGCACGATGGACCACAATAGAGCGGCGCCGGTGTGCATAGGGCACCGAACTGGATGCGGCATCCCATCGGTCATAAGGCTACCCGTCAGGCACTGACCTTACGCCGCCGAAGAAGAACGCGAAGCACCCTGACCCTTGATGGCAGGAAGAATATGGAGCGGCGCGTAAAGTCATCGAATCCGCGTTCTCCGCCTTGGAGGCGATGGGGCTGCGTTGGGGGCAGGTCAAGACACGCGCGACACCCCGGCTCAAGGTCGCCCTTCTCGTCCTGACCTATAACCTCAAATTCTGCGATCTCATCCCTTTACCCTAGTTCCCCCCCAACTGCAACCCCTATTCACGGTAAGATGTGAGGTCGAGCGGGGGCAGAGGAGTGAGGCCGAATCGGTTGTTCTGCACGGTCCTTCTTCGTGAACCTCACACCTCACATCTTGAAAGACCAGATGAGGCGAGGGCCAGGCGTACGCGTATCCCCGCACCCCGATCCCCGTGGTGAGTTCCGCCAGCCCCTGAGCGCACGGGGCACGTCCAGAGTGTCGTTCTCGGAATCAAGGGTGAAGCCTCCCACCGGAGGGAGAGACCGCCTGCATTGTTGTCTGCCTCTAACGTCCGCCCGTCCACCTCAACCACTGTGGAGGCGCGGAGTGCCGTTGTCCTGGGAGAACCTGAGGAGCCGTGCTGGGCCGGGGCAATCGCACTCCCCGAACGGTCAGGTTCTCAAGGTTGTCGTCGTGGCCTTGAAGTAGGCCACGGTCTCTGTTGCTGGCGACAGGGTTGGACAGTGCGCGGTTTCCTGTGGCGAGACTTTCTGGCCGCAGGGATAGGCCAGTTGGCCCTGGGGGGCGGCCAGAGCTGGAGCGTCTGCCGCGAGGAGCAGCCTGAGGGCTCTTCGGGGGTAATGGGCCGCAGTCAGGTGGGGAGGGGAGACTGGCGTTTCCCGGAACACCCCCGGCTTCTCTCCGGGAAGCGGCGAAGTCGCCCTCCTGCGGGGTGGGTCACCTCGTGAGGGAGAGGAAAACCGATCAGGGCGTCAGCCATGCCTTCTCCGGGAAGCAGGGCCGCGGTGGCCGAGCCGGTACAGGTGCATTTGGGGTGCAGAATACCTAAAAAGTATGTCCTGGACAGTGTTTTCGCTTGATCTCCGGCCCAGGATCCATTACTGTGGCCGTGTGGGAACTGTCCCCCACGCGGAGCCCTGGACGCCGCAGGTCGGCGCCCGGGTGGCCTTCCGGAAAGGAGCCCTCGTCGTCATCCACTGGGCAGGTTGAGGTGCCTGAAGCTGGGCTGAGCGTGGTACGCTGCCCTCCCCTCCGACGGGTGCGGGAACACCAAAAAGAGGAACTCCCCTCGGGAAAGGGGAGCTCACAGTCAACAGAGTTCTCTCGGGCTCTGAACCAAACGACCCTTTCGGGTCGCGGCCACCCGTAGTTTAGGCGCACTATCGGGTGAGGGTCAATCCTTGACCCTCAGGGCGTGAGCCCTGGCCCTCGCCGCTGGCGGGAACTGGCGGGCCGCCTGAGGACTTCAGCGTGAATGTCGCAAAACCCATGACGCCTGTCGTCGCTGCCATTGGCAGGCTGAACATCACGGGGAACGTCACCCCGCACGTCTGGTACCGGCGCTCCGAGTTCCGCTCCGAGGCCAACCGCCCGGACCGCAACATGATCACGGCCGTCGCGGACATCCTCTACTGGTACCGCCCTTCCGAGGTGCGCGATGAGGAGCGGGGCGGCCTGGTCGTCGGTTACGAGCGCAAGTTCCAGCGGGAGATGCTGCAGTACAACTACGAGCGCCGGGCGGCCGTGTTCGGCATGTCCGAGCGTGAGATGCGCGAAGCCTGCAACCGGGCGCAGAAGGCCGGACTGATCCGCATAGAGTACCGGACCGAGCGCGTCCAGGGCCGCCTGCTCCATAACGTCGTCTACGTCGAACCCATCCCCGAGGCCATCGCGGTGACCCTTCAGGGCCCCGACGTCGACCCGGGCGTCAAGGCGAAGGGGGCGAAGCGGGAGCGGCATGTTCAAGCCGGGATGGCCGACGAGCCTCTCACCGAGGACACGGGGGTGGCCGACCAGGGGGAAAGCGTCCTCGCCCCTGCCCCGGAATCGACCTCCCGGAATTCTGGGGGGTTCAGTTTCGGGGGAGGACAGGAGTCGACCTCCCGAAATTTTGCGAGGTCAACCTCCCAAAATCCCGGCGGCGACCTCCCAAAATTCCGGGACATATATCACGAGACTTCCCCAGAGATTTCCTGTCCACGAGAAGGTGGTGTATTTCAGTTGGAAGATGACGCGCGCGAGCAGCGGGACGCCTGCCAGGCCGCTGAGCCCAGCCCGGGACCGCACACCACCACGGCCTCAGGAGAGGGAACGGCAGACACGACCCTGAAGGCCCAGCGGGAGCCAGGCACGAGCGTCGCCGTGCTGCCGCCTGCTGGCAGGGCCGCTGATATAGCGATCACGGACGCAGATCTGGCCTTGCTGTTCGGTCCAGCCGAAGGCGGGCAAGAGGCCGCAACGGTCCCTGAAGTTCCGCAGGTCGCCGCGCCCGCCACCGTGGACGCGCTGGTTCCCGTTCCGCCCGCCGAGCTAGCCGGGCGGCCCCGGGCGACTGCTGGGAACCCGTCGTACCGCCGGGTGGTCGGGATGGTGGGTGGGAAGCGGGCGGTGGAGGCGGGCCTCCTGGACGAGCTCACGCCGAGCGGGGCGCTGTCCCGCCGGGACTGGCTTAGGCTCACCGAGGCGGAGCTGGACCTCGTCCGCATGACGGCGCAGGTGGAGGCCAGGGCGAGTGGGGCGAACTTCCAGACGCTGGCGATCCGTGGCCTCGACCGCCTGATCGGCGCGCCGACCCGGACGAAGGGTGGCGGGGCGGGCAGCGTCGTCACCCTCCCCGGCGCCTACCTGACCCGGGAGGAGAAGGAGGCGCAGGCCGCCCAGTTCAGCGTCGTGGAAGCGGGCCAGCAGTGGCAGGGGCGCGAGAGCGGGAAGCTCTACACCGTGATGGAAGTCACCAGCCAGAGCGTCCTGATCCAGGAGCTGGGTGAGTACCCCTTCCAGAAGTTCCACAAGCTCTTTCAGTGGCCGGAGGGTTGAACGCGGCAGGTGATGGTGCCCGAGGGGTTCGGCAGCATGGGACTGGAACCTCTTCGAAGCCGCCGTTCGTCCTGGCCAGGCGAGTTGTGTATGCTCCGAGTGTTCCCGTTGCCAAACCCAACTTGCTTTCTGGAAAGGACCGCTGTCATGCCCCTGGACCCCAAGGTTAAAGCCACCCTCGACCAGCAAGCCGCCCTGCCCCGCCTCTCCACGCTTCCCGTCGACGTGGTGCGTCAGGGGATCGCCGCCTCCCTCCACCTGATGCCCACCTCCACCGCCCCCGTGGCTGGGGTCGAGAATCGGAGCGTCCCCAGTCCTGCCGGAGAACTGCCCATCCGGGTCTACACTCCACAAGGGCAGGGTCCTTTCCCGCTGATCGTGTACTTCCACGGGGGTGGCTGGACCATCTGCACCCTCGATACCCACGACCCGATCTGCCGTGAGTTGTGTGCGGGAGCTCAGGCGGTGGTGGTGAGTGTGGATTACCGCCTCGCGCCCGAGCACCCCTTTCCCGCCGCGCCCGACGACTGCTTCGCCGCGACCCGGTGGGTGGCTGAGCACGTGACGGGGCTGGGAGGAGACCCGGAGCGGATCGTCGTGGCGGGGGACAGTGCAGGGGGCAACCTCGCGGCGGTCGTGGCCCTGCGTGCCCGGGACGAGGGCGGCCCCGCCCTGCGGGGCCAGCTGCTGATCTACCCCTCCACGGATCTCTACGGGGAGACCGAATCCCGGCGTGAGAATGGGCAGGGCTACGGGCTGACCACCGAGGACATGCTGTGGTTCCGGGGACACTACCTCTCGGATCCCGCCCAGGCCATGCACCCGCACGCGTCGCCCAGCAAGGCGCAGAGTCTGGCGGATCTGCCGCCCGCGCTGGTGATCACGGCGGAGTACGACCCGCTGCGGGACGAGGGGGAGGACTACGCCCGGGCGCTGCGGGGGGCGGGGGTGGAGGCGTCCTTCACGCGGTACGACGGGATGCATCATGGGTTCTTCGGGGGCGTGGGGGTGTACGACCAGACCCGGATGGCGCTGGAGGAGGCCAACATCTGGTTGCGCGGGGTGCTGGGTGTTCCCCAGGGGCAGGCGGAGAACCGAGTCACTGCCCAGCCATAGAGCTGGAAGTTGACCTCGGCTGTGCGTCGATCTGGGGTGGACCACGTCCACGCTCAGCACACACCCCTCCCGGCCTGATCCTGGAGGGCGTAATGCCGGGACGCAGGCCGCGCACGTGCGGGCCTTGCCGGAGGACTCTGCCCGCCCATCCTCAACATCCATGGCGGCCCGACTGCCGTCCGTTCAGGCTTGGCTGGATTACGGGTACGCGCTGGTCTTACAGGGGTTTCCTCCCTGATGCTGCTGGGGCTGGGCAAACGTCCGGAGCTGTGGGCCGGGGGAGGGCTGGCATCGTATTGTCGACTGGATGTTGCAGGAAGAGGACAGCTCCAAGACTCTTGAGGGATTCCAGGGGCTGTGGAGCTGTTCATGACTGCGAGTGGAGAGCCGGGGCTCGCGCAGCGGGCCCTCTCTTTCCAGGCTGTCTGGGAGGACTGAACGCTATAAGCCTATAAGGTTTAGACTTATAGCATATGAGTGAGTCCGTTCCCCCTGAAGTGAGGCTGTGGACGAGCCTGGATCGCGTCCACAGCATCCTGTCCCGGCAGGTCCACAACATTCTCGCCCGGCACGACCTGACGCGGGCGCAGTACGGCGTTCTGCGGCGGCTCTGGGAGCAGGGCCCCCAGCCCGCGAACGTGCTCGCGGACGGCATGGGCGTCACGCCCGGAAACCTGACGGGTGTGCTCGACCGGCTCGAACAGGGCGGCCTGCTCCAGCGCGAGCGCCGGGACGACGACCGCCGCTACGTCCTCCTCCGCCTCACCGGGGAGGGGGAACGCCGGGCCGCCGCGATCGTCCGCGGCGTCCGCCACGACGTCACCACGCTCTTCACTGGTCTGGAAGAGGCGGAGGTCAGCGCTCTCCTTGGTCTCCTCGAACGTCTCGAATCCCAGCTCACCGCTGGCTCCCCGGAGGTCTCCGCATGACCCGCCGTGAACCCCTGCCCTACAAATGGCTGGCCCTCAGCGTCACCAGTCTCGGTGCCCTGATGGCGAGCATGAACTCGGGCACCCTGATCATCGCGCTGCCCACCCTCATGCGTGACCTGCACACCACGCTGCTCAACCTGATCTGGATTCTGCTCGCTTACAACGTCGCCCAGACCGTGCTCGTCCTCAACGTCGGGCGGCTCAGCGACATGTACGGCCGCAAACGCCTGTACGTCCTGGGCTTCGCGGTCTTTACCCTCGCCGCGCTGCTGGCGGGCTTCACCGCCAACGTCCCGCTCCTGATCGCCCTGCGCGCCCTGCAAGGTGTCGGCGGCGCCTTCATGATCGCCAACTCCAGCGCCGTCGTCACCGACGCCTTCCCGCGTCAGGAACTCGGGCTCGCCATCGGGACGAACCAGATGATGGTCGCCGTCGGTTCGATCCTGGGACCCATCGTCGGCGGCTGGCTCACCTCGCTGGGCTGGCAGTGGGTGTTCTGGTTCAACGTGCCGATCGGCCTGATCGCCACCGTGTGGGCCCTCTTCACCCTGCGCGACACGGCGAGGAAGGACAGCCGGGACCGGGTGGACGTGCTGGGGAACCTCACCTACGCGGTGGGGTTCGCCCTCCTGATGATCGGTCTGTCGGAGGGGGGGATCCAGTCGTGGTCGGGTGTGCTGCCCCTCCTGGGGCTGGGCCTGCTCGGGGTGGTCGCGTTCGTGCTCATCGAGCGGCGGGTCCGGGCTCCCATGCTCGACTTGCGGCTGTTCACGGATGCCAGCTTCACGCTCAACAACGTCACGGTGTTTCTCAACGCGCTGACCCGCCTCGCGCTCACCTTCCTGTTCGTCTTCTTCTTCCAGGGGGCCAAAGGTCTCGACGCCGTGGTCGCAGGCATCATGCTGGTGCCCGTGGCGGCGGGGATGCTGATCGCCTCGCCGATCGCCGGTCGCCTAGCCGACCGGGTCAACCCCCGGCTCCTGATGCAGGCCGGGCTGGTGCTCACCGCGCTGTCGCTGGCGGGCTTCGCTCTCACCGTCAGCCTGACCACGCCCTACTGGCTCACCGCCACCCTGATGTTCCTCAACGGGGTGGGCAACGGGCTGTTCAACTCGCCCAATTCCAGCATGATCATGGGCAGCGTCGCGCCCGACCGCCGGGGCATCGCCGCCGGGATTCGCAGCCTTCTGATGAGCATGGGGAGCGTCATTGCCATCATCTTCACCATGAGCATCGTGGTCGCCAGCGTGCCCCGGCCGGTCATGTTGGAGGTGTTCTCGGGGCTCGCCTCCAACCTGCCCGCCGCCACCCTCGACCCCTTCCTGAATGGACTGCGCCTCGCGTTCGGGCTCCTCACTGCCGTGGGCGTCCTCAGCGCCATCGTTGCCTTCCTGACGCCCCGCCCCCGGCCCATCCCAGCCACCTCCCTGGGGGCGACCGACTGAGGTTGCCCGCAGAAGAATGCCCGCCGTCGCGACGGCGGGCATTCAGGTTCTGGCCAGTTAAGGACGAGCAGGCTGACCGGGCTGCCTGAACTTCAGGCGGCCCGCTGCACCATCCCACTCCAGGTCCGCCGTGCAGCCTCCGGGTGACTTCGTCGAACCGAGGCAGACACGGTGGTGCGGGTGTGCCGGTGAAGGTTCGAAACTCTGGCGTGCAAGGCAAGAAATTCCTGGGCCCGTTGTCGTCGCTTGAAGGCCAGTTGTTGTCGCTCCTGCTGCTGGATGGCACGGTGCGATTGCAGGGTAAGCTTGTTTCAGCGTGCAGTCGAGGCAACCCGAATGTGCCCCACGCCGTGGAGCACGGGAGGTCCCGGACGGCCGACGCATAACTCCACAGCTTGTCGGTATAAATGACCTGGGGAACGTCGTCCTCGCCGAGCAGCCGAGCGAAGAAGCTGCGAGCTGCCTGGGTGTCTTGGTGTGGCTGGAGCAGGATATCGAGCACCACACTCCGCTCTCTCACAGCCCACCTCGCTCAGATTCTCGGGGCGTTTCCTCAGGTACTCAAAATCCAGGTACTCCCACGACCTTGGAGGACCCTCCTTGCGAGCAGGCTGGCCAGCTCGAGTGGGCGTGACGAGCCGAGCTTCCAAGGCTCAGCTCGACACACAACTTGCCAGAACCCTCAGGCGTCCTCGACGCTGATGAACTGCAGGTCCATGCCGGGGAGCTGACGCACGAAGGCAAGCAGCACCTGGAGAGCCCCCTCAAGGTCGGCCAGATCCACGACCTCCACAGCAGTGTGCGTGTAGCGGTTGGCGACAGAAACAGTACCGGTGGGCACGCCGTGGCTCGCGTGCTGCAGTGCACCAGCGTCCGTGCCGATGCCCTTGAGAAGTTCGTGCTGCACCTCAATCCCCGCGGCGTTCGCGGCGGCAAGCAGGCCGCGGCGCACGGCGGGGTGCGCGAGGGTGGAAAAGTCCATCACTTTGACCGCAGGTCCCGCGCCAAGCTGCAGGTGACGTCCTTTCACGCGGGCCGTCGTGTCGGGCGTGTCATCGGCCGCGGTCATGTCCAGGGCAAGGGCGACGTCCACGTCGAGCTGGCTGGCGGCCGCCTGCGCGCCACGCAGACCGACCTCTTCCTGAGTGCTGAACACGACGGTGAGCGTGACGGGCGGCGCTTCATCCCGGAAGGTTTCGAGCAGGGCGAGCAGTACGGCGCATCCGGCGCGGTCGTCAATGGCGTGCGCCGTGTAGCGCCCCGTGCCCTGCCCGAGTTCGGTGAGGTCCCCGACGAATCCGACCGGGTCGCCAAGGCGCACACCCATGCGAGTGACATCCTCGGCGGTGCGAGCGCCGACGTCCACGTACAGCTCCTCGTACGGTGTGACGCGCTGCCGGTCGGCGTCTGTGAGGAGGTGTGCACTCTTCGCACCAATCACGCCCAGCAGGCGCGCGCTTTCCGTGCGTACCCACACGCGCTGCGCGGGAAGGACGCGGTCGTCGGTCCCGCCGACCTTCTCAAGGCGTAGGAAGCCGTCAGCTTCGATGGTCCGCACGCGGAAGCCGACCTCGTCCATGTGCGCGGCAATCACGACACGCCGCGCGCCGCTCCCGGAGGCATGGCGAGTGGCGAAGACGTTCCCAAAGGCGTCGACTTTGACGCGGTCCGCTAGCGGCCGTGCGAGCTGCAGCACGAGGCGCGCCACGTCCTCCTCGGAGCCGCTGGGGCCGGTGAGGGCCACGAGGCGCTCCAGGTAACCGAGGAGGGTGGTGGTGATGTGGGCTTTGGTCCCGGTGGCCTGCGCGTCCTTGGAGTGCATTCGGTCACTATAAGTATCGCCGGGCCGGAGTCGGGTACCTGCGGCCCGGGACGTCGCCAGTGGGGAGGCGCGCGGCCGGGTGGGGTCACCGATCAGGTGGAAGTGAGGAGGCTAGCGGCGTCGTGCAGGAACATGCGGAAGGCGGCGTTAAGCGTGCGAATGGAGTCCTCGTCAGGGGTAGCGCTATCGGACGGCGTGAGGTACAGCTGACCCCAAGGCCGAAGGCGGGCGCGGTGCGGGTGACCGTAGCGCAGGCTGAGCTGATCACCGGACCAGGGATCATTGAGGGCGATCACGGGGGGGCAGGTCGGCGCCGCGCCGCAGTGGGGTGAAGTGCTACGCGAGGAGTCCGCTCAGGGCGCGCGCCGCTGCAGGCCGCACGCTGGTGTGGCGGCCAGCGACGGGCTCACCGTGGGTGTCACCGCCGGTCAGCAGCGTCAGAGCGGGCCGCGGCACGCCGCGGTCCGGGCCGATGACGGGCCCGCGCGCCTGCATGGTGTGCCCGTTCACGATGAGGCGCGCGCCGTCCTCGCGGAGGACCCGCTCGATTTCAGCGTGGAGGGGATCCCAGTAGCGCTGGAGACGCCGCTCCGCCTGGGTGGAAGTCGGGCGAGTACAGGGGTTCGCCCTCAAAGTCGGTGAGTTTGATGATGCCGTTGTCGTCGCCCTCGGCGCGGTCACGGTTCAAGTCGACCACGAAGCGGCTCACGCTGGCGTGCAGGGTGTGGGCTTCCGGCGCATGCAAGATCAGGTTCGTGTCGGGGTCACCCTCGCCCAGCAGCGGGTCGAGGGCGGCGCTGAGAATCCCAGCGGGCGCTTCACCGGCGTTATGGGGCGTCACCACGAGGGCGGGGCAGCTGGGCGGCGCTCATGCTCCCGCCTCGAGGGTGCCCGGGAGGGGCAGGTTCGGGCCTTCCTTGAACTCTTCGAGGACGATGCACGTCTGCACACGCTCGATGACGTCCTGGGCCAGCGCCAGGGTGTGGAGGAGTTGGCGCAGTTCCTTATGGTCGCGCACGGCGATCTTGAGGATGGCGTCGCTGGTGCCGGTGAGGGTGTAGCACTCGAGCACCTGGGGAATGCCTACCACGGCGGTCTTGAGGGCATCGAGGTTGTCCGCACGCAGGTTTGAGCGGAAGTTGACGAGCAGGAATCCCATCAGGTCGAGACCGAGTTTGCTGCGGTCGAGGATGACAGTGGTGCGCTGAATGTACCCGTGCTGCTTGAGGCGGGCGAGGCGTTTGTGCACGCCCGCGGGGGAGAGGCCCACGACCTGCGCGAGGGCCGCGTGACTGACCTCGGCGTCGTCCTGCAGCGCGGCGAGCAGTTGCCTGTCGATGCTGTCCATGCCCCAGATCAGCACGCCCGCCAACAGGCTGTCAATCCAATGACGCACCGAGAGTGAATTCTATACACCAGAGTTGCGTCCATTCGGAAGGAATCGTAACTTGATGAAGCTTGAAAGGAATATTTGTTACCGCGGTTAATGCGGGACGTACGAGGAGGCAGATTTGACCGTTCACGTTTCACCCGAATGCTCGGCACACCAACCTGGCGACACGCCCGCGCCGCTGACTCGGGTGCTGTGGTGCGATAACGCGGGCCTCACCCGGGCGAAGTCCGTCACGGGGGCGACCTGGCCGGATACCCTGCGGAATGGGGTGGGAATCAGCATGGGCCAGCAGGCCCTGCCGATGATGATGGACGCCGTGCAGCCCGCCAGCGGCCTGAGCGCCGTCGGGGAGGTGCGCCTCGTGCCCGATCCTGACACGCTCGTCGCGCTGCCGTACCTGCCCGGGATCGCCGCCGCCATCGGCGACATGCGAACCCTGGACGGGCAAGCCTGGGGGCACTGCCCGCGCGCCTTCCTGAAACGGCAGGTGGCGGAGGCGGCCCGGCTGGGCTTTGAGGTGATGGCGAGCTTCGAGAACGAGTACTACCTGTTCCGGGGAGACGAGCCGCTCGACCACAGCACCTACGCCACCCTCGCGGGCTTCGTGCCCGCCCACGAGGTCACGCTCGACATCCTCGCGGCGCTGGCCGCGCAGGGCCTCACGCCCGAGATGTACTACCCCGAGGCGGGCCCGGGCCAGCAGGAGATCTCCATCACCCCCGCACGCGGAGTGAGCGCCGCCGACCGGCAGGTGCTGTTCAAGGCGACGGTGAACGCGGTGGCGGTGCGCCACGGGCTGCGGGCGTCCTTCGCCGCGAAGCCCGTCCTCACGGGTGCGGGCAGCGGCTGCCACATCCACCTCAGCCTGTGGCGGGAGGGGCGCAACGCCTTTCACGACTCGGAAGGAGAACTGGGGCTGTCGGACGTGGCGCGCCACGCCATCGCGGGCGTATTGGAGCACCAGGCGGGGCTGTGTGCCCTCACGGTGCCGACGGTGAACTCATACCGGCGCCTGGAACCTGGCTGGTGGGCGGGGGCGTATGCCTGCTACGGCCTCGACAACCGTGAGGCGAGCGTGCGCGTTGCCAGCACGCACCTCCTGCCCGGCGCCAGCGGGAACTCCACCAACTTCGAGCTCAAGACTTGCGATGGGGCGGCCAACCCGTACCTCGCGCTGGGGGGACTGCTCGCCAGCGCCCTCGACGGGGTGCGTCGCCGCCTCGACCCAGGCCCGCCCCTCGCGGTCGCGCCCGGAGCGCTGAGTGACGCGGAGCGTGAGGAGCGGGGCATCCGCCCCCTGCCGTCCTCGCTGCCGGACGCCGTGGCCGCGTTGCGGGGGGACGCCGTGCTGCTGGAGGCGCTCGGCCCCGACCTCACCCGGTCCTTCACGGCGGTGCGGGAGGCCGAAGCCGCCTACTTCGCCCAGCAGCCGGAGGACGTCGAGCTCGCCCTGCACCGCTTCGCCTACTGAGCGGACGGCGGCAGTCCTGCCGCGTAAGGAGTTTCCAGTGAAGACTGACCATATCGCCCTCCTTGATCACCACGCCCACGCCATCTTTCGTGAGGACGTGTGGCGGACGACGCCGCTGAGTGCCTACTTCACCGAGGCGTACGACGCGGGCGTCCTCGCTGAGCACACCCCGCACGCCATCTTCTACCGCCGCTCGCTGCGCGACCTCGCAGCATTTTACGGCTGCGCGCCAACACTGGACGACGTGATGTTGGCGCGTGCGTCGCGGCCTTACCTGACGCTCGCCCGGGACTTGATCCGCGCGGCGAACATTGACGAGGTCCTGCTGGATGACGGGTTCATGCCGGACGAACTGCTCAGCGTCGCGGAATGCGACGCCCTGCTGCCCTGGCGAGCGCGGCGGGTGCTGCGACTCGAGGTCGAGCTCGCCGCGCTGGTCGCGCAGCACGATGGCGCGCAGGCGCTGCTCGATGCCTTTGAGCAACGCCTGCGCGCCGTCAGCCCGGGCATCGTGGGCTTCAAGAGCGTCATCGCCTACCGCACTGGGCTCGACGTGCAGACGTGGAGTGGGCCGGAGGTGGAGGCGGAGTACGCGCAACTGAAGCGCGGCCTTGTGCCGGGCCGCCTGCCGCGCTTGACGAGCAAGCCCCTGCTGGACACGGCCCTCCGCGTCGGTCTGCGCGTGGCGCGCGACCTGGGGCTGCCGGTGCAGTTTCACACCGGGTATGGCGACCCGGACCTCGACCTGCGCCTCGCCAACCCCCTGCACCTGCGCGGCGTCATCGAGGACGCGGGGTTGCGCGGCTTGCAGGTGGTGCTGCTGCACTGCTATCCGTACACGCGGCAGGCGGGGTACCTCGCGAGCGTTTACCCGGGCGTGTTCCTCGACCTGGGGCTCACGATTCCCTTCACCAGCCAGCATGCGATGCGCACGCACGTCCACGAGGCGCTGCATCTCGCGCCGCTGAGCAAGGTGCTGCTGTCCACCGACGCGTCCCGCACGCCGGAACTCTACTACCTCGCGGCCCTGTGGGGCCGCCGCGTGCTGGAGCGCGTGCTCGACGCGACCGTCGCCGACGGCGACCTGACGGCGCAGGAGGCGGAGGCAGCCGCGTGGCGCGTGCTGCGCGGGAACGCGCTGCAGTTGTACAGCCTGGACGGGGCTGAACGCGCCATAGGTGGCCCTGCCGTCACGCGCAGCGTTTGAACTGGTGTCGCCCGCGACTCCGCTTGCGGATGACCACGGCCTGGCTGGGCAAACGCCAGATTACTTACCGAACTCGCATATTTAGTCAACTTCAGATGCTATTCTTGAATTTGTAGTCAATATTCGGTAGCATTCCGGCGTCACCAGCCCAATCCCCGCTCCCACGCACGACATTCCATTCGTAAGGAGCCGCGCATGACGACCGCCCAAGACCCGAACGTCCGCCTGATCCCCGTGGACGGCCACTACCACGTCTGGACGAAGAAGGTCGGGCACGGCCCGGTCACCCTGCTGCTGCTCCACGGCGGCCCCGGCTGCACCCACGAGTACTTCGAGTGCTTCGAGCAATGGCTCTCCCCGGACGAGTACACCTTCTACTACTACGACCAGCTTGGCTCGTACTATTCGGACCAGCCGGACGACCCCAGCCTCTGGACCGTCGAGCGCTTCCGCGAGGAGGTCGAGCAGGTGCGCGCCGCCCTGGGCCTGGAAGACTTCTACCTCTTCGGCAACTCGTGGGGCGGGATGCTGGGCATCGAATACGCCCTGAAGTACCAGGAGCACCTCAGGGGGTTGATCGTCAGCAACATGACGGCGAGCATCGCGTCGTACGAGCGCTATCTCAACGTGCTGCGAGAGCGCCTGCCCCCCGAGGACGTCCTGACCATGAAGCGTCACGAGGCGGAAGGGACGCTCGATGACCCCGGGTACCAGGCCCTGCTGATGGGGCTCTACAACCAGCACATCTGCCGCGTCGTGCCCTGGCCGGAGCCCGTGGGGCGCATGTTCGAGCACCTCGCCGCCCCCGTGTACAACACCATGCAGGGTCCCAACGAGTTCGTGGTGGTCGGGAACTTCAAGACCTGGGACCGCTGGGACGACCTCCACCGCATCACTGTGCCCACGCTGCTCTCCGTCGGGCGGCACGATTCCATGAACCCCGCCGACATCGAGGAGATGGGGCGGCGCCTCCCGAACGCCCGCGTGTCTATCTGCGAGAACGGCAGCCACCTCAGCATGTGGGACGACGCCGAAACGTACTTCACCGCCCTCAGAACCTTCCTGCAGGACGTCGAGTGCGGCGCGTTCCCCAGCACGCCGCGCTCCTGAGGCCGCCACGTCACCCGGAACCCGCCCCCGGAGGTCCTGTGAAAGCCATGACGGCCACGCCCACCCCTGTCACTCCCACACCACGCGCCGAGCGCGCCACCCAGGCCTTCTGGCGCCGCTTCCGCCGTCACCCCGGCGGCGTGCTGGGCCTCGTCATCACGGCCGTGCTGCTGCTCATCTGCATCTTCGCGCCGTGGCTCACCGGGCACGACCCCAGCGTGCAGTACCCCAACGGGCTCTCCGACATGGGGTCGCCCCTCCCCCCCACGCACAACTTCTGGTTCGGCACCGACGCCCTGGGACGCGACGTGTACAGTCGCCTGGTCTACGGCACGCGCACCTCGATGCTCATCGCCGTCCTGGCCAACCTGATCGCGACCACGGTCGCCCTGACGCTCGGCACCATCGCCGGATACTTCGGCGGGCTGGTCGACACGCTCATCATGCGCCTCACGGACATCCTGATCAGCTTTCCCGTCCTGCTGCTCGCGGCGTTCCTCGCCGCCGTGCTGCGGCCCGGCATCGGCGTAATCGTCTCCGTGATTGGCGGCGTGTCGTGGTTCTACCTGGCCCGCATCATTCGCGCCGAACTGCTCTCCATCCGGCACCGCGAGTACATTGACGCCGCGCGCGCCCTGGGCGCCAGTGACGCCCGCATCCTTTTCCGGCACGCGATTCCCCAGGTGCTCGGGCAGGTGCTGGTTTACGGGACGCTCAACTTTTCCACCACCGTGCTGTTCGTCGCCGCGCTGTCCTACGTCGGGATCGGCGTGCAGCCCCCCACGCCCGACTGGGGCAACATGATCGCCGACGGCTCGCAGTACCTCACGGTCAGTCCGTGGCTCGTGATCTTCCCCGGCGTGTTCCTCGGCCTGTCCGTTCTCAGCTTCAATCTGCTCGGCGACGGTCTGCGCGATGCTCTGGATCCGAAGAGCGGAAAGAAGGCCATCTGATGCTCTCCTTCCTCCTGCGCCGCCTGGCGTGGAGCGCGCTGGTGCTGCTCTGCGCGTCCCTCCTCACCTTCTTCATCGGCTACAAGGTGCCCGCCGACCCGGCGCGCATGATCGCCGGACCGAACGCCACCGCCGAAACGGTACGCAGCATCCGCCACGAGCTCGGCCTCGATCAACCCTTCCTGGCTCAGTACGGCCGTTTCCTGGGGCACGCCGTGCAGGGCGACTTCGGACGCTCCTACAAGACGGAGCAGAAGGTGCTACCTACCATCCTCGAGCGCTTCCCCTACACGCTCGCGCTGGCCCTCGCTGGCCTCGCCTTCGAGCTCCTGATCGGCGCGTCTGTCGGCCTGCTCGCCGCTGGAACGAAAGTCCGCGCCATCGACGGCCTTGCCAGCACCTTCGTCCTGCTGACCCTGGCCGTGCCGTCGTTCTGGCTGGGCATCATCCTGCTGTACGTCTTCGGCTACAAGTACCCACTTCTGCCCCTGGGGGGCGCGGACGCCGGGCCCATCAGCCTGCTTCTTCCCGCCCTCACCCTCGGCCTCTCCGGCGCTGGCTACTACGCCCGCATGGGCCGGGCCAGCCTTCTCGAGGTGCTGGGCGAGGATTACGTCCGCACGGCACGCGCTAAGGGGGTGGCCCCCGCGCAGGTCATGCTCAAGCACGCGTTCCGCAACGCCCTGCGCCCGCTGCTCACCATGACCGCCCTCGACCTGGGCGTCCTGCTCGGCGGTGCCCTCATCATCGAACAGGTCTTCGGCTGGCCCGGCATCGGGACGCTCGCGTGGCAGGCCGTGCAGAACATTGACCTGCCGATGATCATGGGCACCGTCCTCTTCTCCGCGGCGTGCATCGTCTTCGCCAACATCATCGTCGACATGCTCTACAGCGTGATTGACCCGCGCATCTCCGTCTCCTGACGCTCGGCGTGTCGCAGCACGCCCGGCAGCCTGTCCGCGTTCCGCCCGTCGCCCAGCTGCCCACCCGAGGCCACAGCCCTCACAAGGAGCCCTCATGCACCGCCGTATCGTTTCCCTGCTCGGATTGACCTTCGCTCTCACCGCCAGCGCCGCGCTCGCCGCTGGCAAGACCGTCACGGTCGCGTACCCCTCGGACTTCCACACGCTCGACCCGGCCATCGGGGACGACGTGCAGAACTGGCCGGTCGAGCACGCGCTGTTTGTCACGCTGCTCACCTACCGTGAGGGCACCAAGCTCGTGCCGTGGGCTGCCACCGACAACGGTAAGGTCAGCGCGGACGGCAAGACCTACACCTTCAAGATCAAGAAGGGCATCACCTTCCAGGACGGTGAACCCACCGATGCAGCCGCCTTCAAATACGCCATCGAGCGGGTCCTGAACCCCAAGAGCAAGTCCCCGCAGAGCGGCAAGAACGGCTGGTTCGGGAACCTCGTCGGCTCGGATGCCTTTGTGGACGGCAAGGCGAAGGACGTGAGCGGCATCAAGCTCCTTGATCCCTACACGATCCAATTCCAGCTGAAGAAACCCGACCGCACCTTCCTGAACTATCTCGCGACGCCGTTCGCTTCAGCGGTCCCGCGCAAGGCCGTGGAGAAGTGGGGCTCCGACTACTCCCACCATGTGGTCGCCAACGGTCCGTTCGTTCTGAAGCAGTGGGTCCCCGGCCAGAAGATGGTGCTCGCGCGCAACCCGAACTACTTCGACAAGGCCAACGCGGCCAAGGTCGACGAGATTCAGATTCTGCTCAGCCTGAACGAGCAGGTCGCGCTGCTGCGCGCGCAGCGCGGTGATGTGGACGTGCTTGGTAACGGTATCCCGACGGCGCAGTTCGCCGCAATTCAGCAGAACCCCAGGTATAAGGGATATGTGCACGACGCGGTGCAGATCGGCACGAACTACCTGTACATGAACACACAAAAGGCGCCGTTCAACAACAAGCTCGTCCGCGAGGCGGTGGCGCACGCCATCGACAAGAAACGCATCCTGCAGCTTGTGAACGGGCGCGGCAAGGTCGCCAGCCAGATTCTGCCGATTGGCCTCGCCGGGCACGACGAGACGGTGAAGGACACCACCTACGACCCCGAGAAGGGCAAAGCCCTGATGAAGCAGTCCGGGCTCACGAACGTCACCACGACCTTGATCACCCTCAACGACGAGGCTTTTACAAAGATCGCGCAGGCCATTCAGCAGCAACTCGCCGTCATTGGCATCAAGGCGGACATCAAGGCCCTGCCGCAGGCCGAGTACATCAACACCATCACCACTCCTGGCGCCACAGCGATCGGCCTCTCCGGCTGGTATCAGGCGTACCCCGACGCGTCGGACTTCCTGCCGATCCTGTTCAAGTCGACGGCATATACGCGGGGCGGCTGGAACCTCTCGGGCTACTCCAACAAGGAAGTCGACCGCATCCTCGACCAGGCGCAGGGGGTGAACTTGGCCGCCAGCGTGAAGCTGTACCAGAAGGCACAAAAGATGATCCTGGCCGATTACCCCTGGGTGCCCCTCTACCACCCCGTGCAGTACGACTTCGTCAACCCGCGCATCCAGAACTTCGAGCGTCACCCTGTCTGGGGACTGATGTATCAGAACTGGAGCGTCAAGTAACCCTTGAGGTGGGATGGGGCGGGCTGCAGCAGCCCGCCCCATCTCACCACCCTGCACTGACGCGCGCCTCAGAAGGTCACGCCGTGGAGAGCCCGCACCGGTTGTGGCAGGTTAAGGCGAGTAGGGTGGTGAGCTGTGCTTGACCGCAAGCCGTACCGCCGTCGCCCTCCCCCTGAGCATCATCGGTTACGCCCTGTGGCTCTACTACCGCTTCCCCCTCAGCCAACGGGATGTTCAGGAGTTGCTGCAAATGGCGCGGCAGCACCGTCAGTCACGAAACCCCGCGGCTGTGGAACATCAGATTTGCTCCGCTGCGTCACCGGGAGCCCCGAAGTCCCCTCCCGGTGGCATCTCGACGAGGTTTGCGGGCCAGGAGGAACGGTCAAACACGGGCTCTGGCGTGCGGTGGACGAGCAGGGCGGTGCTCGACCTCCTGCTCCAACCGCACCCGGACACGGAGGTGGCCCGGACCTTCTTGACTCGGCTGCTCGGTGAGGACGACGTGCCCGAGGTGATTCATAGCGACAAGCTCCAGGGCGGAGTGGCCATCCGGGGACTTTCCGTGCTCCACCTCGTGGAGCACGTCCAGGTCGCCTCGGCTTTAGGGTGGAACAACCTGACCCTGCAGTCGCACCGCTCGACCCGGCAACAAGAACGGCAACACTTGGGCCTGGGGCGACGACGCCGGACCCAGGAATTTCTCGCCCTGCACGCCCGAGTCTCGAACCTTCACCCGCACCCCCGCGCCACGGTGTCTGCCCGATAGCGAGACGCCATCTGTGGAATGCGCTGCACGTCTGGGATGTCGTGCAACGGGCCGCCTGAACTTCAGGCGGCCCGCCAGGAACGTTGGCCTGCACCTCGTTCACTTGCCAGAACCCGACCGACCTTTATAGAGCTGGTACACCAGGACAACATCCTCCAGACAGGGGAGAATTACGGTTCTCAAGGCGCTCTTGGCCGTTACTGGTCCGTACGCGGGGCAGGGGAGGGCTGGTCCAGCGGGACGGCTTCGGCGCGTTCGTGCAGCCCGCACAGACCACTGATGTCCCCCCGCTCGTACTCCAGGAGTGCTGCAGGTTCCGGACGGCCGGGCTTCAGGCCCTCGAGTTTGAGCTCCTCCTGCGTCGCCAGGGAGTCGGGGTAGGTGTTGCGGTAGTGGGGCAGCGGTTGTTTTTTCCTGGCCATGAAGGTCCCCGGGGGGGTGCAGGCAGTGCAGACCGTTTCACTCGGTCATTTCCGTAAACGTTGCCGAAGTTTGTACGTGATTCTCCTCGAATCAAAAAGGTCTGAGTGTTCCGAAGGGCCCGTACCATCAAGAGGGGATGCTCGCCCGTTCCCCCGCCCTGCTCCTCCACCTCGCCTCCCGCCGCCTCGCTGCCGGTCACCCTGCCCGCGCCACCTGGTGGACCCGCACCGCCGTGCGCACTGACCCAAACTCGTCCTCTGCCTGGCGGAGATCCACAAGCAGGCAGGCGACTGGACCGCCGTCCGCCGCGTCAGCGCGCTCGCCACCCAGTTGCTTCTGAAAGACGTGCGGGCCCAGTGAGACCTCAGCCTCGCGGCCACCGTCCCGGAGGACTGGGGGACGGCGCGACAGGTGTGGGAGGGCAGGGGCTTCGACCTGACGGTTGGGGTGGGCGTGCCGGATACCGAACTAGAACTGATGCCAATGTGTTGGTGCTCAGGTCTGCACGCCGAGGGGCTCTGGGCTGGCACACTCGACCCCGCCCGCGGCATCAACATGTCCAACCCGGAGACCGGACGACGGTACGGCGATGTGGGTGCTGGTCGACCGCCAAGTCAGCGGCGTGTAGCTGGTGGAGGACCACCCGGGGCGGGTTCGTTGCGGGCTGGCCCTGCTCACCCGCGGTCCGTATTTCACGTGGATGGCAGTCATCGGTTATGCCGCTCAGGATGACTTGAGCGAGCACGCCAGGAGTCCGGTGTCGTGGCGGTGAACTGGGGGACGAGCGTGCAGCAGCTCCCGCGGGAGGAGAGCCTGCGGTGCGTGGGACAACTCGAGGCCGACCCTCGCACCGGGATCGCCCGGATCGGGATTGCGGCGTCCTCCGCAGAGCAGGCGTCGCGCTTCCTCCGGCGGTGGCTGAGGGCTCGTCCGGGTCGGGTGTTCGGCCATCTTTTGCTCGCTCTCGCGGAGACGGAGCAGGAGGCGGATGCGCAGGTGACCCACGACCGGATTCGCCACGGTCTGACGTTTGGTCTGATCCTCGCCTCCCGCAGGCTTTGAGGGCCGGGCGGAGTTCAGTGAGGGCCCCGAGTTCACCGAGCGGAGGTTGTGCTGGGCCGCCCCACCAGGTTCACGGCAGGGCTGTGACCTCACTCTGGAAACAGCTGCTGACCTGTCCCCCAACGCTTCTCGGAGATCGCCATCCGTCGCCTCACCGCAGGCCGCATGATGGCCGGGTCACGGCTTCCTCAGGCGGTCGACCCGGAGGCGAGCCTGGGTGCAGCCATAGGGAACGCTAAATTCCTGAGCTCCCGCCCTGGAACGCCTTTCCCCTACGATGAAGCACGACCGCACTTCACCGTCCTCCGGAGAAAGACGAACCCGATGATTCCACGCATCCTGCTGGTCGAAGACAACCCCGACATCACCCGCGTCGTTCAGTACGAGCTGGAACAGGCGGGCTACCAGGTCCTCACTGCGCCAGACGGCGTGACCGGCCTCACCAGCGCACGTGAGCACAGCCCTGACCTGGTGATCCTTGACCTCGGCCCTGCTCCTCTGAGCATTGTTGACGAAGGCCCGGAGGGTGGGCTGACGATCAATGATGCCACTGTCACCGCTAACCCTTCACCCTGTGTCGGGTGGCTGCCTTTCCAGGGGAGGACAGCCCCCACTTCCATGGGCAGCGGGCGGCCTGAACTGCAGGCCACTCGCCCACTGCGTCGGAAGCGGAAGTGCTGGCAACTGACTGAGGGTGGCGGTTGAAAACCCATCGGCGGGGGACCTTGTCACAGGTTCCCCGCCTACGGTTGGCCTGGCACCTTCAGCCGTTGCCGAAGCTGCCCCTCTGCAGTTTGAGTACTGCGGAGGCTGGGTCAGTGCCCTTTTCCGAGAAGTACCTGAGCGTGTAGGTAACGTTGGGCTCAACGTTAACAGAGGCCCGCGCCAGATCGCCCTGACCCAACGCCATATTGCTCGGAGTGACCACGAACACGTGCGGCCCAGGGCTCACTTCAATGGGAAACATCATGAACATCTGGGGAAGGACATTGGAGGTTATGAGAACGCCGTCGCAATAGGCGTTGATCGCTCCACTCGGACCGTGGCGATTGTTTACGTAGACGCTCGAAGCGGAGACCGGGCTTCCCAGGGCGGCGGCAGACAGGGCGGCGAGCAGCAGGGTCTTGAGGGTTTGGGGAGTCCGCATGGTGACGTTCCTTTCCTGATGCCGGGGCATCGGGCGAGAGGCGGGAACTGGGGCGGATCGGCGCGAGGGACACTGGTTCGGCGAGGGAGTTCCTCCTTTCCCCGAATGGATCGGCTAGCCTGCGCTCGGTGGCGCTGCTGAATGTGGCGCCCGGACGCTACCGGCAGTCCTGTGCAGACGCCTGGGGCACCTGGATCCAGTGTGGAAGGCGCTGCGTTTTCGTCGCGTTGACAAAGCGTTTTCAGCCCGGTGCGCCTGCATTTACTTCACCTCCAGGCGAGCAATCCCGCCCAGGTGCATCAGGGCAGATCACAGTGCCGGCCGGGCCGAAAACGAGGTGGTAGGGGTATGGCCGCCTCTTGTAAGCCCAGGCACTCTGCCGTCGGAAGG
>NZ_KB906409.1 GCF_000381345.1 Deinococcus apachensis DSM 19763 | reverse complement strand
CTGGCGGGGTAACCGCGCAGACCCCACCGACCTCCCTGCCGGATCACGCCCAGAGGCCCGTTTCCCGCCCACTCCTGGGCACCCGCATCGACGCGACCAGCTACGCCCAAGCGGCAGCAGACGTGATCACCTGGGCGCAGGCCGGGGGCCCCCGCCGGGTCCACGCCGCCAACGTCCACATGGTCATGGAGGGAGTGGACGACCCCAACTTCCAGGCCGTCACCAACTCCGCCGACTTGGTCACGCCCGACGGGATGCCGCTCGTCTGGGGGTTGAAGCTGCTGGGGGTCCGGGACGCCGAGCGGGTCTACGGCCCCACCCTGACCCTGCATGTCTGCGAGGCGGCAGCCAAAGCGGGGGTGCCCATCGGGTTGTACGGCGGCACGCCCGAGAGCCTGGGGGACTTCCGGGCTTTCCTGGAGCGCCAGTTCCCCGGCATCCAGGTGGCCTGCACGATTGCCCCGCCCTTCCGCCCGCTGACGCCCGAGGAGGACGCCGAGGACGTCCGGCAGATCCTCGCCTCCGGGGCCCGCATCCTTTTCGTGGGGATCGGCTGCCCGAAGCAGGAGTGGTGGATGTACCGTCACCGCGACCGGCTGCCCCTCACCATGCTGGGGGTGGGCGCGGCCTTCGACTTCCACTCGGGGCGGGTCCGGCAGGCACCCGGGGCGATGCAGCGCCTGGGGCTGGAGTGGCTCTTCCGGCTGGCGATGGAGCCCCGCCGCCTGTGGAAACGCTATGCCCGCCAGAACCCCCGCTTCCTGCTGATGTTCGCCCGGCAACTTCTGAAGGGGCGGTCGACATAATTCTCTGAGCCCGAATGGGGGCGACTCTGAACCTCCGGCAAGGTGCCGCGTGTTTCCCAGTGGTGTCGAGTCTGCCCGCGCCGAGGCCGCCCGGCCTGAGCCCGGAACTTCACCGGAAGGGCTCAGGCCGAACACGCGGCGTTCCAATCCGAGTTCCCCAGCGGGCGGGCCGGAGGCCCTACCTGGGTGACAGCCACAGGCGGGGAGGCCACCCGGGTGGGTCCGGCCGGTTGACCGAATCCGTCCGCCCGCCGCCTGATCCCGCCCTGTGCCGCCGGGCGGAGGTCACCTAGGATGAGGCCGTGAGCCGCTCCGTTCCGTCCGCCGCCCGGCGGGTCGTCTTCCTGCTGCTGCCCGGGGTGCATCTGCTCGACCTCGGCGGCCCCGCGCAGGCCTTCCACTCGGCCAACGACGCGGGCGGGCGGTACGAGCTGGTGTTCAGCGCCTTTGCGGGGACCGTCATGACCGCGCAGGGCGCCGGTCTGGTCCCCCTCGTGCCGCCGCCCGAGGTCGGCGAGCCGGACTTCGTGTTCGTCCCGGGCACGCGCTGCAACGGCCGCCTGCCCGAACGTCCCCTGTTGGCGGCGGAGGGTGTCGAGTGGCTGCGCCGCGCGCGGGAAGCAGGGGCCCTCGTGGCGTCCACCTGCACCGGCGCCGTCGCCCTGGGGGAGGCCGGGCTGCTTGCGGGGCGACGGGCGACGACGCACTGGTCGATCCTCGACCTGCTGCAGGCACGCCACCCCGACGCGCAGCTCGTGGACGACGTCCTGTTCGTGCATGACCGGGGCGTGGTCACGAGTGCCGGGGTGACCTCCGGCATCGACCTCGCGCTCTCCCTCGTCGAGGCCGACCTCGGCCCGGCGGGCGCGGCGCACGTCGCGCGCGACCTGGTGGTGCCGCTGCGGCGGGGCGGCCCCGGGGGGCAGCGCGCGCTCTACCTCGGGGGGCGCGATCCCCTTGACCCGGGCGCGCGGCGCGTGCGCGACTGGCTGCGGGGGCACCCCGCCGAGCGCGTGCGGCTGCCCGACCTCGCCGCCCTCGCGGGCCGCAGCGTGAGTGCCCTCGTCCGGGCCTTCAAGGACGACTTCGGCCTCACGCCGCTCCAGTACCAGCAGCACCTGCGCCTCGAACTCGCCGCCCGGCTCCTGCGCGAGCACCGCCTCCCGCTGGAGGAGGTCGCGCGCCGCTGCGGCTTCGAGGACCCCCGTCACTTCCGCCGCCTGTGGAAGGCCAACTTCGGCGCGCCGCCGAGCGCGTTGAGGACCTCCGGGCCTCACCGTCCGCCCCCGGGGGGACGCGATCCGCTCGGAGAGTCCCGATGAACGTCGCCATTTTCGTGTTCGACGAGGTGGAAGTCCTGGACTTCGCTGGTCCCTTCGAGGTGTTCTGCACGGCGTCCCGCGTGGCCCGGAGATCCTCGCCCGCCGGGGTGCCCTTCGAGGTGCTCACGGTCGGCCAAGGCGGGGGCGCCGTCCGGGCGCGGGGCGGGTTGACGGTCACGCCGACCTGCGCGTTCGGGGCACACCCCCCCGTGGACGTTTTGATCGTGCCGGGCGGCGTGGTGGACGCCGAGCGCCCCAAGGCGGCCGTGCGGGCGTGGCTCGCGGCAGTCGCGGGGAGCGCGGCCCTCACGGCGAGCGTGTGCACCGGGGCCTTCCTCCTGGGTGACCTGGGGCTGTTTGATGGCCGCGCCGCCACCACCCATTGGGAGGACCTGGACGACTTCGCGCGCGAGTTTCCGGGGATCGACGTGCGCCGGGACGTGCCCTGGGTGGACCTGGGCAGCGTCGTCTCGTCCGCCGGGATCAGCGCGGGCATCGACATGAGCCTGCACCTCGTGCGGCGCCTGCACTCCCCGGAACTCGCCCGCCGCACCGCGCGGCAGATGCAGTACACCTGGCACGAGGGGGAGCGGGGATGATGGCCCGGCTTCCTTCACCCCACGCCGCGGCCACCCTCCGCGCGTCCCGCGTTTCCTGTGGGGAAGCTCCTGACCCGGAGGCCGGAGCGTGACGCCACAAGCTCCCCCCGCGCCGCTGACGGGACGCGGCCTGCTGCTCGCGCTGCTCGTCACCCTGATCTGGGGCCTGAACTTCGTGGGGATCCGGCTGAGCGTGGAGGGGGCTTCACCGCTGCTCGTCGTGGCGCTGCGCTTCCTGCTGGCGGCCTTTCCCGCCGTCCTGTTCGTGCCGCGCCCGGCGCTGTCTTGGCGGGTCGTCCTTGCCTACGGCGTGGCCGGGGGCGCCCTGCAGTTCGGCCTGCTCTACCTGGCGATCCACCTGGGTGTCAGCGCCGGGCTCGCCAGCCTGCTGATGCAGGTGCAGGCTTTCTTCACGGCGCTCCTGGCCGCCGCCGCGCTGCGCGAGCCGGTCGCCCCGAACCAGTGGGCCGGAATGGCGGTCGCCTTCACGGGAATGGGCGTCATCGGCCTGCTGGGCGACCACCACATGAGCGCCGTGGGGCTGCTGCTGATCCTGGGGGGAGCCCTGGGGTGGGCCGTGGGCAACGTGCTGGTGCGCCGCTTCGGGCCAGTGAACGTGCTGAGTCTGGGGGTGTGGTCCTCGCTCGTGCCGCCCGTCCCCCTCGCCCTGCTGGCCGGGCTGACCTCAGGCTGGAGTCAGGTCGGGCACACGCTGCTCGGCGCCGGGCCCGGCTTCTGGGCGGCCATCGCGTACATGGCGTACGGCAACACCCTCTTCGGCTTCGGCGTGTGGAATCTCCTCATCGGGCGGCACGGGGCCAGTCGCGTCGCGCCACTGTCGCTGCTGGTGCCCGTGTTCGGCCTCGCGTCGAACGCGCTGTACTTCCATGAAGTCTTCGGGCCCCTGCAGGTGGTGGGCGCCCTGCTCGTCTTCGGGGGCCTGCTGCTCCACGTCTTCGGCGCGAGAGTCTGGCGGGCGGCGCGCCAGGCCCTGAGCGGAACGTGATGGAGGTCCATACGAGGTACTCCCCGGGGAGGTGCGCGGGCGGCGGGGTGAGAAGAATCCACCCCGCCCCCGCTGGCTGTACGCCGAGCTGGCACGCCGCACACCAGCCCTGTAGACCCCGCAGGGTGGCGCGGTCAGCATGCAGGAACATCCCCCGTTCGGGATGGAGGAGGCCCGTTTGAACACTGTTTCCCCCCGACCACTCACCGCTCGCCGCTTCCCCGACGGCGAGCAGCCCGAGGTCGTCTCGTGCCTGAACCCCCCCATCCGGCCTGCCGTGCCCAGGGAGGGCCGATGAACCCGGACCGCCCCCTCGGCTTCATCGGGCTGGGGGTTATGGGCGGGCCGATGGCGCTCAACCTGGCCCGCGCCGGGACCCCGCTCGTTGTCTGGAACCGCTCGGCGCACAGGAGCGAGGCGCTGCGGCGGGCAGGCGCGCGGGTGGCCGAGGGTCCGGCCGAGGTCTTCCGGCAAGCCCACGTCGTGATCCTGATGTTGAGCGACGGGGACGCCATGGACGCCGTGCTGGGCCGCGGAACGCCGGGCTTCGACGCCAACGTCTCGGGGCGCATCATCGTCCACATGGGCACGACCTCGCCGGAATATTCCCGGGGGCTGGACGTTGATCTGCGCGCCGCCGGGGGCCAGTACGTCGAGGCGCCCGTCTCCGGCTCGCGCCAGCCCGCCGAGGCCGGGCAGCTCGTGGCGATGCTCGCGGGTGAGGACGCGGCCGTGCGGGAGGTCCGCCCGCTGCTCGGGCCGATGTGTCACGAGACGGTCCTCTGCGGCGCCGTGCCGAACGCGCTGCTGATGAAGCTCGCGGTCAACCTGTTCCTGATCACGACCGTGACGGGCCTGGCCGAGTCCGTGCATTTCGCCCAGCGTCACGGCCTGGACATGGGGCAGTTCCTGGTGGTGCTGGGAGCCGGACAGATGTCGAGCCCAGTGTCACGCGTGAAGGCCCCCAAGATGGTGGCCCGGAATTTCTCGGTGCAGGCGTCCATCGCGGACGCGTTGAAGAACAACCGCCTGGTCGCCGGGGCGGCCCGTGAGGCCCACCTGGCCTCTCCCCTGCTGGATGTCTGCCACGCCCTGTTCGCGGAGACGGTGGCGCTGGGCTTCCCGGACGAGGACATGGCGGCGGTGATCCGGGCGATAGAGGCCCGCAGCGAGGCCGAAGACGGTTGAGTCCAGTTCAACCCAGGGCCGCGGCCCACCACGCGGGCGCAAGGCCATAGGCCCGCCCGAAGAGGCGCGACCTGTGGCTCTGGTCGGCGAAGCCCGCGGCCAGCCGTCCCCGAGCTATGGAGGGCGAAAAGAAAAAGTCCTTCCGGGAGAGAGTTCACGGCGCAGCCGAAGAGGTTTCGGGCTCCCAGTGTCCCTGAATCGTCTTCCGGCGCCCCAGCGTCTGCTCGGATGAGGCGCGCACGGCCCAGGCCATCCATTGGTCCCTGGACGAGGGGTATTACACGCCTCTGCCGTTCGGCGTAGTCGGGCCTACTCACTCAGCCGATGTGGTGAAGGGGGCTGTGCGGGCACCATAGGGGCAGCCGAGCGGTGACACCGAGCGGTGAAAGGAGACGAAGATGAACGCCTATCTCCACGCCGCCCAGGACCGCGCCCAGGAACTCCGGGCCGAAGCCCAGCGTGACCGCCAGGCCCGCGCCGCCCAGGGACAGAACGAGCGCGAGAACCTGCTCCAGCGCCTCAAGGTCCTGTTTCTGGCCCGCCAGCCCCGCCTCGCATGACCCGCTCGAACCGAGCTCACCAACGCCCCTCCTGGTCAGGAGGGGCGCTTTCGTTGGTGGTCCTGTCCGTCGTGGCCCGTCTTCACCACTCCTGCACAGAGCGTTGGTGAGCCCTGAACAGAGGGCTCGCATACTTCGCCCTGTGAGCGGAGGACCCCTTCCTCACCCCAGCCCACCCCACTCCCCGCCCTCCCCTGGTGCTCAGCGCACCCCGAAAGGAAGCCCACCATGCGTACCCCCAAGACCCTCAAGGCCCTGCTGCTCTCCGCTCTCGTCGCCACCTCCGCCCTCGCGGTCACTGCCTCGGCTGCCCCCGTCTACTTCGAGAATGACTCCGGCGCCAGCGGTGTGGTGGATGTCTACGTGGACGGGCAACTGGTGTTCAACGACGTGTTCGCCGCGTCGACCATGATGTTCCCCAAGGAGATCAGCAGTGGGTCGCATGAGGTGGTGGTGACGCCCTTCTACCTGGCACCAGGGGAGGCAGACGTGTTGCGGACGACCATCAACGTGCCTGCGGATGAGAACAGCAGTTACACCCTGGCGCTGGCGACGACCCAGAACGACCTGGAGCAGGACGTGCTCGGGCTGAGCCTCGACGAGGGATACGCCGAGTGACCGCGGTGGCCCCAGGAGGGGCGGGCACCACTCCTGGGGCCCGAGCGGAGCGAGCAACCGTGATCAGAAGCGGTCGAAGTGGAATGGATGGGGTGCTTTCCTCCCATCAACGTCATGGAGTCCCGCGCTGAGGCTGACGGATCGGTGGCCGGAGTTCGTGAAGGCACGTCCCACACGGCAGTCAGGATTCTGAGGGAAGGCGCCGTTAGCCTGATTCACAAGCCCAGAAGGCATCCCGGCCGAGTGAAGCCGGAGGACCCGCCCCCAGTGCGCCTCACCCGCCTGGGGGCTTTGCTGTGGGCGAGCAACGAAAACAAACAACCGCTGGAATCGCCTGAGGAAGAGGCCGGAATGCCCGAGAGCTGAGGGGAAACGGGGGGAGCGCCAATCGGCAGGGACGATCCCAGCGGGCGGGAACCCGTAGCCAGGGGGCTTCTGTCCGCTCAGCACCCGCCCAGAGGGGACGTCGGGCAGGAGTCGGCGACCACCCCACGAACCAATCGGCAGGGTATGGCTTCTGTCCTCGCCGCTGTGGGGCCCTTACTGCTGCTCTATAGGTCGGGAGTGAGGGTGAGTTCTCGCCATGGGGGGAAGCCTTCAGGTGTTTGTGCCAGCGCCCCTGACCGTCAGGTGAAGGCCTTCCGTTACGAACTCCATGGCCTGCCCGGTGTTCTTGAACCCCAGGTGGGCCCCTGGGGGAAACTCCAGGTTCAGGATCCCGTGCTCGTCAAACAGCAGCCCGGCCGCCCTCGCGAACCGCTCGATGTCCTGCGCCCCACGTCGACCGGAGGCGGGCACCAGTTCCCCCACCCCCACCGCCTGGGCTGCGGCGCGGTGCTCCGCCGGGGGGAGGAAGGTGAAGGCCAGGTCGCTGGTCACGAACCTTCCCTCGTCCGACATACCCAGCACACCCGTCCCGGTCCTGGGCTGAATGGAGGCCAGCCCGTGCTGGACCATCAGCCGCATCAAGGCCTGGCCGAAGTCATTCAAACTTGCCTGAGTCGCTGGGTGATGTCCTGTCATGGCTCACAGGGTACTGACCTGGCGTCCAGGACGGAATATTGCCTTCAGGGCTGGTGAGGCCGGAGTGAAGCTGGAAGCCGGACTTGATGCCCTGCCCCATCCGGCGCGGCCTTTACCCGGTCCCCCGGCGCTGCAACCGTGAAGGCAGACCGCCCTTGGGCCGGAGGGTGATGCTCGGCAGGGGGGTCACGCGGCCAGGCGCCTTCACCCGCCACTCTTGGAGGAGCGTGGCGAGCACCAGCGCCGCCTCCATGGACGCGAAGGCGTTCCCGATGCAGATGCGTGGCCCGCCCCCGAAGGGGAGGTACGCGCCCCTGGGCAACTGCCGCTCGAACCCGTCCTCCCAGCGTTCCGGACGAAAGGCGAGCGGATCGCCGAACACCTGGCCCTCGCGGTGCATCAGCCAGGGGGACACCATGACGCTCGTGCCAGCCTTCAGGGTCTCCCCTCCCAGCGTCACGTCCGTATCCACCCGGCGGTTGAAGATCCAGGCCGCCGGGTAGAGGCGCAGCGTTTCCTTGACGGCCGCGTTGAGGTACGGGAGTCGCGGCAGGTCGGCGGTGGTCGGCGCTCGGCTGCCCAGGACCACGCGGAGTTCCTCTTCCAGCCGCTCCCGCGCCTCGTCATGTTGACTCAGCAGCCAGAGGGCCCAGGCGAGGGTGTTCGCGGTCGTCTCGTGTCCGGCGATGTAGAGCGTGACGGCCTCATCCCGCAATTGCCGGTCCGTCATGGCGTTCCCCTCATCGTCACGGGCGCCCATGAGCAGGCCGAGCAGGTCGCTGTGCGTCTCCCCACTCTCCCGCCGTTCGGCCATGACCCGCTCGAGAACCTGCTCGACCGTGGCGACCGCGCGGCGCAGGGCTGGGCGCCCCGGCGCGGGCAGGAAGGGGGGAACCAGCGCCCGCCACGTGAAGTTATCCAACATGATGCCGTCCTCGATGACGCTCAGGGCCTCCGAGAGTCGATGCTCGTCCTCGGGGAGGGTCGTGCCGAACAGCGTGGCGACGACGATGCGCTGGGTGAGCCGCGTCATGTCTACCTGCAGATCACGGACCTCGCCCTCCTGCCAGGTTCGCATCAGGTCCTGGGTCAATCGCACCATCGTCTCGCCGTACCGGGCGATGTGCGTCGCGTGGAAGGCGGGCTGGGCGAGACGGCGTTGCCGCCGCCAGAAGTCCCCCTCACTGCTGACGAGACCGTTCCCGAGGACGAGCGGCATCGCGAAGCCCCGCTGGTAGCCCTTGGAGAAGGTGCGGCCGGTGTCCTGCAAGACGGTATGCACGTCGGCTGGACGGGTGAGCAGCACAAACGGCGCTCCGAGTGAGAAGCGGGCCACGGGACCCTGCGTGGCCTTCAGGCGTTGCAGGAAGCCCAGAGGATCACGGGCGAAAGCGGGCGTATGCCCGAGCACGGGCAATGCGGCGGGGGCAGTGGTCTGCGGCATGCCCTATTGTTCCCCCTCCCGCCCCGCGGAGTCGTTCAGGTGGCCCGCCGCACCCGCCCTCGCTCTGGGCGACCGGATGGAAGTGCGCCCGCAGACCTTGGACAGCTATGTCTGGGGACCATTGTTCGCCTTGCCGTTCTTGACGGTTCGGACGCTCTGACCAGCGGTGCCTTGCCCTCTACTTTGGGGGGCACTGGGTCCTCCTCCCGCTCGATGGGACGCTGCCGGAAGAGCTGCCACACGAATTGTTGGTGCGTTCGTACCACCTGGTCGTGAGCAGGAACCTGCCGAAGTGGATGCGTATGCTGACCTTCACCCTCACCCCCGCACCGCGCCCGTCCACATGCCAAGAACGCCCGACACCAGGCTTTCCAGACCTGGCGTAAGGGCGCAGCAGGGGTGGCCCGAACCTCGGGCCACCCCTGGACTTCGCCTGTTTCAAGCCGGGTTAAGGCAACACAACCTCGTGGTGTCCTTAGGGCAAACACAGTCGCCTTAATACCAGCGGTCAGCACCGCCCCCACTTACGCTATCCCTCCACAGGAGGGATGTTCCGCCGCCCGAGCCCGCGCCCAGGTGATATGTACCAGAGCACCGATGCCTGAAACCCTGCCCGAGCTGCTCGCCGCCCTCATCCGCATCAACTCCGTCAACCCCTCCCTGGTGCCGGGGGCTCCGGGAGAGACCACACTCGCCCACTTCGTCGCCGACTGGCTGCGCGGACACGGCATCGGGGCGGCCATCGACGAGGCCGCCCCCGGACGCCCCAGCGTCATCGCCACCGTCCCCGGCCGCGGAGGGGGCCGCTCCCTGCTGCTCTACGCCCACCTTGACACCGTCGGGACCGAGCATATGCCTGCTCCCTTCGATCCCGTCATCCGCGGGGGACGCCTGTATGGCCGGGGCAGCTACGACATGAAGGGCGGGCTCGCCGCCTGCCTGCTCGCCCTGCTCGGCGCCAGGGAGGCGGGACTGCGCGGGGACGTCATCCTCACCGCCGTCGCCGACGAGGAGCACGCCAGCCTCGGGATGCAATCTGTCCTGCGGCGGGTGACCGCCGACGCCGCCATCGTCACTGAGCCCACCAGCCTCCAGCTCTGCGTCGCGCACAAGGGCTTCACCTGGCACGAGGTCACCACCTACGGCCGCGCGGCGCACGGCTCCCGGCCCGACCTGGGCACGGACGCCATCGCGCACATGGGCCGCGTGCTGGGCCGCCTGGAAGCCCTCGGGCGGGACCTCGCCTCCCGACCCGCCCACCCCCTGCTGGGGCACGCGTCCGTGCACGCCTCGCTGATTCAGGGGGGGCAGGAGCTCTCCTCCTACCCGGAACGCTGCACCCTCCAGGTCGAGCGCCGCACCCTCCCCGGGGAGACCCGGGAGAGCATCGAGGCGGAGTGGAACACGTTGCTCGGTGACCTAGCGCGGGACCCGGCCTTCCACGCCGAGCACCGGATGACTCTCCTGCGGGACGCGTTTGGGATCTCAGAAGACGCGCCCATCGTGCGGGTCCTCCACGAGCAGGCCGCGCAGATCCTCGGGCAACCCCCGGCGCACATCGGGATGAGCTTCTGGATGGACGCCGCGTTTCTGGCGGGCGCGGGCATCCCGACCGTGGTGTTCGGTCCCCACGGTGCGGGCGCCCACGCCACCGAAGAATGGGTGGACCTCGCCTCCGCCGAGCAGTGCCGCGCGGTGCTCGCCGCCACCCTGCGCGACTTCTGCGCCTGACCCCACGCCCCAGGAGGAGCCATGACGATCACGCCTGAGTTGCCCCGCACCTACTTCAACCCGGCAGTCCGCACCTTCGAGCCCCAGCCCGAGCCGGGCCTCCTCGACTTCCACCGCAAGCTCCCCGGGTACGCGCCGACGCCCCTGGTCCGCGCTCCCCACCTCGCGGCCGCCCTGGGGGTCAGGGAGGCGTGGGTCAAGGATGAGTCCAGCCGTCTGGGCCTGCCCGCCTACAAGATCCTCGGGGCGTCGTGGGCCACCTACCGGGAACTCGAATCCGTGTTCGGCCCCTTTCAGCCCTGGGCGACGCTGGACGAACTCGCCGCGCAGCTTCGGCCCCACGGTCTCCTGACCCTGATCGCGGCCACCGACGGCAACCACGGCCGTGCGGTGGCGCGAGTGGCCCGCTGGCTGGGGCTGAGCGCGCACATCCTCGTGCCGGACGACATGGCGCCCGCCCGCATCCAGGCCCTCCGGGAGGAGGGCGCCCGGGTGGACGTGGTCCACGGTTCCTACGACGACGCGGTCAGGGCGTCCGCGCGGTTGGCCGGGCCGCGGCAGCTGGTGATCAGCGACACCTCCTGGGACGGGTATTCCCGGGTTCCGGGCTGGGTCATCGCGGGGTACGGGACGATCTTCCGGGAGATCGACGAGCAACTGGCGGGCATGAACGCCGGGCCACCCGACCTCGTCGCCGTGCAGATGGGCGTGGGCTCCCTGGCGGCGGCCGTCATCCACCACTACCGCGGGCCGGGCCGGAAGACGGAGGTGGTGGGCGTGGAGCCGACCCGCGCCGATTGTGTGTTGCGGTCGCTGGAGGCGGGGGAACTGACGGAGGCTCCCGGACCCCACGGCTCGATCATGGCGGGCCTGAACTGCGGGAATACGTCGCCCCTGGCCTGGCCACTGCTGCGGGGCGGGCTGAGCGCGTCGGTGGCCGTTCCCGACATGCGGGCGGAAGAGGCCATGCGCCTCCTGGCGCGGGACGGCGTGACATCCGGGGAGAGCGGGGCGGCGGGCGCCGCGGGATTGTTGGAGTTGCTGACCGGGGCGGGGGCCGAAGAGGCGCGGGGGCGGCTGGGCATCACGAGGGGCAGCTGGATGCTGATGATCTCGACCGAGGGCGCCACCGACCCCGGGGGCTATGCCCGCATCCTGCGGGGAGAGGGCGCGCACGGAGAGTCCCCCCGGAGCGGTGAAGCCCAAGGACGGCCACCACGCGGACCCCAATTCCGCAGCGTGCCTTGAGGCGAGCATGGGCCGGGACCCGGGCCGTGAACCGGGAAGGACGACACGCCGCCGTTCCTCCCGCACCTGGCCGGACATCCGGTCTCCCGGGTGGAGGAGCAGGGGTGGGCCCAACCTCCTTCTCCGGACCCACCCTGGTCGGCTCAGCGGGGTGGCAGGGCGTGGGGAGACAGCAACTCGATCCCGTACTCGGTGGCGGTGGCCCCCAGGCGGGCCAGGTCGGGCGGCCCATCCTGCGCCCCGTTGAGGATCGCCGCGAAGCGTGGGTAGAACTGCTCGAAGCCGGGCGGGGTGGTCAGCACCCAGTGCCTGGAGGGCACCACTCCCGCGTTGTGGAAGGTGTGGACGCTCCCGGCGGGCAGGAACACCACGTCCCCGGCGCGGGCCGTCATCCAGCCCTCGACGCTGCCAACCTGAAGCTCGCCCTCCACGAGGATGAAGAGTTCGTCCTCGCGGTGGTGGATGTGGGGGGGCGGGCCGCCGCCGGGCTGGGTGGTGACCAGGCCCAGGGCGAGGGCACCGTTCGTGTCACGTCCCGTGAGTTTGAAGGTGACCTCCTCACCGGGGGCAACGACCGGCTGGCCGTCGCCAGCGCGAAGCAGGCGGGGAAGCGGGGGGGTCTGGGGCAGGGTGGTCATGGTCAGGCTCCTTGGCAGGCGAATTACCGGGCGAGCCGTGCCCCGCGTGGGCAGCGGCGAACGAGGTGAGGCTGGGTGAGGAAGGAGGGTCTCTTCAGGGCTCTCCCCAGTGCTCGGGCGCCGAGCACTGGGGAGAGCCTAGGTGGGAGCCGGTGACGACACGATGACGCGCCGCTCAGCCACCCCTGGTCGGTCCGGCCGCAACCCGTCGGTGCCCACTCCTTTGTGATCCATTGCCCCAGAGGTCACCAGGTTCACCTCCCCGGCGCACCAAAACCTTGCCCCCTGGCAGGAACAGCTGGGACGAGGACGGCGCTGGCGAAGTGGACGTGTGAGGCGGGTCCAAACGGACACCCCCACAGGTGGAGGGTCTCGTCCATCACGCGGTATGGCTTCGGGGCGGTCACCGTTCAGCAACCAACTGAAATCCCCTTGCCAGAGCTGTCATCCCGTTGTCCCCGGGGGCCGCCTACGGTGGCGGCGGAGGCAGACCAAAGTCATGCGACACATCCCCTTCCTGGCCCTTACGGCGCTCAGCGCCGCACCCGCGAAGCTCCCCCTCTCCGGCACCGTCACTGCACCGCCCGGCGGCAACGTCCAGGGCACCTACGTCATCGCCTGTCCCCCGAAGGGCGACGGGTGCGACGAGCAGGGCACAGTCAGCACTCAGGTGACGGCGAGCGGCAAGAGTTCGGCTTTTACCCTCAACCTGGACCGGCCCGGCCCCTACCGGCTGCTCGCCTGGAAGGACGTCAACGGCAACGGCGACATCGACGACGGAGACTACCTCGCCCGCCTGCAAGGGCAGGACGGCTCGGCGCTGGACGTGCAGGCCCCGCGTGCCAAGGTGCAACTCGCGCTGCGCAAGGTCGGGGAGGCGCCGTCAGCTCCCGCGGCCTCCACGCCAGCGCCCACGACCGGAGTGAAGGCCGTGACCCCCACGCCGAGCATCAAAAAGGGCATCCCCGGGTACGTGACGGGACAGGTGTTCAACTCGCTGGGGCGGCCCCTGAAGGGCGCGTTCGTGACGATTGACCCCGCGGTCAGCGGCTACTTCAACAACAGCCTCGGCACCTTCGAGACGGACGCCAACGGGGCGTACAAGGCGCGGCTCACCCCGGAGGTATCGTGGAAAGCCACCGCCAGCGCGAAGGTGACGTGGCAGGACCAGCCCATGTGTCTGCCGGGCACACCCTTTGGGGACGGCGGCGGCTTCTTCGCGCAGGACGGAGCCGTGCGGCACTTCAAGCTCGACGTGAACGTCGCCGACCTCAACCTCCACCAGGAGTACGCCTTTTCCGCGAATCCCGTCGAGCGCCCCCGGTACATAGGTGACAACAACGTCAACCGCTTCAGGCTGGGCCTGAAACCCCTCGGGCCGCTCGTGGACGGTACGGTGATCGCGCCTGGGGAAACGACGGTGGTGGCGACGAAGTCGGGCGGCGTGGACAGCACCACGATGTACCTCCGCAAGCTGCCGCTGGGCGTGTACGAACTCTCGCTGTCGTACGTGGAGAGTGACGGCTCGCTCACCCCCCTGCTGGTCCACAACACCGGCCGGGCGAACTCCGGCTTCGCGCGGACGACGGTCGTCGACTTCGACCGCATCATCGGTTGCGGCGGCAGCAGCGAAGTCGAGTACCAGTTCCCGCGCTGATGGAGTGTCGACACGTGCGTACCTCACTGCTCAACCGCCTCGCGCTTGCCGCGTGGCTCGTCACGGTCAGCATCCTTTCAGGCTGGGCGAGCGCGGGTGGGGGCGGGCCTCACCCCCTGGCAGCCCTGCGCGCCTCCGAAGTCTGTATTTCCGAAGGGGTCAGCGTGCGGACGACCGACCACGTGCCCCTGATCGTGCTGCAGTCTCTGGTCGAAGAGGCGGGGGCTGCTGGAATTGAACAGCGTGAAACGCCGAATTTCCGGCTGGGGGACTGCCTGGTGCATACAAATCTGGTCGTGGAGTACCCCAGCCGGAACGCCGATGTTCCCTACACCATTCGCCTGCAACTCGTGCGCGACCGCTCCCCGGAGGTACTTATGGGACCCGTGGACGTGCTCTGGGAGACGGTGGCCCGGGGGGAGGTGGCGACGACATCGGACATGGAGACCGTCGTCGGGCCTGTGCTCCGGACCCTGTACGCCCGGCTCGTCACCGCCTGGCAACTCAGCCATCCTTGAGGCGGACCCTGGGTCATGGCGGAGGACCAGGTGCGGCGCTGAGCACCATCAGAAGCAAGGCGAGGAGGGCTTGACGGCAACTCCTCGCCTTGTTGGTCTGTGACGCCCGTGGTCAGGCCCCCTTCGCTCCGTACCTCTGCCCGGCGGGCAGCGCGAGCCGTTCCTCCCACAGGTTCAGGAGTTCCGCCAGGTCGGCGTCCCCCACCTCCCCGTTCGCGTCCGGGGCGAGCACGTCGAGGATCTCGAAGCGGAAGGCGGCCTCGCCATCCGCGTTCCAGTCGCCCTGCAGGGTCTTCCCCGGAAAGCTGCCCAGGGTGAACTGGAAACGGAGCCGGTTGAGCATCCCCTGGGCGTGGGGGCTGGCGCCAAGAAGGGTCCGGCCGGACGGAAGGTGGAGGATGCGGTAGACCCCGGCAGTGGGGGTAAAGCCCTTGTAGCGGCGGGGGGCGGTGGGACCGGTCATGCGGGTTCTCCGGAGGGGATGGACCGGGCGGCCGTGACCCGGAAGACGGCGAGGCTGGCGAGCAGCAGCAAACTGGCGGCGAAAAAGGCCACGCCGGGCAGGGCGAATGAGGCGTGGGGGGCCGTGAAGTGGGCGAACAGGGCGGTGGCGACGAGCGGGCCGACCACCGCGCACAGGGCGTTCAGTCCCCCCAGCGCGCCCTGCACCGCGCCCTGGGCTTCCGGGGCCGCCTTCCCCGCGATGAGGGCTTGCAGGGGAGGGCCTCCCAGACCGCCGAGCGAGGCGACCAGCATGGCGGCGTAGAGCATCCAGCCCTGCGCGGCGAGGCCGTACAGCAGGTTCCCCAGCGCGCCGAGCACGATGGCGGCCACGATGGTGCGCTCGTTCCCGAGGCGCCGGAGTACCCGCGGCAGCAACGCGACCTGCACGAACACCCCGAGAAGCCCGGCCACGGTGAGCGTGAGTCCGTTCGTGCTGGCGTTCCAGCCGTAGCGGACCGTGCCGTGCAGCACCCAGGTGCTCGTCAGGAACTGGGTGGCGAGGTTGGCGAGCACGCCGACGGCGGCGAGCAGGGGCAGACCTGGGAAACGGCCGAGAACGCCGAGGGCCCGCAGGGGCACGAGCGCGCGGGGAGCGAAGGGAGCGGATACGCCGCGCCTCGACTCCGGCAGGACGAGCAGGCCGTACAGGAAGTTCAGGGCCGCGAGAGCCGCAGAGGCGATGAAAGGCAGGCGCAGGCCGTGCGCGCCCAGCAGGCCGCCCAGGGCCGGACCCACGATGAGCCCCAGGCCGAACGCGGCACCGGCGAGGCCGAAGTGGCGTGCCCGGTTCGCCGAGGTGCTGATGTCGGCGATGTAGGCGTTCGCCACCCCGACCGTCGCGCCCGCGATTCCCCCCAGGGCCCGCGCGAGGAAGAGCCACCCCAGCGTCGGCGCGAGGGCCGCCAGGGTGTAGGAGAGGGCGGCGAGGAGGGCCCCGCCGAGCAGGACCGGGCGGCGCCCGTAGCGGTCGGAGAGGGCGCCGAGGGCGGGCGCGGCCAGGAGCTGGGCGAGGGCGTACAGGGCGATGAGCAGCCCCAGGCTCCGGGCGTCTCCGGCGAGCTGTCCGACGAGTTCGGGCACGACGGGAATGATGACGCCGAGGCCGATCATGTCGATCACCAGGGTCACGAAGATGAAGGCGAGGCCGGGGGGGCGGGCGTGGCTCATGGGGTTCTCCGGGGGAAAGGAATACGGGAGGGCGTCCGCGCTGTCCTGGCAACGCGGGGGAGAAGGCGCCGTGGGGGCGCCCGTTCAGGCAGGAGGAGGCTCAGGGAGTGGGGGTGGCGGGTACCTCCTCGAAAGCGGGAGCGGCGAGGTTCAGGGCGTGGGTGCGGATATCCGGGGGCCAGCCCGCCATGTGGGCCTCGAACGCGACGCGGTCACGGGCGTACAGGGCGCGCGAGGCCTCCTGATAGCCGGGACGGTCGCCCGCCATCACCCCCAGGAAGCGGTCGGCGGCAGTCTGGGCGGCGAGCACGCCTTCGCGGCCCGGGTCGCGCTTGCGGGCCTCGTCGACGAGACGGCGCAGGGCCGCGGACGCTCCCCCCGGCTGGGCTTCCAGCCAGTCCCAGTGGCGGGGCAGCAACGTGACCTCGCGGGCAACCACGCCGAGCCGGGGGCGCCCCCGCCCGGCGGGCTTGCGGGGGGGTTGAACACGGGCGATCACCTCGTCCAGGGGGCCGCGCAGGTCGAAGTCGACGGGGTTGCCGGTGTGGTTGAAGATCAGGAGGGGACGTTCGGACGTTTCCTCCCGGGCCTTGACCTGTGCCAGCACCTCCCGCAACGGACCCGAGATGAGGTGGCGGTCTCCCACAAAGACGGTGAAGTGCTCTTCCATGCTTGAATATTACCCGGCTAATATTGTGACGTCAATACTACCCGGGTAGAACAAGGAGATCGTGCCCGCCCCGGAGACGGGTAACATCAGGAGAACTCCATGAACACGGACGCGCCCGTTCTTCCCGATCTGTCGTCGGTGCTGCCCGCTGGCCTGGCCCCGCTGGTGGGGCGGGAGGCCGATCTGGACCGGCTACGTCAGGCCCTGCGGGACGGGGGGGAACGCCTCGTGACGCTCACCGGGCCGGGCGGTATTGGCAAGACGCGCTGCGCGGCGGAACTGCTGCGTCAGCTGGCCCCGGAATTCGAGGGTGGTGCCTGGGTCGTGGCCCTCGATGGGGTGCAGGACGCACGCTTCGTGCCCGATGCAGTGGCTGCGGTGCTCGGCCTGCGCGTCGCCGGGGACGCCACGGCGGCAGTGCTGGACGCGTTGCGGGACCGCCAGGGTCTCTTGCTGCTCGACAATTTCGAGCACGTCCTGGGGGCCGTGCCCTTCGTGGCCGCACTCCTGCGCGGTGCGCCGCGGATGCACCTGCTGGTGACCAGCCGCGTGCCGCTGCACCTCTCCAGAGAATTGGAGATTCCCCTCGCCCCGCTCGGTGTGCCCGCCTCGCACGACCTGCACGAGGTCGGCAGGTCGGCCGCCGGGCGGCTGTTCGCGGAGCGGGCGCGGCGCGCCTCTCCCGGCTTCGCGCTGACGGCCGCCAATGCGGGGAGCGTGGCCCGGCTCGTGCGGGCGCTGGGCGGCCTGCCCCTCGCGCTGGAACTCGCCGCGGCCCGGCTGAGGGTGCTGCCCCTGGACGCAGTCCTCGCCCGCTTGAACCTCGCCCTGCTGGCCTCCGGCACCCACGACGTGCCGCCGCGCCACCGGACCCTGCGGGCGACCCTGCAATGGAGCCACGACCTGCTGCCGCCAGAGGCCCGCGAGGTGTTCGCCCGTCTCGGCGTGTTCCCCGCCAACTTCGACCTGGACGCATTCGAGGCGGTGGCCGGGGGCGCGGCAGACGCGCTCGACGTCCTCACGGCACTCGTGGAGCACGGCCTGGTCGTGCGGGACAGGGACCGCTTCGCGCTCACGCCACCGGTGCGGGAGGCGGCGGCCGTCCTGACCGGGGACCTCACGCCCGTGGACCGGGGACGCACCCTGCTCGTCGCCGCGGCGATGGCCCACGTGCAGGGCGAGTTCCCGGTCACCTACACCCTCGCGCGGGACGCGCACGCGCTGCTGCCCCCGGGGGCGCCGCCCCTGCTGCGTATGCGCGCCCTCACCCTGTGGGGCATGGGGGCCTCCTTCACGTCGCTGGAACCGGCCCTGCCGATCCTGCACCGCGCCGTGGAGGTGGCCCAGACCTCCGGCGACCCGTGGGCAGTGGGGCTGGCCCACACGGCGCTGGGGCGGCACCTCGCCAATCAGGGGGAGCGCGAGGCGGGCGTGGCCCACCTGGAGCGCGGCCTGGCGGCCTACCGCGGGGAGCTGGAGTTCGGGTGGGTACGCGGCGACCGCGCTGGCGGCGATGCTCCTGCCCCTGGGCGAGGAGGAGCGCGCGCGCGACCTGCTGTTCGAGGCACTCACCCATGCCCTGGATCTGGAGGACGCGGCGGTGGTGGGTTACGCCCTCGCGGGACTCTCCGCCACCTTCGGGCGGCTCGACTCCGCGACCGCCGCGCGGTTGAGGGGGGCGGCGGATCAGCGGTGGGCCAGCGTGGGCATCCGGCCCATTCCGAGCCATCTGGCGGCCCTCGACGCGCTGCTGGAACTGGCCCGGGAGGCGCTGGGAACCCCCAGGTTTACCGAGCTCGTCCGGGAAGGCCGGGGGCTGACCGCTGATGATGCGTGCGCCCTCGCCCTGGAGGTGATTTCCAGTGCGACAGCTCCGGCCACCCGTCCCACAGGCTCGGCGTTCGACCTCACCGGGCGGGAGCGGGACGTGCAGCGGCTGCTCAGCGAGGGCCTGACCAATCCCCAGATCGCCGCCCGGCTGGGGGTGAGCGTCACCACCGTGGCCGGGCACGTGCGCTCGGTGTTCTCAAAGCTCGGTGTCCGGACCCGTGCCGCGGCCACCCGGGTGGCCCTGGAGCAGGACCGGGGCTGAGCCCCTCGCCGGACGTCCCCTCCAAATAGAGGGGGCGACCGTCGCCCACCACTCTCCTCCAACCGCACGGCGCGTGCAGTCCCGCTCGCTCCGTACCTTGAAGCCACGCGCGAACTTCGGAAAACCCGCCGCGCGAGGAGGCGACCCATGACGGCGACGATCACCGAGACTTCCACTCCCCGCACCCTGCACGTTCTGGGCAACACGCTGGTCTTCCACGTCGTGAGCAGCGACACGAACGGCGCGTGGTCCCTGCTGGAGTACACCTGCCAGCCTCACTTCCGAGGTCCCGCTCCCCACACGCACGCGACCTTCACCGAGGCGTTCTATATCCTGGGCGGCCACCTGGAATTCCAGATGGAGGGCGAGCGCCGCGTGGTGCGCGCGGGTGAGGCGCTGCGGGTCGAGCCGGGCGTGGCCCACACCTTCGCCAACCCCTTCGACCAGCCCGCCCGCTTCCTGACCTTCATGACGCCCGGCGGCTTCGAGGGCTACTTCTCCGATCTCGCGGGGATCGTGGCGGCCTCGCCGTCCTGGCCCCCGCAGGACCTGGGGGTGCTGGCCGATCTCACGGCGCGTTACGACCTCCACCCGGTGCCCTGAACCGCGACGGGGAGGAGAAGGCCCGGCTCCGGGCCCCCCGCCCGCTGCGCCATCCGGCGTATTCCCCCAGGCCGCTCTCCCGTTACCCTGGGAACAGAAAAGGAGGGATCTATGCCTGGCACACTTTGCGGCGCCGTCTCCGGCCGTGGGAATTGAGTTCCCCACGCGCCCAGACCCCCATTGATGCCTCGCGGTCTGCCCGTGGGGAACGAGCTGGCTCCTCGCCTGCCGTTCTCTCGCCGTGCCCTCACCGGGCGCGGTCCACCACGGAGTGACCATGGTCCCCTCTGCTGTTCTTTCTCGTTCCGGCCGTCTGCCGCTGTACACCCTGACCCTCGCCAACGCCATCTCCTGGCACGGTTCGGCCGTCACCCAACTGGCGGTGCCCTGGTTCGTGCTCTCGTCCACGGGCAGCCCCACCCTGACCGGGGTGGTGGCGCTATGCGGGTTGAGCGGCGGCCTGCTGTCGTTCCTCTTCGGCGCTGACCTGATCGACCGCCTGGGCTACCGCCGGGCGAGCATCCTCTCGGATGTCCTGAGTGCCTTGGCCGTGGCCCTGCTGCCCCTGCTCGCCCTGGGCGGACGGCTGCCCTTCTGGGAGGTGGCGGTGCTCGCCTTCGCGCGGGCCCTGCTGGAGGGCCCGGGCAGCACCGCCCGCGCCAGCCTGCTCCCCGACCTCGCCCGGGAGGGTGGGGTGCCGCTGGAACACGCCAACACCCTGAGTGAGGTGGCCGAGAGCGGCTCGGGCTGGACGGGGCCGCTGCTGGCGGGGGTGCTGATCAGCACCCTCGGGGCCAGCCGGGTGCTGTGGATTGATGCCACGTCGTTTCTGGTGTCCGCCGCCCTGATCGGGTGGGGCGTGCCCAGGTCTGCGCGCGGGCGTGAGCGTGAAGCGCCCGACCTCCTTCCCCGGGTGGACATCGACCGCTGGGCCGGATGGCGGTGGCTCTGGCGCGACGGCCCCCTGCGCGTCATCTTCGGATCGAGCGTGGTGTTCGGGGCGCTCATGGCGGCGCTGTTCGCCGTGGTCCTGCCGGTGTTCGCGCGCCGCACGGAGGACGCCGTGGGGCTGGGGACCCTGGTGTCGGCGTTCGGCGTCGGGTCGGTCCTGGGTGCCCTGCTGTTCGGCCGCTTCGGCGGGCGCTGGTCCCGGCGCACCACCTTCCTGGCGAGCGTCTGGGGCCTGTGCGGCCTCTTCGGGGGACTGGCGCTCGCCCCCACGCTGCCCGTGGCCGTGGCTGTCTGCTTCGTGGGCGGGTTGATCTCCGGCCCGAACGGCCCGCTTATCCCGACCATCCTGCAGGAGCGCACGCCCGCCGAACTGCGGGCGTGGGTGTTCTCGGCGTCCGCGGTGCTGACGATGCTGGCCTCCCCGCTGGGCGTGCTGCTGGGGGGCGTGGCCCTGGACCGCCTGCCCTTCACCGCCGCGCTGCTGGGCATGACGGCACTGTTTGCCGTCGCCGTCGTGGCGGCCACCCTGGACCGTGGCCTGCACGACCTCACCACAGCCCGCGGCAGCACGGGGGGTTAGGGCGTGCCACCTAAGGTCGAAGATTCGGCTGCAGTCTGGCTCCCGCGCCCGCTCCACCCTGCCCACTGCCCCTTGAGGCCTCCGCATCCGGACCAGGACACCCTAGAATGAAGGCATCATGAACGACTTGGGGACATGGCAGCTCACGCTGCTGGGTGAGCCGTGCCTGCGGGCGCCGGACGGCACTCCCGTGCGCTGTGACGGGCGGACGCTGGAGATCCTGACCCTGCTCGCGGTGGAAGGTCCCCTGCCCCGCGCCCGACTGGCGGACCTGCTGTGGCCCGGGACGGCGGAGCAGGCCGGGCGCAACAACCTGGTGCAGCAGCTGAGGCGCATGCAGAAGGCCTTCGGGACGGACCTCGTGCAGGGGGCCGATCCGCTGGCGCTGGCCCCCTTCGTCGAGACGGATGTCCGCGCGCTGCTGGAGGGGCAGGTCCTGGACCCCGAGCACGCCGTCCGGCCCCTGCTGGAGGGTCTGACCCTAGGGGACCGGCCCGATCTCTTCGACTGGTTGACGGTGTGGCGCGAACGCTGCGAGGCGGTGGGGGCGCAGCGCCTGGCCGAGCGGTGCGCTCGCCTTGAACGGGAGGGGGACCTGTCTGCCGCCACGGAGGCGGCCGAGAAGTTGCTGCGCGTGCTGCCCCTGTCCGAGGACGCGTGGCGCCGCATGATGCGGCTCCAGTACCTCCAGGGCGACGCGCGGGCGGCCCTGCGGACCTATGACCGGTGCGTCTCCACCCTGCGGGAGCACCTGCACACCGAGCCGCTGCCCGAGACCCGTGACCTCGCGCGGGAGATCGCGCGGGGGGCGCGGCTCCCCAGGCCCGCGCGAGCAACGTTGCCGCCCCTCCCGCCACCCGCCCTGGTCGGTCGAGCCGACGCCTGGGCCCGGCTAGAGGCCGCCTGGGCGGCGGGCCAATTGATCTTCGTGACCGGGGCGCCGGGGGTGGGCAAGACCCGGCTGCTGCGCGACTTCGCCGACTCGAAGGGGGCATACCTCTCGCTGGACGGCCGACCCGGGGACACCAGCGTGCCGTACAGTTGCGCGACCCGCAACACGCGCACCTACCTCGCCCGGCACCCGGACCTTCCCCTGGAGGCGCACGAGCGGGCGGAACTCGCGCGCCTGTTGCCCGAGTACGGGGAGGCGGGCGTGGCCGCGCCTCCCCTGGAAAACGAGGCGGACGTGCAGCGTTTCCACGGGGCGCTGCTGGCGGTGACCCGGAGGGCCATGGCGGGCCTCACGGTCGTCGTGCTGGACGACCTCCAGTCCTACGACGACGCCACCCTGGAGTACGGCGCCTTCATGATGTCGAGCGCCTATCCCCTCGGCGCGCACGGGATCGCGCGGCATCTCATCGGCTTCCGGGCGGGCGAACTGTCCCCGCGCGCGGACGCCCTCGTTCACGGGCTGATCGAGGCGGGAGTGGCGGTGCTGATCGAGCTGGAGCCCATCACGGACCGCGACGTGCGCGCCCTGGTGGAGAGCCTGGGCCTCCCCCAGGCGGAGGGGCTCGCCGCGCAGCTCACCCGCTACGCGGGGGGCAACCCGCTCTTCATCCTGGAGACGGTGAAGTACCTGCACGAGAACGGGGGCCTGGAGCGGGGGTTGCCGTCCCGCCTGCCGCCGCCCGGCCAGGCGGGGTCGGTGCTCGAACAGCGTCTCGCGCGCCTCTCCCACCGCGCCACCCTGGTGGCGCGGGCCGCGGCGGTGCTGCAGGCCGACTTCACGCTCGAGCTGATCACGGAGACGCTGGGGCTGCCGCTGCTCGACACCGTCAGCGCGTGGGAGGAGCTGGAGGCGGCGCAGCTCGTGCAGGGGGAGCGGCTGGGCCACGACCTGATCGCGGAGGCGGTGCGCGCGGGCACCCCGGCGGCCGTCGGGCGGGTCCTGCACCGCGCCAGCGCCCGGGTGCTGACCCAGCATCAGGCCGACCCGGCGCGCATTGCGGGTCACTGGCTGGAGGGCGGCGACGACCGGCAGGCGGCCCCGTGGCTGCTGCGCGCGGGCGAGGCCGCCGCGGGAAGGCTGCGTCTGCGCGAGGCGGCGGGGTTCTTCGAGCGGGCCGCGCTGATCCTCGAGGCGGCCGGGGAGGACGCGGCGGCCTTCGCCGCGTTCACGCGCCGGGCGGAGGTGCTGCAGACCAGCCCCGACCGGGCGGCCCGCCAGGCGTCCCTGGACGCCCTGTTCGAGCGGGCGAGCGGGCCCACGCGGTCGGCCCGCGCCTGGCACCTCCAGGCCGAGCTGCACGTCGCGTACGGCGAGGGCGCGGAGGCTGAGGAGGCGGCGCGCGCAGGACTGACACGCCTCGGCGGGGTGGACGACGTGCCGCTGCGCGCCAACCTGCTCGCGGACGTCGGGGCCGCGTTGTGGGCGCAGGAACGCATGGCCGAGGCGGCCTCGGTGCTCGCGGACGCCGTGACCCTGCTCGAACCCCTGGGGGACACGGGGGACCTCGCCTCGAACCTCAGCAACCTCGCCGTCGTGCTCGACCACCAGGACCGCCACCGCGAGGCCGAGGAGCACCACCGCCGGGCCTGCGCGTTGCTGGACCGGCTGGGGGGCGCGCAGTTCCAGCCGGTCGCGCTCGCCAACCTGGGGATCTGCCTCGCCGAACTCGGGCGAGCCCGGGAGGCGCAGGACGTGTTGTGGCAGGCCGAGGCGGTGGCGCGGCGCGCGGACGGGGCGCTGCAGTGGGACGCGACCCGCGCCATGCTCATCGCGCAGACCCATGTCGACCTCGCCGAGTACGACCTCGCGTTGCGGCGGTACCGGGAGGCGCTCGCCCTGCCCGACGGCGGGGGCTGGGCGCGTCCCCAGCTTCACACCAGCCTGGCCGAGTTGCTGCTCACCCTGGGGTCGCCCGAGGAGGCCGAGACTCACGCGCGGGCCGCGAGCACGTGGCCGAACCTGCCCTCCACCTCCCGCTCGCGGGCCCTGATCGCCCTCGCCCGTGTCCTGACGACGCGGGGCGCCCAGGAGGCCGAGGAGACCTTTCGGGAGGCCGAGCGCGCCCTGGAAGGCAACACGCGGCCCCTGCCCCGCATCCGCTGGTGGCTGACGCGCGGGCCCCTCGAATCGCCCGAGCGGGCGCTCGCCTGGGCACGGGAGGCCCTGCGGGTCGCCCAGGCCCACGAACTGGGGGGATATGAGGTCACGGCCCACGTGCGGGTCGCCCAGGCGATGGGGCGCGCGGGCCGGTTCCCGGAGGCGCGGTGCCACGCGGAGGAGGCCGTCCGGCTGCTGGCCCACCGTGAGCCTGCCGACATCTCGCGCGGGGAGGCGCACCTCACCCTCTGTCAGGTCCTGCTCGCCCTGAACGATCCCGGGGCGGACCGCGCCCTGGAGGAGGCCACCGCGTGGCTGCAGGGCGCCCTCACCGGACATGTGCCGCCCGAGTACCGCCCGGGTTTCACCGCCCGCAACGCGGTGAACGCCCAGATCCTCGACGCGGTGCGGCAGCGTCGCCTGGCCCAGGCGTGACGGGCCGCAGATCGTCCACCGGGCCGGGTGGGGCGTTGCTAGACTCGCGGTGATGCCAGAGGCTCCCACATGGCGGCTGCGGGTGCTCGGCCCCCCCCGGCTCGTCTCCCCCTCGGGCCGCGTGTCGCCCTGCGAGCGCAAAACTGCCGCCCTGCTGGCGTACCTCGCCCTGGAGGGGCCCACTCCCCGCCTGCGGATGGCGGGTCTGCTGTGGCCGGACACCCCCGCAAGCGCGGCGCGCAACAACCTGGTTCACGTGCTTGGGCGTGCCCGGAAGCAGTGCGGGGCGGAGCTGGTGGGGCCCGGCCCGGACCTCCGGCTGCACGGCGTCACGTGCGACGCCGCCGACCTCCTGCGGGGCGAGCCGGTGGAGGAGGACGGGGAGTTCCTGGCGGGCGTCGACCTGGGGGACACGCCCGACCTGTGGGACTGGCTGACGGCGACCCGGGAGCGGGTGGAGACCGCTCGGACCGCCGCCGCCCTGGGCCGGATCGCGCGCCTGGAGCAGGCTGGGCAGGTCAGCGAGGCCCTCGCGCTCACGCTGCACTTCCTGACCCGTGACCCGCTGCGGGAGGATGCCTGGCGCACCCTGATGCGCCTGCACGTCCTCAACGGGGACCGCGCCGCCGCGCTGGACGCCTATCGCCGCTGCAAGGAGGTGCTGCGGCGCGAACTCGGCGTGTCCCCCTCGCCGGACACCCGGGCGCTGGCGGAGGCAGTGGACGCGGGACGGCTGCCCTCCACCCCCAGCCGCTCGCGCCTTCCGCTCAGCGTGCTGCGCCCGCCCCGGCTCGTGGGCCGGGAGGACGCCTGGGCCCGCATGGAGGAGGCGTGGGGGCGCGGCCAGATCATCCACCTCCTGGGTGATCCCGGGCAGGGCAAATCCCGCCTGGCGCTGGATTTCGCCCACGCCCACGGCCGGGTGCTGTCCATGAACGGCCGGCCCGGCGACGGACCGGTCCCGTACATCGGCTCGGCCCGCAACATCCGCCAGATCCTGCGCCTGCACCCGGACCTGCCGCTGGAACCCTGGGTGCGTGCGTCCCTCGCCCCGCTGGTGCCCGAGCTGGCCCCCGCGGGGACGGACGCGCCGACCCAGCCCGCCCCCCTCACCACCCCCCTGCTGGCCGCGATCCAGCACGTGTTCGAACTCGGCCTGCGCGAGGTCGAGACCTTCATCGTGGACGATATGCACTGCAGCGACCCCGCTACCCTGGAGGCCGGGTACGTGCTGTTCTCGTCGGTCTTTCCCCTGGGACAGCCGGGCGGCATTCCCCGCCTCATCACCTGTTCCCGGCGCGGGGAACTCTCTCCCGAGGGGGAGGCGATGATCGAGGGGCAGGTCGCCGCCGGAGTCGCCATCCGCATCGAGCTGGAGCCGCTGGGCGAGGAGGCGGTGGGCGCGCTCGTCGGCAGCCTGGAGGTGCCGGAGTTGGGTCCACGGCTGGACGACCTGCGGGCATTCACGGGGGGGAATCCGCAGTGGTTACTGGAGACCGTGCGCCACCTCATCGAGACGGGGGGCGCGGGGAACAGGCGCCTCCCGCTACCCCCCGGGGTGCATGAGGTGCTCGCGCAGCGCGTGGGGCGGCTCTCCAAATCGGCGCTCCAGGCGGCCCGGGCGGCGGCGGTCTTGCAGCAGGACTTCACCCTGGAACTCGTGGCCGAGGTGCTGCACGCCCCCCTCCTCGACGTGGCCGAGAGCTGGGCGGAGTTGGAGGCCGCGCAGATCGTGGAGGGGGAGCGCTTCAGCCACGACCTCGTCCTCGAAGGGATTCTGGCGACCATCCCGGAGTCCGTCCGCGGGCTCCTGCACCGGGCGAGCGCGAGGACCCTGGTGCGGCACCACGGCCAACCCGCCCGGGTCGCCCGGCACTGGCTGGAGGGCGGGGACCTCGCCCACGCGGCAAGCTGGTTCGTGCGGGCCGCCGAACAGGCCGGGGACAACCAGCGCCCCCATGAGGCCGAAGGGTTCTATACCCAGGCGGCCGACCTGTTCGCGCGGCTTGGGCAGGACGAGCAGGCGCGGGCCCTGCACGCTAGGCGGGGCGAGACCCGGGACGAAGTCGTTCGGTAGCCCACGCCCGGAACACGCGAGTTCTCCTCATCCACCCGTCCGGGTGGCAGGCGTCCCCGGTGACGGTGTACAAGCTGGGCATGGTCGGCGCGGCACCGCCCTCACCTGGCGAAGTCCAGCCTCACGTCCCCGTCGAAGGTTTCCGTGCCCATCGGAAAGCCGTTCACGGTGACTGTGCCGTCCCGGAGGGTGCTCGAGTACTTCAGGCCCGACACGGACGTGAAGGTCGTGGCCGAGAGGTCAATGTTCGAGCCATAGTCCCCGGCGTCGTTGCGGACCCGATGCACCTCCACCGAGCTTCCGGCCGGTTTGTGGTCGTATTCGAAGCGCAGTTCGTAGGTGCCGGAGCCCAGCGCGAGGTCCTCATCAGTGGTGTTCAGTTGCAGGAAGCCACCCGTGAGCCGGTCGCGTGCGTCCGACGAAGGGTCCTTGTTCGGCAGCGTGTAGGGCAGGCTGTTGCCATTCCACGTCGTGAGGCGGTAGACGCATCTGTACGCGCCTTTCACGATCTCCTCGCAGGTGGGGCCGTCTTCCGTGACGCGCGCATAGGCTACGAGGCGGACGGTGTTGTTCGCCCTCTCGTTGGGGATGAGATCCACGCTGACCGCCACCGGGTTGATGCCCGGCTTCCTGGCTGGGGCCGCATACGTGCCGCTCGCGGTGTTCCCCTCGTCCCTGGTGACCGTGCCCTCTGCAGCGCTCCCGCCCGCCGCACCGTTCACCGCCCAGTTGCGCGTGAATGGGGTGAGGGTGTAGGGCGCGCAGGTCGGCACGAGGGGCGCGAGCAGGTCGTCGCCCGCCCCCAGGCAGGACAGCAGCGTGAACTTGACGCTCTGGCCGACCTTCACGTCTGCCCGGGCGGAGGTGAGCCGGTACGCCTCCGCCCACGACCAGTCGCTGAAGTGCGTGGTGGAGACGGTAAGGGTGCTCGCCCCGCGGTCCTGCACGGTGTCGAGGTGCGCCTGCCACACACCCGCCGCGTCCTGCGACGCGACGAGGTGCCCCGCGTTCGCGATCCGCCCCCCGGGGTCGCGGAAGGTGAGCTGGGCGGGCCGGGCGAACGTGAGCCCCTCGGGACCGAGGCGGTACGCGATGCCCGGCCCGTGCGGCGTCGTGCTCGTGATCGGCCGGATCGTGAGGTCGGTGCTCGACTCAGCGCACCCGGCGGGACAGTCAGGGTGAGGCGCCCGTCCGCGGAACTCAAGGTGCCGCCCGAGGCGCCCACGGTGGCGTGCACGGCGGGGCCGGTCGGGGTGCCCACGTCGGGGGTGCTGGTGGGGGTGCCGCCGTTGCCGCAGGCGGTGAGGGCGCCGGTCAGGCCCCAGAGGAGTATTCGTTTGTTTCGCATGTCGTTCCTTTCCATCCGCGGGTTGCGTGAGGAGGACCGTGCGTCCAGGGGTACGCCTCCTCAGCCGCCGTGCTTTCACACTGACCCATCGGGGAGGACAGCGGGATGACACGCTCCCGGCTCCTTTGAGCCCGAACAAACTTGGCTGAAACCGGTCCCGGCGATGGGTTGTGCCTGAATCCAGTTCGCAGGTCCCGCCCAGCCAGGACCGGAGCTGGCGTCGCCACGGCCGTTGTTGATCATTGCGGGAGTCAATGTGAGGGGAAATGCCGGTCAGGCCCAGGCCCGACGTCACGCCGAACAGGCGCCAGAGGTCCGGCGGAAGGCCGCGTCCCTTCTGGCCCTCCCGGTACCCGCCCCGGGCTGTCACTCGCCTGTCCTCCCCCCCCACCTACCTTGCCCTCACCCAAGGAGGGAAGACATGCCCAGACGAACCATGATCGGAATAATGCTCCTGACCACGCTGCTTGCGGGATGCGGGGGTGGGGCGAGCGCCCCGGCACCAGACGGCGACCCCGACTTCACACTCGCGGCTCAACCCAGTGAACTGAACATCGCCCCGGCACGCAGCGGCACGACCAGCATTCGCATCACCCGCCCCGCCCAGCCCGGCGGCGTGGTGAACCTGAAGCTGGAGGGGCCGATGGCGGGAGGTGGGGCGGACAGGATCGGCGGCGCCTTCGGACCCCAGCAGGGTGGGTCCAGCGCGCTGACCCTGACGGTGGGCGCGAACGTCCCGGCGGGCACCTACCCCCTCACGGTTCACGGGACGAACGGCAGCGTCAGCAAGACCACCGGCGTGCGGGTGAAGGTGGAGAGATGGTTGCTGGTGGACGCCGACCGCAGCGCGAACAACGGCGCGCCGCAGGACGCCTCCCGACCCCTCTCGGCCCTCGACGCCACCATGCGCGCCGCTCTCTCCGGCAAGGCTTTTGACGTGTTTGTGGTCAAGTCGGGCAGCATCACCACCGACGTGCCCGCCATCAACGGCCCGGACGCGGCCAGGCTGAACAGGTACAGCGGGGTGGTGTGGTACACCGGCAACCAGTGGGACCAGCCGCCCACCCAGGACGACCTGCGGTCCATGACAGCCTACCTGGCGGGGGCGGATCACAAGCTGGTGCTGCAGTCTGCCGCCTTCGTGCAGGCGCTGGACGGCACCGCCAACGTCTTCCAGGCGACCGACCAGGACCTGGACAGGAACGCGGCGCAAAAAACCTTCCTGCGCACGCAGTTGGGCGTGCAGGGCTACACCTTCCAGTACCGGCGCGACGCCCCCGGAGTGCTTCCTGGCCCGGGAAGTGTCATGGGCGACCTCGGCGCCCTGAGTCTCGCCAACCCGGCGAGCGTCGCGGCCTTCAAGCGCCTGGATGACCCCAAGGGGCAGGACCTGCTCACCGTGGGCGTGGGGAGCGGCGTGCAGGGTGCTGTTGCCGTCAGCCGGACGGGGCTCGGAAGCGGCGGCACCTCGCGGGCGGTTTACCTGGGCCTGTCCCCCGATGAATTGGCCGGGGGTGACGTTCCGGGTCTGTTGGGTCGCCTGCTGCGCAACTGACCGTCTTCCCCAGCGCGGGCACTGTGTGCGTCCGCGCCGGGAAGCTGCATTCCGTGCCGAGAATCAGCCCCCCCGCACGGACCGAGCCTGACCAGGCGTGGACGAAACTTCCCTAATGGCGGCCGCGTGACGTTCCACAGACCGCTCGGCAGCCAGCGCGGAACCACCTGTCAGGCACCGCTCCGGAGGTCGGTCATGGCAAGACCAAGGCAACAGAAAGCGCCTGACCAGGGTGAAGGGTCCCGGGTCTACATCCTCAGGGCCTGACACGAGGGCGAGGGGAGCACGGCCCCGTTCCGCGCGTCGATCCGCCAGGGGGCGGACGGTGAGCGGCAGTATTTCGCCAGCGTCGACGCGCTTCTGGACTACGTGTTTCAGGAGCTGACCCGCCGCTAGCCCTCCCCGGGCCAGCCCGGCCCGGTCCCCCCTCGCCCATGAAAGGAACCCCATGTCCAGCTTCAAACGCATCCCCACGCGCCTGCGTCGGCTGCTCCTCTGCGGCCTGCTCGCCCTGGCCGGGCTGACCTGGGCGCCTCCGCTCCAGACCCCGGCCTTCCTGGAGTTCAGGTGAGGCGCGGCGGGCCAGTGGTCCGCGCGGGGAAGGTGCTCGTCATGTTCAGGACTGTGCTGTCCACCATTCTGCGAAATCTCCTGCTCTCGCTGGCGGCAGCGGCCCTGGCCGTGATGGCCTCGTCCGCCCTCACGGTCACCCTGGACGTCATCCACGGCTCGGCTGACTTCCTCATCCTGGCTCCGGTCCTGGCGTGGACCCTCGGCACGGCCAGATTCACGCTGGGCCTGCCCGCGACCCTCCTGTTCGGGATTCTCGTGGCGCCCCTGATCACCTTGCTGGGACGAACGTCCATGCTTGGCGGGTTTCTCATGGGTGGGGTGGGGGGCGGCGTACTCCTGCTGCTCACCACCGACCACCCGGGCGCGCTGCTGGGGACACTGGGGGGACTTACCTTTGCCGCACTTGACCGGTGGATACGGCCGCCGCCCGATCCGTGACGAACGTTGTCCCTCCTGGGATGGCGCTGGAAACTCCATCTGGGCCGGGTCGACTCTTCCGGCAGAGGCCTGACAGTCAGGTTGCCTGCTGAATGGCCTCCCGCCGGACCTGATACGACGCGGACTGGTTGCCCCGTCTTCAAGAGGCAGGAATGGTGGCCCGGGGGTGAGCGGCTGAGGAGGTTTTTCGTGGCTCCGGGCCACGGTTGATGACCCAGCGGCCGCGCTGGTGAAGCGTCAACTGTGGTCTGTCAAGTCAGCCACCCGTGAGGAGGTGCGGCTGGACAACCTGTTCTTCTCGCGGGACGTGACAGACCTCTGTAGACCGTCCACCAGCGCGTGCGGAAAGTGACCGCTGCGCCCAGGACCCCCGCCACTGGGAATCTCGATGCGCGGCGAACGTTGTCCCGGCGCCCGTGCGCAGGATGACAGCACCGCAGCGGCCTGCCTTTTCGCCTGTGCGGAGGACAGGATGTTCTCTCAGAGGAAGGGTAAAAGCCCGGTGCAACGGGGCTCCTCGCTCCGCCTGGGCCATGATGGGGAGGAGCACCCCCACAGGAGGGCTGAAGCATGAACGTCACCGTCAGTGGCCAGGCCGATATGCCGACCTTGAACGACGACATCGCGGTGATCGTCGCCCTGGACCCCGGAACCCACCTGACCGACGCTTCGCGGCGCCTGGCCGGGCACCACGGCCCCAGACTGAATCTGCGGCTCCACGACGTCTGGTTCGACTCCGGGCGTCACGTCCTGCCCACCGACGAGCATCTGGACCTGGTGGACGCGTTCCTGACCACGCATCAGCCTGCTCACCTGCATGTCTCCTGTCTGGCGGGGGTCAGCCGCAGCGCAGCCTTGGCCTTGTTCGCCCTGGCCCGAGCCCACCCCGGGCTCAGTGACCGTGAGGTGGTCCAGCGACTCCTGGAAGTCCGGCCGCCCTGTTTCCCGAATCCCCTGATCGTGGGTCTGGTGGACCGGCGCCTCGGCCGGCACCTGAGCGCCGCTCTGCGTGAAGCCTTCTCAGAGGCTGACCCGCCCTGGCCCCCAGCCTGACCATTCCCGTAACGGGCGCATCCGGCTCTGATCCAGGAGCAGCTTCCTCGCCCTGCCACCCGGCGTGGTCGACTGCGACGCTCCTGTGCGGGCTCGGGGAAGCTCCTTGTCGCTTTCAAATCCCACCGTGCAAAATGCCCCGACTAACTTAAGGGGGCGCCGGAACCAGGGCCGGGCCCCCGCTGCTGGACCAGCGTTCGGCATTCAGCGCACTGGGGCGGAGGCCTGCAGCAGACTGGGCTCCTCCCCACCCGGGGGACAGCCCTGTCCCCAGGTGGGGGATGTCCTTGTTCCTTCACACGACATTCCCGCCCGACAGGCTGCAGCCCGTGATCCGCCCGGTTGGACGAGCCGCTCAGCGGACCTGCAAGACGGGCGCCGTCCGGTACCGCGTCGCCTGCTCGTAGTCGTGCGCGAACGCGAGCAGGTCCGCCTCGCTCCACTTCGGTCCCAGGAACATCAATGCGAACGGCGCCCCGCTCGTGTGGTAGCCCGCCGGGACCGTCACCCCGGGCAAACCCGCAATGTTGATCTCCGGCTCCGTCGAGCTTGCGATGTCTCCCGCGCCATCCAGCCGCGGGAGATCACCCAACCGCTGCGGAAACACCAGCGCGTCCAGGGCCGACGTGGTGAGGACCGTGCCGAACTCGCGCAACAAGTGCGCGCGCGCGTGCCAGAACCTGGACAGGTCGGGCAGCACGCGCGGGGCCTCCAGGGCGCTGCCCAGGCGCCCACGAAGCTCGCCCAGCACCTCCCCCTCCGCGAACGGGTCCCGCCCGCCCAGCCGCCGCAACGCTGACACGCCGGGCACAAGAGGGCTCGCCAGGCGCTCCAGGTAAGCCTGCAGGTCGTGCACCAGGCACTCGAACCCCCATGAGGCCCGCACACCCTTCATGAAGGCCCCGAACCCGGAACCGGCGAACGGGTCTTCCACCAGGCTGGCCCCCAGGGCACGCAGTTCCTGGAGCGCCTGCTCGTACAGGCGCCGTGTCTCCTCACCGGGGGGCTGGTCCCGCCATCCCGGCCCGTACAGGCCCAGGCGTTTCCCCCGGAGGGCGCCCACCCGGAGGGCCGCGGCGTACCCGTCGCGCGGCCCGTGCCCCCTGGCCGCCTGGGTGGTCGGGTCCTCGGGGCAGACGCCCACCATCACGTCCAGCATCACCGCGGCGTCCCGCACCGTTCGCGCCAGCGGTCCGAGGACGTCCCGGGCGGAGGCGCTGAGCGGCACCACCCCGGCCGTCGGCACGAGCCCGAACGTGGGCTTCACGCCCACCAGCGCCTGCGCGCCCGCCGGATTCTGGATGGACCCGGACGTTTCCGTCCCCACCCCCAGGAGGGCCAGGTTTCCTGACACAGCCGTGGCGCTGCCCGCACTGCTCGCCCCGGGGACCAGTTCGGGCTGCGCCGCGTTCAGGGTGGGTCCCGCCCAACTCGTCGTGGTGCGCGACAGGTCGAAGCTGAACGCTGGAACATTCGTCTTTCCCAGGATGATGGCGCCCGCCGCGCGCAGGCGCGCCACCACAGGCGCGTCGCGCCCGGGGATGAAGGCCACTCCACCAGCGCGCTCGCTGAGGGGCGCCCAGCCCGCGGTGGTCGGCATCCCGGCCACGTCCACCGGATCCTTGATCACCACGGGGATCCCGGCCAGGGCACCCACCTCTTCCCCGGCCGCCAGGCGAGTGTCGATGGCCCTCGCTTCCCGCATCGCGTGCTCGTTCACATAAACGAAAGCGTTGTAGCGCGGGTTGAAGCGAGCGATGCGCTCCAGGTACGCGTGGGTGAGGGCCTGACAGGAGAACGTCCCCGTGGCATAGGACTGCAGCACCTCCTGCACGGTCAGTTCCTCGACGTTCACACGGCGTCTCCTTTCGGGAGGGCAAGGGGCAGCGGGTTCAGGACGGGCGGGGTGGGGAGAGCCCTTCAGCGTCACCGTCAACGAAGAGAGTACAGTCGCCTTCAGCCCCGTCGCTGCCCGCGAATCCAGTCCTGGTCGTTGCCATGACCCGCCCGCTGCTCCCGCGCTGGCCCCCGCCACACCACCGAGAGGACTCCATGGACGTTGTCGACGCGCAGGTACATTTCAACCTCCTCGGCCCCCTGGAGGCAGGCATCGCCATCATGGACGCCGTCGGCGTGAACGCGCTGCTCTACGACGAGTACTGGGCCTTCGACGAACACGACCGGATCCTGCCCGGGTACGAACTCCCGAACGGTGCCTTCCGGCACGTCTTTCCCCTCGCGGAGGAAGCGGCGCTGCGGTACCCCGAGCGCTTCGCGTACCTCGTGCGCTTCGACCGCCGTGATCCCGAACTCGACGCGCTTATCGCCACCATCGGGACCGTACCGGGACGCAAGGCCCTGCGGGTCGTTCCCTGGACACCCGAGGGGTTCAGCCAGTTTGCGGAGGGCGCGGACGACCCCGTCTTCGCCGCCGCCCAGAAACACGAGGTGCCCGTCTTCGTGCTGCTTCCCGGACGAACGCGGCTGCTGCACCGCTACCTGCACAAGTTTCCGGATGTCCCGGTTATCGTCGATCACTGCGGCGTACCGCTCGTCCCCGGCCGTCTCCACGACGACCACCTGTCGGGCTTCGGCGACGTCCTCGCGCTCGCCCAGTACCCCAACGTCGCGCTCAAGTGGAGCCACGCGCCCCGGCTGTCCAGTGGCACCTACCCGTACCCGGACGTGCTCGCCATGCTGCTGCGGGTCGTCGAGGCCTTCAGTCCGGAGCGGGTGATGTGGGGCAGCGACCATTCGGAAAGCAGGGACCACCACTCGTGGGCCGAGTCGCTGTACTACCTCCGCGATACCCCGGAGCTTTCGCACGAGGAGAAGGCGTGGATTCTGGGCCGCAGCCTGCGCACCATCCTGCACTGGCCTCGCCAGGAGGGCACCTCCGACGAACCGCCGTCCACCCTTCATTCTCTCTGATCGCTCGCGCCCCCTGCTCCCCCTCCATTCAGCCCACACGGACGCGGAGGATGAATCCCTGGCTGCGGAGAATCGTGGGGGAGTGGTTTCCGGGTTCCCCACCTGGTCCAGAAAACCAGGCTGGCCGCCCAGACATCACGGGTCCTGTCCGGCGCCAAAGGGACGTGCACGCATCCAGCCTTGCGGCGGCCCCTGCAACTCGACAGTCCTTGTCCGGCAACGGATGGTCAGCCGGGTCTGACCTCGGGCCGCTTCTCAAACGGACAGGGCAGTGAGCGCACCTCGGCCGAAAGCCCGCGCCGGGAGGGAGCGCGCGAGGAGGCGGAACGGGCCGTAGCGGACGGGCTCCACGATGTCACTGGCGCCGAGCGCGCATATGTGGCCCTCCCCGCTCCCAGGATCAGGAGCGGCGCCCCTTCTGGGAGCCGCCCGAACATCGCGCGCGAGTGGCAAGCGGGCGCATGCTTCCCAGGGTGGAGCTGCCTCACCCGCCGGGCGACCGAACGGCCTCCCCGACAAAGCTCCCGTCGACCTGAAAGTCCTCCCCGTCGAGTTGCATCCGGCCACCCTTGCGCAGGTCGAGGATCATGTCCCAATGCACGGCGCTGGTGTTGGTGCCCCCGTTCTCAGCATAGGCCTGGCCCACGGCAAGATGCACCGTTCCGCCGATCTTCTCGTCGAACAGGATGTTCATGCTGGGACGCTGGATACCGGCATTGGTGCCGATGCCGAGTTCGCCGAGAAAGCGGGCGCCCCGGTCGGTCCCCAGTGCCGCCTGGAGAACCTCCTGGCCCTCCTCGGCGGCGGCGTCCACCACCTCCCCGTCGCGGAACGTGAGGGTGATGCCGCGCACCTCGCGCCCGCCGTACAGGGTGGGCAGGTCGAAGTGGATGGTGCCGTTCGCGCTGGTCTCGAGCGGCGCGGTGAAGACCTCCCCCGAGGGCATGTTGCGCCGGGCGTCGCTGTTGCTCCAGGACCGGCCCTTCACGCTCAGATGCAGGTCCGTGCCCGCGGCAGTCAGGTGCACGTCGTCCGCGCGGGCCAGGCGGTCGATCAGGCCCGCCTGGAAGGCCCGCACCTCCCCCCACCTTGCCACCGGATTGGGGGCATCGAGGAACATGGCACGGGCGACGAAGTCCTCGTACTCGGCCAGCGTCATCCCGGCAGCCTGAGCGCCGTACTCGGTGGGATATAGGGTGAGGTTCCAGCGGGGGTGCAGGCGGCTGGGGCTGACCGGGGCGAGACTCGCCCGGTGCCGGGCCGCACGCTGTGGGTCGACGTCCGGCGCGGGGGGCGTAGGCGTGAGGATCCGGATGGACGCGTCCAGGGTGCGGGCGTCCTCGACCTCGCTGGGATGCAGGGCGTCGAGAACCGCGTCGCTGGCATACCGCTGCACATCCTCCATCTGCGCGGGATAGCTCAGGCGCAGCACGGGCCGGGCGCCGCGTTGCAGCAGGACGCGGTGCAGGGCCTCCACGAGCGGGAGGGCGAGGATGCTCGCCGCGACGAGCACCCGGTCGCCGGGCTGAACCGAGATGCAGTAGTCGGCGAGCAGGACGGCGTGACGTTCAGGGTCGTAGGGCATGGGGACTCCGCTTACAGGGACGTGACGGCGCCGCCGTCGACGAGCAGGGTGCTGCCGCTCACGTAACTGGCCGCCCCCGAGCACAGGAAGGCGGCCACCCGCCCGAACTCGTCGGGGGTGCCCAGGCGCCGCATGGGGATCTCCCCCTCGGAGCGGGCGCGCACCTCCTGCCAGGTGGTGCCGCGTTTGCGAGCGGCGGCCTCGTCGAGGACCTGAATGCGCTCGGTCAGGATGCGTCCTGGCGCGAGGCAATTGACCTGGATGTTGTCGGGGGCGAGTTCGACGCTCAGGGACTTGCACAGACCCTGCACCGCCGGGCGGTACGCGTTCGAGAGGGTGAGGTTGTCGAGCGGGCGCTTCACGCTGCTGCTGACGATGCTGAGGATTCGTCCACCGCCGCTTCGCCGCAGATGCGGCAGGGCGGCCTGCACGCTGCGCACGACGCTCATCAGCGTGAGCTGGTAGGCGGTGGCCCAGTCGGCCTCGGTGAGGCTGGTGAAGCTCCCGGCGGGTGGCCCCCCGGCATTGCAGACGAGGATCCGCAGATCGCCGAGGTCCCCCGACGCCCGGTCGATGAAGCCGCGGAGTTCTTCGGCGTCCGCGACGTCCGCTGCGTAGGCGAGGACCGGCGTGCCGGTCTCCTGCTCGATGCGGGCGGCGGCGTCCCGGGCCCGGTGGAGGTCGCGGGAGCAGAGGGCGACGCGCGCTCCCTCGCGCGCCAGCGCGAGCGCGGTCGCGTACCCCAGCCCCGCGCTGGCGGCGGTGACGATGGCGGGCTGGTCCCCAAGGGCGAGGTCCATGCCTTACACGTGCCCGTACTTGGCGAGGACGTCGGGGAGGCTCATGCCCGCGTCGAGGTCCTCGCGGATATGCGCCTCCTTCTCGGTGAGGGCCTCGGCGCGTTCCAGCACGTCCGCCGCGATCTCCTGCGGAATGACGATGGTGCCGTCGAAGTCCGCGAGGATGAAGTCGTCGGGGCGGACGCGGACGCGGGCGGTGGTGGCGCCGGGCAGGTACACCTCCACCTGCCAGGCGTTGACCTGCCAGCGGCCGATGGACTGCACCGGGGTCCGGTAGCGGGCGTACACCGGGAAGTTCATGCGGGCTAGCCACTCGATGTCTCGGATGCCGCCGTCCACCAGCGCACCCGTGCAACCCCGGTGCTGCATGCCGCGAGCGATGAGTTCCCCGAAGAAGCACACGCCCTCGGCCCCGCCCCCGCTCCACACGCTGAGGTGCCCGGGGGTGAGGCCGCTGACCGCCTCCATCTTTTTAGGATCACCCGTGCCGGGGTACGGCGTCATCTGCCCGCGGATGGTGTAGGCCCAGCCCGCCATCTTCTCCAGGCGCTCCCGGATGGGCCAGAAGCTGCTCGCCAGCCCGCAGTCGGGGTGGCCCAGCTCGTCGAGGATGTCGGCGACGTTGGCGGTGTCGACGCGCAGAAAACGCTCGCGCAGTTCAGTCTTGCGGTCCTGGGTCAGGGTCATGCGGTCTCCTGGGGGCGCGCGGCGCGCAGCTCATCCGCGATCCACGCCATGGGCGCGTGGCCGTACGAGAGCAGCGCGTCGTGGAAGGCGCGGGGGGGCAGGTTCAGCTCGGCGCGCAGGGCCTTGATGGCCTCGGTGCCCAGCCAGTACATCAGGCGGGTGGCGGGGAACATGGAGTTGCGGGTGGTCTCGCTCCAGATGCGCCCCGGGGCAAAGTGGGCCCGGTCCCGGTAGAAGGCGCGCATGTCCTCCAGGCCCCACTCGCCGAGGTGCAGTTTGATGTCCGCGATGCACGACGCGGCGTTGCGCCGCTCGTAACTCTTGAGCAGCAGCGCCTCGGCGGGGGTGTAGAAGCCCTCCGCCTCCAGCAGCAGGTCCTCGGCGTAGCAGGCCCAGCCCTCGACGCTGGTGCCTGCGCCCAGCATGGCGATGCCGCTCGCGCAGTCGGTTCCCGCCACCCGGGCCAGGACGCTGGCTGCCTCGCGCGCCCGCGCATTGTGGGTGTGATGGCCGATGCTCCCGTGGTGGACGGCGTGGATCAGCTTGATCGCGCTGGTGTTGTGAGCGCGCCGGTACGCCCCCACGTCCTCCCCGGGCGGGAACACCCAGTACACGCTGCCGTGCCCGGGACGCAGCGGGGCGGGCGAGCGGTAGAACAGGAAGTACAGGTCATTCACCCCAGCGGCCCAGTCCGGTGCCATTCGGAAGTCGAGGGAGTAGGCGCGCTCGGGCGTGACGAGACCTCCAGCGGCGTCCAGGGCCCGCTCGTGCCAGGTGCGGTAGGCATCAAGCACGCCGTCCACCTCGGGCGCGTCCCCCTCCAGCGCCGCGAGCTGTTCCGGCCACGACCGGTCAGGGTCGAGGCGGGCCGCGTCCCGTTCCAGCTCGCCCGTGAGCCGGTCGAAGGCGAGGGTGGCGCGCTCCAGGGCCTCGCGGGGGCCGAAGGGCAGGCCGTGGCCCTCGCGCATCAGCAACTCCAGGTGCGCCTCGCCGCAGGCGACGTCGTCCGTGGGGGGAAGTCCGGCGAGGTCTTCCGCGTGGGCGCGCAGGGCCCGGGCGGCGCGGGCGGCGGGGTGGTGCAGAGCGTCCTGCCAGAGGGGGTGGCGGGGCAGGCCGTCCTCCAGCAGGGTGGCGGCCGCGCGCGCCTCCCGCCGGGCGCGTTCGGTCCAATCCCGTGGGGCCGCGCGGCCATGCAGGTGGCTGCGCGCCTGCGCCAGGAAGCCGGGCAAGGCCTCCAGCCGCACCCGCAGGGCGTCCCGCGCCTCGGCCGGGTCCCCCGGACCACCGGGAAGCAGCAGGGAGATTACCGAAAAAGCCGCCTCCCCCGTCGCCCACGCCGGGTTGTGCTGCCGGGGCGCGCGGCGCAGTTCCGCCTCCGTGACGGTGAGCTGCGCCCCCAGCAGCCGCGCGTCGAGCCGGGCGCCGCTGCTCATGGGAGCGGCGGCAGCACCCAGCCTGTCCCTCAGACCCACTATGGCGTCCAGCTCGGCCTCCACGCTGTCCGCCCCCGCGGGCGGGAGCTGGTGGTCGTGGCCGCGCAGCCCCATAAAGGTCGCGTCGACCGGGCGGAACTCCGCGTGGACCCGCAGGTACTCCTGGGCGAGGCCGGAAGCGTCGGTCACGCGGGCACCTCCGCCTCGATGAGCGGGAGGTCCACCCAGCGGCGCTCCCGGTGGGACTGCACGATGGCGTTCACGACCTCCTGGCTCTTCGCCCCGTCGTAGAAGGTGCATTCGGCAGGGGTGCCGTCGAGGATCTCGTCGACGAAGTGCCGCACGAGGTTGCGGTAGTACAGCTCCGGCCAGGGGGTGTGGAGCGTGGTGCCGGGCGGGTAGGCGCTCTCCGGCAGGGTGACCTCACGGAACTCGACCGCGTCAGGTGTAGCGAAGCGCAGGGTCTCGGCGATGCCGTTCTCCTCCACCAGCCGCGCGACCGCCGCGCCCTTCGAGCCGTACACGCGCAGCTCCACGCCGGGGTAGTTGCCCACGGCAATGTACGAGGTCTGCAGGATGCCGTGCGCGCCGCTCTCGAACTCGGCCAGGGCCACCGTGCCGTCCTCGACGTTGATGCGCTGGAGGCCCTCGTACCCGCGCACCTCACGTTCGGGCACGAAGTTGCGCATGCTGCCGATCACGCTGCGGTACTCCCCGGCGCACCAGCGGACGAGGTCGAGCAGGTGCGAGCCGTACCCCACCACCGAAGACGGGATCAGCTCCGAGAAGTTCGCTCCCGCCGGAACCTGTCGCAGCGGGAAGTGCGGGTCGAGGAACTGCGAGTTCTGCTCCAGGCCGTGAACGTGGAAGATCTCGCCGAGTGTGCCGTCCTGTATCCACTGATGAATCTGCCGGATCGCGGGCGAGTAGCGGAAGGTGAAGCCGAGTTTGGTGCGCACACCCGCCTCGTCCGCGAGGCGCGCGGCCATAAAGGCGTCCTTCGCGTCGTGCGCGAGGGGCTTCTCGGACAGGACGTGCCTCCCCGCCCGGATCGCGTCCAGGCTGAGCGGCAGGTGCGTGTCGGTGGGCGTGCAGACGTCCACCATCTGCACGTCGGGGTCGCGCAGCATCTCCCGGTGGTCGGTGTAGACCCGCTCGGCGCCGAACTTCTCCGCGAGGCGCTCGGCGCGTTCGGGCACGGTGTCGCAGATCGCCACGAGCCGGGCGCGGTCGTAGGCGTGGTAGCCGGGGAGGTGGGCGGATTCCGCCCAGGCGTGCGCGCCGATCACGCCGACGCCGAGCCGGGAGGAGTCCCGGGTCATGGCAGCGCCTTTCCGAGGCTCTGCACGTACGCCTCCAGTTCGTCGTAGTTGTGGTAGCCGAGTTGCCGGGTGCCGCCCTCGATCTCGTAGATCATGTCGCACAGCCGCGCGTTCAGGCGGACGTCCGCCCCGGCCCGCTCCCCGAAGGCGATGAGCTTCCCGTTCGAGGAGCGCACCTCGGAGGGACGGTGGCGGTACACGATGTCCCACCAGATGCCCGAGCCCTTCTTCTTGAACTGGTGGAGGTTCGGCTTCTGGTCCTTCTTGAGGAGCCAGATCGCGTGGTGGATGTTGGCGAGGAGTTTCTGCGTGTCCTCGGGCGTCTGGGGCTTGTAGTTGGCGGGGTCGAAGAAGTCGAAGGCTTCCACCGTGATCCCGTTCGCCTCCGCGATCTCCAGCGCCTCGCGGACGACGGCGCCCGCCACCCGCGCGTAGCGTTCGACCCCCAGCGTCTCGGTCACCGGCGCGTCCACCAGCGCGCTGAACACGACCTGCGCGCTGTACACCTCCTTGGCCCAGATCTGCCCCCAGATGTTGTCGCTGAGCTGCACCTCGGTCAGCGCGCTCAGGCAGGCAGCGAGCGTCTCCAGGCGTCCAGTGCGCTCCCCGGTCATCTCGCCGAGCTGGATGGGTCCCTCGTGCACGAACTCGATGTAGCCGGGATCGACCAGGGCGCCGCCGTAGTTGGGGATGCTGCCCATGACGCGCTCCGCCCCGCCGAGACCGGCGGCCTCCAGGCACGCGATGATGTCGGGCTCGTTGAAGCCGTTCTGATAGGACACGACGAAGGTGTCCGGGCCGAAGTGGGGCAGGACGCTCTCCAGGGCCTCCAGGGTGTGCTGGGACTTCGTGGCGATCAGGATGGCTTCGAGCGGCCCCTGCAGTTCGTGGGGGTGCAGGGCCTTGACGTGCACGCGGTGCTCGCCGCGCACGCCATCAATGTAGAGGCCATTTTGCTTGATCGCGTCGATGTGGTCCGCCCAGCGGTCCACGACCGTCACGTCGTGTCCGGCCTGGGTCATCCAGGCCCCGGCGAGGCCGCCGATGGCCCCGGCGCCGATGATGGTGATACGCATGAGGTCTCCTTTACGTGCGGGGGTCGAGGGCGTCGCGCAGGCCGTCCCCCAGGAAGTTCACGGCGAGGACCGTGAGCAGGATGGCGAGTCCGGGGAAGAGCGCGAGCCACGGGGCGACCTGGAGCCACTGGCTCGCGTAGTTCAGCAGGTTGCCCCAGGTGGGGGTGGGTGGCTGCACGCCCAGGCCCAGGAACGACAAGGCGCTTTCGAGCATGATCCCGCTGCCCACGGCGAGGGTGGTGGCGACGATGATGGGGCCGATCGCGTTGGGCAGGATGTGCCGGAACATGATGCGGTTGTGGCTGCCGCCCAGCGCCCGGCTCGCCTCGACGAACTCGCGCTCGCGCAGGGTCAGGAACTGCCCGCGCACCAGCCGGGCGGTGCCCATCCAGCCCAGCGCCCCGATGATGCCCACGAGCAACGGGACGCTGGGGCGCAGCATGCCCGACAGCAGGATCACCAGCGGCAGCAGCGGAATGCACAGCACCACGTCGGTCAGGCGCATCAGCACGGTGTCGAGCCAGCCCCGGTAGTACCCGGCGAGCGCCCCGACCAGGGTGCCCAGGAGGGAGGCGAGCAGGGCGCTGGTGAGGCCCACCGCCAGCGACACGCGGGCGCCGTACAGCACCCGGGTCAGGGCGTCCCGTCCCAGTTGGTCGGTGCCCATCAGGTGCTCACGGCTGGGCGGCTGCGGCGTGCCGATGATGTTCAGATCCTGCGCGTCGAACCCGTACGGCGCGATGACCGGCGCGAGCAGCGCCAGCGTGCCCAGCACGGTCAGGACGACCAACCCCAGCACGGCGAGGCGGTGGCGCCTGAAGCGGCGGAGGAACAGGCTCCAGGGCGTGTCCGGCGCGCGTTCGCGGGGCAGGGCGCGGACAGGACGGCGGGCCGCGTCACTCATAGCGAATCCTGGGGTCGGCGGCGGCGTAGGCGAGGTCCGCGACGAAGTTGCTGACGATCAGCGCGAAGGACCCCACCATCATCAGGGCCATCAGCACCGGGTAGTCGCGGCCGTTCATGCTCTCGATGAAGAGCCGCCCCATCCCCGGCCACGCGAAGATCGTCTCGGTGATAACGGCGCCCGACAGGATGGTGGCGAAGTCCAGCGCCACCACGGTGATGATCGGGATCAGCCCGTTGCGCAGGGCGTGGCGGTACACCACGCGCCGCCCGGAAACGCCCTTGGCCTTCGCCGTCCGCACGTAATCCTGGGCCAGCACCTCCACCATGCTCGACCGCATGTAGCGGCTCCAGCCCGCGACCGACGCGAAGGCCAGGATGCCCGCGGGGAGGATCAGGTGCCGCGCGATGTCGAGCACCGAGTCGCTGCCGATGGTCTGCATCCCCGCCGAGGGCAGGAGCCGCCACTGCACCGCGAACACGAGTTGCAGCATCAGGGCCAGCCAGAACACCGGCATGCTCACCCCCAGGAATGACAGGAAGGTGATGACGTAGTCCACGGCGCTGTACTTGCGTACGGCGCTGAGCACCCCCAGCGGTATGGCGATCAGGAGGGACACCACGAAGCTGGTCCCCCCCAGCAGCAGGGTGGGTCCCACCCGCTCGGCAATCTCCTGCACGACGGGCCGAGCGGTGCGAATCGAGAAGCCCCACTCGCCCTGGAAGAAGGCCGTGACCCAGGACACGTACTGCACGGGCAGCGGCTGGTCGAGCCCGAAGGCCGTACGCATCTGCGCGAGGGCCTCGGGACTGACCGAGGGGTTGTCGGCGTACACGTCGAGCGGCCCACCCGGCGCGAGGTGCAGCACCCCGAACAGGATCAGGGACACGCCGAGCAGCAGCGGCACCGCCCCGATCAGGCGTTTGAGCAGGTAAGTCACGTTCACAGGTCACCTGACTTGAGGGGCGAGGTCTCCCCCGCCCCATCACGCACTACTTGTTGAGGTACCACCCGCTGGTGTTCACGAAGTTCGTCATGTTGGTCGGGTTGGGGACGAAGCCGCCCAGCTTGTTCGTCACCACGATCATGGAAGGGTTGCTGGTGATCGGGATGCTGGGCAGGTCGTTCATCAGCTCAACCTGGAATTGCCGCAGCGCGGTGGTGCGGGCCTGGGGGTCGAGGGTGCTTTCCGCCCGGGCGAGCAGGGCGTCCACCTTGGCGCTGCTGTAGCCCTGGCCGTTGTTCACGCCCTTGGTGCCGAAGAAGACGCTGTAGGTGGGGTCGGCCGAGGTGATCCAGCCCCCGTAGAACAGGTCGTAGTTGCCCTTGTAGCGCGCGTCGCGGAAGGCCACGCCGGACTTGTTGTCGGGTTGCAGCTCGATCCCCACCCCCTTGAGGGACGCGATGATGACCTGCTCGGCGTCCTCGTCGGTGGCGCGGCCCGCCTGGGCCATGATCTTGAAGCTGAGCCGCTGGCCGTTCTTGACCCGGATGCCGTCCGGGCCGGGTTTCCAGCCCGCCGCGTCGAGGAGTTGCCGCGCCCGTGCCGGGTTGTAGTCGTAGCGGGGCACGTTGCGGTTGGTGTAACCGAACACCGGCACGACCACCGTGTTGATGGGCGTCGGGTAGCCGCCCAGCGCCTTGCTGATCGCCGCCTTGTTGATCGCGTACGCGAAGGCTTTGCGGACGTTCGGGTCCTTGAAGGCGTCCACCTTCATGTTGAAGTCGAGGTGCTGCCACGACAGCACGTTGTTCTTGATGACCTTCAGGCCGGGCACGCTGCCGAGCTGCCCCACCTGCGAGTACGGCACCCCGTACGCCATCTGCACTTCGCCGGAGCGGAGCTGCGTCACCAGCGTGTTGCTGTCGGGGATGATCTTGAAGATCATGCCGTCCAGGTAGGGCAGTTGCACGCCCCGGGCGTCCTTGCGCCAGTAGTAGGGGTTGCGCTCCAGCACGACGTACTGGCCCCGGCGGAATTCCTTGACCCGGAAGGGACCGGTGCCGAGCGGCTTCTCGTTGTAGGGGTCGGTGTTGAGGTCCTTGCCCTGCAGGGTGTGCCGGGGCAGGATGCCGAAGGTGAACAGGGTGCTGGCGAAGTCGGGCGCAACGCGCTTGTAGTTCACGACCACCGTGAGGGGATCGGGCGTGGCGATGCTCTCGATGTCCTCGGTGCCGTCCTTGGACTCCGCGATGAACTTGGGGTTCTTCACCGCCTCCCAGGTGAACTTCACGTCGGCGGAGGTGAAGGGCTGGCCGTCGGACCACTTCACGCCGGGCCGGAGCTTGTAGGTGACGGTCATCCGCTTGCCGTCCGGCGAGATCTTGATGCCACCGTTCCTCGTCGTGGGCACCTGCGTGGCGAGGACGGGGACGTACTGGGCATTCTGGTTGGGTGCGAGCAGGCCCTCGACGACCGCGGCCTGCACGTCCCCCAGGAAGCCCGTGGAATACACGTTCAGCGTGTCGATGTCGTAGCCGAGGCCCACCGTGAGCGTTCCTCCACGCTGCTGGGCGAGGGCCATTCCGCCTAGTAGAACGAAGGATGCCGCGAGGACTGCCGTCCTGTTTCGCAGAGCGGAATACCGTGACTGCCTGATCCTGGTCATGCCTCTACCTCCTGAGTAGGGTCCTGGGCTAGGAATCGACGAATGCGTCTGTCTTGCGGTTGTTGTAGGGGAAGTGTAAGAGTCGCTTCTCTTCCAAGTCAAGACCCGGCCATGCTTCTGTTCCGCATGGTGGAATAAAGCTGAACCGAGTTTATTCCACCATACGGAACCATCCGGTAGGATGGGGATGGAGGTTCCCATGCCAATTCAGGAAACGACCGTGCAGGACCAGGAGGTCGGCCGCCGCCTCACCGCCCTCACCACTGGAATGGACCGGCTGGAACGCCAGCTCTCGCGCGGCCACGGGGTGCTGGACAGCGAGGGGCTGGTGCCCATCTACCTGGGGGACGACCTGGTGCCCGCCGCGCCCTATCAGGACTGGCACGACGTCCACCACGAACTCGCAGCCCTGGATGAGGCCACCCGGACTTACCCCGAGGGTCCCCGGAAGGCCTTTCTGGAGGACATGCTGCGCTCCCTGCGGACCGCCGCCCGGCTCTTCGAGGGCGAGGAGCTCAGCTTCAGGGAGAAGCTCGAACAGCTCGTCGGCGTGCCCGCGGCGCCGGTGGACGACGACGCCCTGCACCTGATGCGGGCGGAACTCGATACCCTGCTCGCCGACGCAGGGTATCGCCACGGTTCCCTCGCGGAGCGCGTGGGACGCTTCGAGACGGACGGTGCCCTCGACCCGGACGTTCTTGAGGGCACCTTCAAGGACCTGATGCGGGAGGCCCAGCGCCGCACCGACGCCATGATCTATCCCACCGGCGACTACACCATGGCCCTGAATGTCCTGCGCGGGGTGCCCTTCACCGCCCGCTGCAACTTCAACGCGGGCCAGATGGACCTCAACGTGGACCTGAGGTTCACCCGCTCCGCCCTCAAGCACCTGGTGTGCCACGAGGTCTTTCCCGGGCACTCCACCCAGCTCCTGTACACCCGGGACGCCGCGGCGCGCGGGGAGAGTACCCCCGACGTGCTGCTGTGTACCACGAACGCCGTCACCGGCTGCGTTCAGGAGGGCATCGGCGACCAGGGCATCCACCTGATCGACTGGGTGGAGGACACCCACGACGCCGTTCACATGGCCCTGCGCCGCCTGCGCTCCGCCGCCGCCACCAGCGCGGCGTGGTACCAGATGGGCGAGGGCTGGCCCGAGGAGCGCGTCCGCGCCTTTCTGGAGGAGCACACCTTCGGCCAGCGAGCCTGGATCGAGGGGCGCATCCGCTTCGCGAGCTACCCCTTCCGCGGTCCCTTCATCGCGTCGTACTGGCACGGGGACGAGGCGGTCCGGGAGGTGCGGGAACGGGTCACCGACGGGGAGCGACCCGCCTTCATCGCCACGCTGTACGGGGAGATGCACTCCCCGCGGAGCCTGCGCATGTTCCGGGCGTGAGCGCGAGGCGGCCATGAGCGACAACGTCCAGAGCGTCGAGCGGGCGCTCGACCTGATCAACACCATCGTCGATGCGCAGCGTCCCCTGGGCATCGCCGAACTCTCCCAGGCCATGGGGCTGGCGCCCAGCACCATCCACCGCATCCTGCAGACGCTGACCGCCAAGGGGTACATCCACCAGGACGCGGGCAGCAAGCGCTACGACATCGGCCCCGAGATCGTGGAGATCAGCCGCTCCCTGTACCTGCGCTACGACCTGGTGCGCCGGGTCCGGCCGTACCTGCAGGAACTCGTCGACCTCACCGGGGAGACGGCCCACCTCGCCGAGCTGTACGGTACCAGCGCGATGTACCTCAGTCAGCTTGAGCCCCTGAGCATGGTACGGATGTTCACCACGCCCGGCTCGGTCACCCCGCTGTATTGCAGCGACGTCGGCAAGCTGTTCCTGGCCGACCTCCCGCCCGGGCGGGTGGAGGACATCCTCCGCAAGACCGGCCTGCGCCCCCGGACCCCGCACACCATCACCGACCCGGGGCAACTCGAAGAGGAGCTGCAACGGGTGCGCGAGCAGGGCTACGCCGAGGACGACGAGGAGCGGGAGATCGGCGCGCGCTGCCTGTCCGCGCCCATCCTGAACGGGGCCGGAAAAGTCATCGCCGCCATCGGGATCGCGGGCCCCAGCGGCCGGGTCATGAAGGAACGCCTGCCTGAACTGGCCCGCGACGTGAAAACCGTCGCGGGGCGGGCGGCCAGCGAGCTGATCCTGCAACCCCAGGTGGGGGCGCCGGAGTGGCAGCCGTGAACGCGGAGCGACTGGAGATCACCCGCGAGGAACATGCTCAGCGCCGCGCCCGCCTCGCTGCCTCGCTGGACGGCGCGGACCTCGACCTGATCTGCGTGTTCGGGCCCACCCGCGTCGCCTACCTCACGGGCTTTCACTTCGCGCCCACCGAGCGGCCCGTCGCCCTCGCCCTCACGGCGGGCGGCGACCTCCTCACCCTGCTGCCCGCCCTGGAGGCCGAGCACTTCGCGGGGCAGTGCCCGGACCTGCCCGCGCCCGTCACGTACCCGGAGTATCCCGGCGGTGGCAGCGGCGAGCACCCCATGCTGGTCCTCGCGCGGCACCTGCGCCGCCTCCCCGGCGGCACCCGCGTCGCCGCCGACCACGACGGGTACGAGAACCGCTGGGGCTACCGCGGCCCAGCCCTCTCGGATCTGCTGGGCACGCCCGTCGCGGACGGCCTGGCCCTGATCGACGACCTGCGCGCCGTGAAGAGCCCCGCGGAGATCGCCCTGATCCGCGAGGCGTGCCGCTGGGGCGACCGCGCACACCACCTCATGCAGGAGGCCCTGCACGAGGGCGCAAACGAGCTGCTGGTCTCGCACGAGGCGAGCCTCCGGGCCACCCGCGAGATGCTGCAAACCCTGGGAGAGCGGTACCTGCCCAAGGCCCGGGAAGGACTTCCCGCCAACGCCATGTTCATCACGGGGGCGAACACCGCGAACCCCCACGGCCTCCACCGCAACGTCGGCGTGCGGCCGGGCGACGTCCTCGTCACCGGCGCCTACGGCACGGTCGGCGGGTACGAAAGTGAACTCGAGCGAACGATGCACGTCGGCCCGCCCACCCGCGAGTTCGAACGGTACTTCGCGGCGATGCTGGGGGCGCAGGACACCGGGTTCACGGCCCTGCGCCCCGGCCGGACCTGCGCGCAGGTCGAGGCGGACGTGCGCGGGTACATCGGGGACACGCTGGACATGACGCGCTTCGTGCGGCATCACACTGGGCACGCCTTCGGGCTGGAAGGGCACGAGCATCCCTTCCTCGACCTCGACGACCACACCGTCATCGAGCCCGGGATGATCTTTTCCATCGAGCCTGGCCTGTACGTCCCCGGCCTGGCGGGCTTCCGGCACTCGGACACCCTGCTCGTCACGGAGAGCGGGGCCGAGCGCCTCAGCCTGTACCCGAGAGCCCTCTCCGACCTGATCATCGCAGTGTAGGTCAGTGCCGCAGCACCCCTCCGGGTTTTCCAGGTGAGAAGCCGCCCAGCCTGAATGCAACCCGGCCTCCTCTTCAGGTCTAGAGGTGGAGTGCACCAGTGTGAACAGCACGGTTTGGAGAGCGCCCGCCGGTCGTCCCGCCCCACCGGGTCACTCATCTTTGGGGGGACGACCTCAGCGGAAGCACCACCTAGACTGCGCGGATCGTGACTGGATTCCCGCACGCCGAGGACCGAGCTGAGCCGCCTTTTGTTCCCCCCGGCTCCATCGTGCGCCGCATCTGGGGGGATGGGGACGTGGTGCTCCTGGTCTTCGCCGGGGCCGCGGCCGAGTTCGCGCTCAACCGGGCGGTCGACTGGTTGTTCTTCACCGGCAGGATTCCTCAGGACCCGCTGGGTCGGCTCTTCTCCACCGCCGCCTACGCCCAGCAGATCGTGCTGGCCGACCAGGCCGGGGCCGAGCGCACCCTCGCCCGGATTCGCGCGGTGCACGGGGCGGTCGAGGGAGCACGGGGAGCGAGAATTCCCGACTGGGCCCACCGCGACGTGCTGTACCTGCTCGTGGCCTATTCCGAGCGGGCTTACGAGACGCTCCACCACCCGCTGACGGTGCCGGAGCGGGAGGACCTGTGGGCGGTGTTCCGGCGCGTGGGGCTCGGCCTGGGGATTCCCGAGCTGCCCGCGCAGTATGCCGACTGGCGGGTGGACCGGGAGCGCCACCTGGAGCGCGACCTGGCCCGCGGGGAGCACACCCGGGCGCTGTACGCCGCCTACCACCAGCACCTCGGCCCCTGGCGGTATCAACTTCTGCGGCAGGTGCAGGGGGTGCTGGTTCCCGGGCACGTCCGGGAACTGCTCGGCCTTCCGGGGAAACCGTGGGTGCGGAGCCTCCTGCCGCTGTACCCTGCCGCCGCGCGGCTGGGGCTTCGCGGTGCCGTGCGGCGGGCACTCATTCCGCCCGCCCATCTCGCCTCGGTCCAGCGCCTCGACTCGGCCCCGGCGTACAGCAGTTCTCCGGTATCCCGCTAGCTGGGCGTGAAGCGGTGGGCCAGTTTTTACGGCACAGCCGGTGACCACGAGGGAAAATGGCCGCCTCAGTTCCTGCGACGTCGCCCCAGCCAGCGCGGAGCTGCTGTTGCCCCGCGACCGCTCCAGCCCGCATAGGGCGTACTCGGCCATCACCCTGCTCCGGGCGCGGCACAGCAGCCCGCTGCCGAAAGATAGAAGTGCATGCTGGCGAGACGACCGGATTCAGCAACGATGGTAGCTCTTGCTTTGCAGCCCGCAGGCCAGTGGCCTGTTTTCCGGCCTGGCGTCGGAGGGTTCCTCAACCCTGTCCCAGCTCCTTGAAGCCCTGCCGCCAGGACGGATAGCGCAGCACCCAGCCAAGCTCGCGTTTGGCCTTGGTGTTGGAGAAGCCGCGCCCCTCGGTCATCATGATCACCGGCACGTCTCCGGCCAGCAGCCGGGCCAGCCAGGTGGGGAGCCGCATCGGCGGCTTCGCGCCCGCGCACGCGGCGAGATATGGAAGCCATTCGCGGGCGGGGGCGGGCTCATCGTCGACGATGTTGTAGAGGCCCCTCGCCCCCTGCTCGACGGCCAGGACGGTGGCGCTCGCCGCGTCGTCGAGATGCACCCACGAGCTGTAACCGGTGCCGCGCCCGACGAGCGGGAACTGCCGCCTGCGCAGCAGCTCGACCTGATCGTCGCTGGCCCCCGGCCCATAGAACGAGCCGTAGCGCAGGGCCGCGCCCCCGGCGCCCACGACCGCCGCCTCCAGGTGGCGGATCGCCGCCATGACCGGGTGCGCCGCCGTCCCCTCCATCTGGTCCAGCGGGTCCGCCTCGGTCTTGACCCATCCACCCGTGCGCAGGCCGTTAAAGCTGGCGAAGCTCTGCGCGACGAAGGTGGAGACGCCGGTCGCCTCGGCGGCGGCGAGCAGGTGGTCCGTTCCCGCGGTGCGCAGCCGGTTGGTGGCAGAGAAGAACTGATCGAAATGCCGCATGTCAGGCTTACCCGCGTGCGTGTGTGAGAGGCCCGTCATCTGGTTCACGATGGCGTCGGGCTGGGCCCCGGCCACGGCCTTCCGGACCGACGCCGCATCCAGCCCGTCCATCACCACGCCCGTGGCCCCCAGCCCCTCCAGCACGCCGAGCTTGCCCGCACTGGTGGTCGTGGCCGTGACCTGATGACCCCGGGCCACGAGTTGCGGCACCAGCCGCTGCCCCAGCACCCCGGTCCCGCCCGCTACGAAGATTCGCATTCATACCGCCTTTCTGTGACTCGGCAGGGTCCCGGACCCGGGCTGGTCAGCGCCCGGCTGGCCGCGCCGCCGATGTAGAGTGCGTGAGTCTTGCTGCGCGCCCGCCCGGCTCGGCAATCCGCCCGAACAGGGTGACGGACTGGCCCGCGCGGGCCAGGAAGCAGCCAGCCCGGTGAGCCTCCCACCGACGACGAGCACCGACGCTTGCGTGTCCTCCATAAGGTCCTCCCTCAGCCCAGGGCGGCGATCAAAAACTGTTTGAGGTGGGCCTTGCGCGCCTGCACGAAGTCCGGGTCGTTCACGTCCAGACCCAGCGGCGTACCCAGGGTGTTGCCGAGCAGGATGTGGGCGCTGCACAGGGCCATCACGCTCATCACGGTCTGCCGGAGGTCACGCCCGGGTTCGGCCCTGTACGACAGCACTCCGCGGACGGCCCCCAGGGCTATGTCGATGGCATCCCACTGGCTGGGGAGGTCGTTGATCAGGGTATTCCCCTGCAACTGCGACCACCCCACGAGCCGGATAAAGGCGGGATGCTCGTCGAGAAACTCGAAGACGGAATCCACCAGCGCCCCGATCAGGTCCGGCAGAGCTGGCTGGGGTCCGAGCCGGGCCAGGGCGCGCGGGGCGACCTGCCCCACCGCGCGGTTCTGTCGGTCCAGCACGGCCCGCCACAGGCCCGCCTTGGAGCCGAAGAAGTAGCTGGGGGTGGCCCGCGCCACTCCGGCGGCCTCAGCCACCTGCGAGAGCGTGGTGGCCTCGAAACCGTTCCGCGAGAACAGCGACGTGGCGGCCTGCAGAATCGTCTCGCGGCTGCGCTCGGCGTCGCGCCCCTGAGGAATGACATCCCGTTGCGCCATACACTCCTCTCAACTAGCTGAATAATCGTCTAGTAAGAGCAGCGTACAGGTGCGGGCAGCCCGATCAAAGGGACAGACGCCCCCAGGGCCGCCGCACAGTCGGACGCTCCAGCTGGCGGTCCGCCCGGCCTCAATCCGGGTTCTGGGTGACCCACAGCCGCCAGCGGTTGAGTATTCCCACCACCCGGGAGGTAGGGTTCCCGAAGACCAGCAGTTCGTCGAGGTCGGCTGACGACCCGTCGCTCGTCAGGTGCCGCGGGTGCTCGGCAGTCACGTTCACCGGGTAGACCCCCTCCCGCAGGTTCCCACAGCTCATACGGGGTTGAAGTGTTTTCAGTACATTCCTGATCCAGGGGAATAGGGTGAGCGACCTGACGTCCTGAGGGTGATGTTTTAAGCGAACACACTCTGTTGTTACCAGTTCACCAACTTCTTCAATTTCCTCCCGGGTGCTGTTCATGGTTCCTCCTGGCGGGCATGGGGCTGGGATCGGCGGAGCCAAGCCTGGAAAGGCAGCGCAAGAGGAAGCGCGTGACGCTGACGAGCCCACCGGAGTAGAGTGAAGGGCACGGGATGCGCGAGTTGGCCCTCCGGCTGCTGGGCCCGCCTGAACTTCAGGTGGGGGGCCAGCGACGCGCGTTCAGGACCAAAAAGGCGCTGGCCCTGGTGGCCTACCTCGCCCTGGAACCCGGCCCGCAGCCCCGGGAGAAACTGGCCGCCCTGCTGTGGCCGGATGCGGGTCCGCATCCGGGCCGGGCCAGCCTGCGGGGCACGCTGGTCTACGCCCGCGAGGCCCTGGGCCCCCTGCGTGATTGCCTCGACGCCGACCGGGCCACCGTCTGCCTGATGACCGGCCCGGACGAGTGCGACGTGACGGCCCTGGAACGCGTGGCGGGGGCGGCGCGTTCCCTGCCCCCTGCCGGGGCCTTGCCGGAGCTGGAGCGGGCGGCTTCCCTGTGGCGCGGCGAGCTTCTCGACGGGTTCGCCCTGGGGGACGGCAGCGGCTTCGACGACTGGCTGGAGGACCGCCGCGAGACGACGCGCTCGGCGGCGAACCTCGTGCTCGATCGGCTCTCCGCGGGGCAACTGGAGCAGGACCCGGGCCGCGCGGCGGAGACGGCCCGGCGCTGGCTGGCGCTCGACCGACTGAACGAGGCGGCCTGGCGACGCCTCGCCCAGGCCCGGCTGGCTTCAGGACAGCGGGCACTCGCGCGGGAGGCACTCGACACCTGCCGCCGGGTGTTGCGGGACGAGGTGGGCTGCGCGCCCGCCCCCGAGACGCTGGCCCTCGAAGCGCAGCTTCTGGAGCCCGCTCTCCCCAGCCGCCCCGGGGTCCGCATGGACCTGCCCACGCTGCTGCGCGAGGGGCCCTTCGTCGGCCGCCGGGCGGAACTCGCGCGGCTGGCCGAGGTCTATCACCGGGCCGGAAGTGGGCACCTGGGCGCGGCCCTGATCGTCGGCGAGCCCGGCATCGGCAAGACGCGGCTGGCGGGGGAGTTCCTGACCTGGGCCCGGGAACGCGGCGCCGGGGTGCTGCGCGGCCGGGCCTTCGAGGCGGTCGGATCGCCCTACGGCCCGCTCATTGACGCTGTGCGTCGCCCGCTGGCCGCGGAACCCCGGCCGGAGGCGCTGCTCTCCCCGCGTGACCTCGCCGAGCTTGCCCGGTTGCTGCCCGAGCTGGAGGAGCGGCTGCCGGAGCCCATGCCGCCCACGCCAGGAGAGGGCCAGCGAGGCCAGGTGCTGGCGGCGCTGACGCGGCTCTTCCTCGCGGTTGCCCGGCGTGCGCCGCTCGTCCTGCTCGTCGACGATGTCCAGTGGGCCGACCCGAGCAGCCTGGAGGCGCTGCGTCACCTCGCGGGCCAGGCTGCGGAGGAACGTGCACCTGTCCTGCTCCTCCTCACGGCCCGGGCGGAGGCGCTCACCCCCAGGTCGGGCCTGGCGGGGTGGGCGGCGAATCTCGGCCGGGAGGTGCCGGTCACGCGGCTCGACCTCGGGCCGCTGGGCCAGCCGGAGACCCTGGGGCTGCTGGGGGCGCTCGCGGACACACCCTCAGCCCGTTCGCTGGAGGTCCTGGCCGGGCGGCTCTTCGCGGAGACGGGGGGGCAGCCGCTCTACGTTACCGAGACGCTCCAGGGGCTGGCGGAGCAGGGGGCGCTCACGCTCGGCCCCGGCGGGATCACGGTGAATGAGGCTCGGCTCTCAGCCGGGCTGGAGCGGGGTGGCGAGGGGGTGCGGGCCGTCATCGGCGCACGGCTCGCGCGGCTCTCGGCCCCCGCGCTCGCGCTCGCGCAGGCGGGGGCGGTTCTCGGCCAGGGGTTCGAGTTCGGTACCCTCCGGGCCGTGGCCGACCTCAGTGAGGACACCGCTCTGGAAGGCTACGAGGAACTGCTGCGCGCCGGGTTGCTACGGGAGGTGGGGGGCGAGGGCGGAACCGCCTCCCTCTCCCATGACCGATTGCGGGAGACCCTGGGGGACGGGTTGAGCGGTCCCCGGCGCAGGCTGCTGCACCGCCGCACGCTGGAGGCGCTGAGGGTAGGCGACGCGTTCGCCGAGGTGCTGGCTCATCACGCCCTCGGGGCCGGGCTGACGGGCGAGGCGGTCAGGCACTACCAGCAGGCGGGCCAGCAGGCCATGAGGCTCGGCGCGTATCAAGGGGCGGTGCTCGCGTTTGAACAGGCCCTCGACCTCACCCCCGCCCGTCCCGAGTACGCTGCGGAGCGCCGAGAAATCCTCCTTTTCATCCAGAACGCGCTGTATTTCCGTGACAGCCATCACCTCGCCGCCCTTAAACATCGCTGGCAGGTGGCCGCCGATACCGCGCGGGCAGCAGGGCTAGGCAGCGAGGAAGCCTTCGCCCTGGGGGAACTCGCCGCCTCACTGGCGCGCCAGGGTCGGCACAGTGGGGCCAGGGAAATCGCGGAGCGGGCCCTCGACACCGCGCGCACCGCCGGGCATTCCGGGATGACGGCCTACAGTCTGTACATTCTCGGCGATGCCGCGGTGCAGCGGCGTGACTGGCCCGCTGCGCAACGCCTGCTGGAGGACGCTCAGACCGAGGCCAGCCGGGCAGATGACGAGCCGCTCGCCCTGGAGGCCCGCGCGCAGCTCGCCACGGTGCTGGCCTTCGGGCACGACGACCTGGAAGGCGGCCAGCAACTGGAGGAGGAGGTTCTCCGGCAGCGGGTCCAGCTGGGTAAACCTCAACCGATCATGGCTTCACTCGCGGGCCTGACCTACGCCTGCATGAGGCTGGGGGACTACGAGGCCGCTGGGCGTTACGTTGACGAGTGGGCCGTCTGGGCCGAGCGCAGCGGCGCTGGCCGTGTCGCCGCGAACGTCCTGGGAATGCGTGGGCTCATTGCAATGGAGCAGGACGACGTGCTCGTGGCCCTGAAGGCGGGCGAGGCGGCCCTGGCCGCCTTCGAGCAGACGAACGCGGTCCTGCCGTACAACTGGGGCGCTCTGGCCTGGTGCTACGCCCGCCTGGGCCGAACCCAGGAAGCCTGGCAGGCCCTGGACAACGGCCAGGCCCTGAACGAGAAGGACGAGGACCTCTACCACCAGGCGGCGGCGTGGGTGCTGGGGGACGCGGCGCTCGCCCTGGGGGACCTGGAACGCGCGGAACGGTTCTACCGTCAATCCCTCCGGGGGAACTCGGCCGCCTGGATTCTGGTGGGTCTGCGCGGCCTGGGGGAGGTCCGGGCCCGAACCGGGCAGTGGGAGGAGGCCGCGCGGCTGCTCGGCGTGGTGCTGGGTCGCGGCTCGGCCGGTGCCTGGCAGCACCGCCAGGCGACTCAGGCCCTCGACGCGCTGCGCTCGCTCGTTCCCCCTGGCGCCCTGGAGGCGGCCCTGGAGGAGGGCCGGACCACGCCCCTGGAACCCTTGCTCGCGGAACTGCGGCGGCAGAGTGAATCCTCCGAGGGGCCTCAATCGGCGGGTTCCACCGCCGTGTAGAGAGGCCGCTCAAATCCGGCGCTGGCTTTCCTCGTGGAGCCTCGTCCTCTGTGGCAGGGCCGCTCGCCCACCCGCCAGGTCGCTTCCTCATCCTCCGCCAGCACCAGAAGCCCGGCCAGTGGGCCGCGTGCAACGGCCAGGCGGTGAACTGAACGTCAGCCGGACGGCGCGAGGAAGCGGCGCAGGCCCTGCTGGACCAGCCGGGTCAGAACGGCTGCAGTAGAGGGTGCCTGCGCTTCCGAGCCCCTGTCCGCCTGCCGGGCCTGTCGCGCCACTTCCGCCGCCCTCGCGTCGCGGTAGAGTTGGTCGAGCTTCTCGGAAACGCCGTTGTATCTCGGGTCGAACTGGACGCTCATGGGTGCCTCCCCTGGAAAACAGTGAACAGGTTGCAGAACGCCGCGCTGTGCGGGGATCACGGCCCCGCCCCGTTTTGAGATGTCTCACCCTAGAACCGGGGCGCAAGAACAGCGCAAGACGCTTTGCAAGATGGGGCGGGCACGGATGGCGGGACGGGCATTCGCGGCGGCTAGGGAACGTTGGATGCCCGTTCCCCAGGATGGTGTAAGCCGCAGCCTGGGCAAGTGAAGGTATCCTCTTCAGCTCTGGACGGGTGAAGTGCAGCGGTGACCCCAACATTCGGGACGCCGCTGCTGAGAGCCCTGTCTGGCCTGGGGGGAAATGAGGGTGCGGGCATACCCGACCGTCCCCTCTTCACCCAGTGTTGCGTCCGCAACGAGGGGGAGGCACCTCAGGCGCCCGGTTCCACCCCCGTGTAGACCGGGACCTCGAACACGGGCCGGAAGCCCAGGCGCTCCAGGTTGCGGCGGCTGGGATTGTCTGGCCCCGCCTCCACGTCCACGAAAAAGTGTTCGCACCCCCGGGCCAGCCCCTCCCGCAGCCGCCGCAGGATCAGGGCCGTCTGCCCGCCCTGGCCCCGCCGATCCGGGCGGGTGACACTGGAATTCAGCAGGGCCGCCGGTCCCCCCACCATCAGGAGTCCGGCGCTGATCGGGCCGCCTTCTCCCGGCACGAGGTAGCCCAGCCAACCCAGCTGGGAGAGGCCGAAGTGCACCAACTCCGTCATCTCCGGCGGCATTCCGAAGTGCTCGGAGATGAAGGACGCGACTTCTCCAGCCTGGTCGGGGTCAGCCTGGACAGCCTTGGGAAAGGGAGGGGTGGACGTTTCCAGCGCCCGACGTGCCACGGGTGCCGGGGCATACAGCGCCACCTCCCGGAACACCTCGCGCAGGCCACGTGCCTCCAGTCTTGCCGCCAGGTCCGCCGGACGGGTGCGGGGGTCAAGGGGCAGCCCCCAGGCGGGCGGTCTGGCCTGTTCCACCGTCACCAGCAACGCGTCCAGGTCCGCCTCCGTGGCAGGAGCGGCTATGCCAAAGCCCCGCACGAGGTTGAACGCGGGATGAGGGAGGGAGCGCACCAGTTCCAACACCCCCACCCCGAAGTCCACCTGCTCGATGCCCAGACGCGTCCGCACCTCGGGCGGCAGGGAACCGTACCCCTCGCCGAGCCGGGCATAGAGGTCTGCGCGCATCCCGGCGAGTATTTCAAGAGAGGGCGCTTCCGGCGGCATCACCTGCACGTCCCCGTTTCCCCGCGCCTCACCTGCGGTGGGCCCGTTCATTCCTGACCTCCCAGGTGAACGGGAGTGGAGTACCGCACTTCCCAGCCCAGGCGCGAGTACACCGGAAAGCCCAGCTCGGTCGCGCCCAGCATTGCCGCCGCGTACCCCGCCTCCCGTGCTTCGAGGAGCGGCCCGGTGGTCATGGCCGCCCCGATTCCGCGGCGACGCGCCAGTTCCAGGGTGCCGATGCACCACATGCCCACGATCTCCTCGCCGTGGATATTCAGGGCCGTGCTCACCGGCTCACCGTCCAGCAGGCCCAGGTAGAGGTGGGCGCGCGAGTCGGGGCCGAGCACCGGGTCCCGACCCAGTGCGATCAGCTTCTGCGCCGTCTCCTCATTGAAATGAAATGCCTCCGCGGACACGGCCACCCAGGCCCGCAGGTCCTCCTCGGTCGTCACCCGGCGAAGGGTGAGGCCCTCCACCCGCGCGTCAGCCGGGTTCAGCCGGGCGAGGTCGAGCGTCATGATGGGCAGGTCGGCGACCCTGGGCAGACCGTGAGCCGCGAGCTTTGCGCTCAGGTCCGCCGCCGCCGGGGGGACCAGCCACAGGAAGGGCACGTTCCAGGCCCGCAGGCGGGCCAGCGTGATCGTCAGGCGCTGTCCGGCGTCCGGGCCGGTGTACCCGCCATACACGAGGTTGAGATCCGGGGCGGGGGCGAAGCTCACGGCGAGCAGGAGGTCGGTGTCCTGTTCCACGACCACGCCGGGGTCGCGGTACAGGTGTTCGGGGAACTCGCGGAAGGCCTGCTCGATGGTGGAAATCTCGGGCCGGGGCGAGCGAACGCGGGTGCTGGTCATGGTCTTCCTCCTGTCGGGGTGGGGGAAAAGCGGGGTTGGGCCATCTCGATTCGGTGAACAGTCCGGGGCCGCGATCCCGGTCGTCTGCCCGGCGCTTCCGGGTGGCTTGTGAAGGGAACTCAGTCCCCGGGGCCGAGCTGTCCTGACGACGCGGAGGGGGCCACGTCTTCCCTCGCAGCCGCCCGATGCCCCGCCGCCGCGAAGACGTGGGGTTGCAGCATGGCGAGCATGGCGAACCCGACGATCAGGAACACGCCCAGGAGTGACATCGCCAGGGTAGGCGACCACAGGGCCAGGCCGACCTCGGAAAAGGCGTACACGCAGTAGAGGATGGCGATGAGCGTCATGTTCCGCAGCAGCCGGTCGCTCGCCCAGGCCACCACCAGCCGGGCACGAAGGCAGTGGCCCCAGTTGGCGGTCAGGGACAGGCCGACGAGGGCGAAGTTGAGAAAGCCGACCGCCGTGCCCCACGTCGAATCGGGGTGCGCGCCCATCACGCTCGCCGAGAAGGGCAGCAGGGAGACGAACAGCAGCGTCACCAGATTCAGGGTGATGTGCCAGAAGTCGGTTCCCCGGACCAGGCTGGCGTAGTAGTAGTGGGTGGCCCAGAGCAGCGCGGTGGTGATGAAGGTGGCGCCGTACACGGCCAGGCGCGGCAGCAGGGCGAGCAGCGCGTGCGGGACTTCGGCGGTCCCGATCTCGGGGGGCAGCCTGACCTCCAGCACCAGCAGGGTGAGCGCGATGGCGAACACCCCGTCGATCAGGGTGTCGAGCCGGTCCTTTTCCAGGGACGCCGCGGCGGGCGGTCTCATGCCGTTGCCTCAACCGCCGACCCGGACGAGGTTGGCGTCGGCTCCACCGTCCGGGGCAGGCCCGCCTCGGGGACGGGTCCGGCACTGCGCTGATAGGTCGTCTCGCCTTGCAGCCCCGCGAGTTGCCCCCGAAAGGTCCGAATGGTGTGGTCTATCGTGCGGTCCCGCGCCCCCGGCTGAACCCGCTCCCGCCAGCGCCGCAGCCGGTTGCCGAGCATGATGGGCACCAGCGCGTGCCGCACCCAGGGCTTGCGAATGCCCAGCTGGTCCGCCAACCGGTCCCCGTGCAGCCTGCGCGCCACGGCGTGAACCAGGTCCAGCGTGACGGGCGGAGGCGTGGGCAGGCTGCTCTGAAGCAGATCCGCGACGGCGACGAGCATGGCCTGCGTCAGCTCGCGGGCGTCGCCACCGGCGGGTTCCTCAGTCTGGCTGATGAGGGCGAGGAGGTCCGCCGCCCGCGCCTGGTTCGTGACGTCCCGGTACAGGTCGGGGTGAACGCCCAGCAGGTGGGCGACGTACTGCCAGAAATGGTAGAGGTCGTCCAGTTCCCCCGCCGTGAAGGTGATGCCGAAGGTCTGGAGGGCGTGGAACGGGACATACGTGAAGTCGAGCCAGGTGCGGGCCATCTCCAGTTGATTGATCGGCGCGCCCGTTTCCGCCGCGTTCCACCCCCGCTGCCACAGGGCTGCCCGCACCCGGGCGTGCAGCAGCCGCACCTGCACGTTCTGAATGTAGCCCTCACCGCCCCGCGCCAGGCCGCCGGGCAGGACCGAGACGATGTTCCACACCCCCGTCTCGACGATGCGCCGCCGGGCCATCCGGATCAGGTTCCCGGTTCGCACCAGGACCCGGGCGATGGAGGGCGAGCTGTAGGTGTGGGTCAGGGAGCCGGGGCCGAGCGACAGGGTGATCCAGACGTTGCCGATCGCCAGGTAAGCCTGCGACCCGCGCTCCAGACGGCGGGGCTCGACCCAGGCGGGCACCCGTTCCGCCTCGGCGAGCAGGGCTCGCACGGCGGGTAGGTCCTCCCCCACGAACTGGCGGCCGTGCAGCAATCCCGCCCGCAGTTGCCGCCGGGCTGTCTCGCCGTGCAGACGCAGTTCCGCGTCCGCCGCGTCCGCCAGGGGGTCGGCGAGCTGAACCATGTGCGCGAGTCGCCCCACCGCGTCGTCCCCGAACCGCCGCCGGGCCACGTCTAGATTCACCAGGCTTTGCGGCGGCTCGCCCTCGACGGTGTGCATCAGCCGCACCGGTCGCCCTGTCCCATCGGGGAGGGGGGTTCTCCATGGCCCGGATCGGTTGGGGGGGTGGCGGTCAGGCACAGGGGCGTCATGGAACCTCCGCTGGAACTGGGTGAGTGTGGTCTGAAGGAAGCTTAAGCATACTGGATCAGCGTGCCGTTCCTCCTTCTCCGTCTGCACCGGCCCGGGGTTCCGTCCCGAAGATGGGCACCGTGAACCCCGGCACGCCCACGGGGTTGAGGAGCGGCACCTCCCGTCGGGGAGAGGGGCGACCCGCGAATGTGGTCGGGGTGGGTGCCCCGGCAGGCAGGTGCCCCTGGACGCCGACATCCGGGGACAAGACCAGGACACTCAGGAAGAGAATGAGGGGATTCACCTTGGACCTCCCATGTAAAGGGGTGCCGTGACGAGCGTGCGGACTTCTTGGAGGGTCAGATCCTCAATTCGTCCTCCAGTTCCGGCGGGGGTGTGGGAACGGCCAGGCCCGAGAGGAAGGCCCCGCTCATCCGGGTCAGCAGGCGGACCCAGCCCAGCGTCCGGGGAGAGCGGTCGTCCGTGCCGCGTGGCCCGGGCCTGACCTGTGCGGGGTGAGACGGTTCGTTCTCAAGGGCGATGCGGGTCATGGTTCCTCCTGGGGTTCTGAATGTCTGAGGTCAGCGTAGGAGGGCGGCGCAACACCAGCGCAAGAGCAACCGCAAGACGGGGCGGGGGCGGTGTACCGTGGGCAGACATGTCGGTGCTGGAGCTTCGGGTCTTGGGACCGCCGGAAGTGCGGGTGGACGGGGAAGTTCGCCCCGTGCGGGCCCGCAAGGCGCTCGCCCTGCTCGGCTACCTCGCGCTGGAACCCGGCCCCCACGCCCGGGAGACGCTCGCCGCACTGTTCTGGCCGGACTCCGCGCCGGAGGTGGCCCGTTCCTCCCTGCGCAACTCCCTGACCTCCCTGCGTCAGGCACTCGGCCCGGCGTCGGCCCGCGTCGTCACGGAGCGGGACACCGTCCGGCTCTGCCTCGAACCCGGCGATACTCTGGACGTTCAGCTGCTGGAACACGGCCAGCCCGCCGCCTTCCGGGGTGACGTTCTCTCGGGCCTGAGGCTGGAGGACGGCGAGGTCCTGGGCGCGTGGCTGGACACGCAGCGGGGACGGGTCCGTGCCCTGGTGGAGCGGATGTACGCTGCGAGCACCCGGGCACTGCTGGACTCGTCCCCCAGCGAAGCGGCCGAGCTGGCCCGGCGCTGGCTGGCCCTGGACAACCTGAACGAGGAGGCGTGGCGCCGCCTGATCCAGGCGCTCCTCGCCGCCGGGCAGCGGGGCGCGGCGCGGGACGCCCTGGGGACCTGCCGTGCCGTGCTGCGCCAGGAACTGGGTGTTTCCCCCGCCCCGGAAACACTGGCGCTCGCCGTGCCTCTGGAGGGCGTTCCTACAGGGGCCAGGGAGCTCCCCCAGTCCCCGCCCAGTCTCCCTGGCTTCGTGGGCCGGGTTTCTGAGCTGGGGCGGCTCGGAGCGGTGTGGGAGGCTGTTCGGTGCAGCGGCGTGCGGGGGGCCCTGCTCACTGGAGAACCGGGGATCGGCAAGACCAGCCTGGCAGCCACCTTTGCTCAGGAGGCGAGCCGGGCCGGGGGGCGGGTGCTGCGGGGCCGGGCCTTCCAGGCGCGGACCATGACCCTGGGCGTCTGGGCGGACCTGCTGCGCTCGGCGCTGGACGGGGTGGAGCCCCAGACCCTCCCGCTCCCACCCGTGTGGCGGGCCGAGCTCGCCCTGCTGCCCGCCTTCGCCCGCCTCGCCCGGGTCCACGGACGGCCCCGACTCGCTCTGCAGTGCTTCCAGACCCTGGACACCCTGCAGCGTGAGGAGGCCATCCGGTTGCCCCGCCCTCTGCGCTCCGGGCTGGCGGCCTTGCGGCCGCAGGTCGCGGCCGCGGAAGACGATCTGGAGGGGCCGCTGCCGGTGTCCGCCCTGCTGGAGCGTATCGCTCAGCTGCCCACGTTAGCTTGGGAGGTGGAGGCCACGGTGGCCGGTATGTGCGGGGCGGTGCCCAGCGGTCAGAAGGTGAGGAAGGTGGCCAGCAGGGCGTTGGCATCCCCCTGCGCGACGTCGTTGATCTCGAAGCCCGCCACGATCACCTTCGACGACCCGCTCTCGCCCGTCGAAGACCTGCCGGTCGCGATCACGCTCTCGCCCTCCTTGAACAGCGTCTGCGTGCCGGACGCGGGCGTCATGTAACTGCGGAACGACCGGGCCGCCACCGGCACGTTCAGGCCCTCGGTCACGCTGCCCGCCTGCCCGGCAAGCGTGTACGCGGGCAGCATGATCGTCTCGCCCGACGCCGTCTGCGCCAGACCCGCCCTCGTCACCAGCAACGGCCGAAAGCGCTCGTCGGGCACCTGCAGCTGGTTGCGGCCTCCCACCGAGTTGCGCAGGACGGCCGACGACAGCACCATCAGCTTGCGGCCCGGCTGATCCACAAAGGCGCTCATGCTCGCCAGGTCGTCGTTCGTCATCGCCGTCGCGAAGCTTTTCCCCGAGTAGTACACGACGCCGCTGTACCTGGCCAGCTGTGCCGACGTCGGCCCGTCGGGAATGTCGGGTTCGTAGCCCCCCGTGCCGGTCGGCACGACGAACACGTCGAAGGGCCTGCCCGCGGCCGTCATCGCGGCGCGGACGATCTTGTCGGCCTGGGAGTCGGGCACAAACGCGGGGTCAGCGAGGTTGCTGTTGTTGCTGCTGTCATCGTCGTCCACAAGCGCCCAGCGCTCGACGTTCACCGTGATCTGCACCGTCTTCTCGACGCTCCCGTTCTTGCCGCGCACCGTCAGGATCTGGGGACCCACCGGCATCTCCGCGCCGACGTTGAGCATCAGCGTCGTGCCCGCCTCTCCCCCAAATGCCCCCTGAATCTTGCTTGGACCGCTCCCCACGCTGGCGCCCTCCAGCGACAGGGCCACGCTCCCCTCGGGGTTGCTGGCCCGCTCAACCCTGATCTGTGCGGCGCCGCTCCTCCCGGCCGACACGGTGAGCGTGGTCGGCTGGGCACTCAGGGAGAAGTCCGGGTTGCCCGGCGTGGGCGTCGTCACTGTCCGCTCGACCCCCGTACTCGACCCAGCCGTGTTCGAGGCCTTCAGGCGGTAGGTGTACGCGGTGCTCGGCGTCAAGGCCGTGTCGGCGTACGAGCGGGTGTTGGCGGAGAGGTTCCCGGCGACCGGCGCGTAAGCGCCGCCGTTCGTCTTGCGCTCCAGGGTGAAGTTCGAGGCGCCCGGGACGGCGCTCCACTCCAGCCGCACCGCATTGCTCGCGGTGGCGGTCGCGGTAAACGTCGCGGGGTTGCCCGGCACGGTACCGGGAGCGGGACTTCCTCCCCCGCAACTGGCGAGGGTGGCGGTCAGGAGCAGCAGGCCCAGGGTCGGCTTCTTGGTCATGTTCATCTTCGTTCCTCCTTCGTTCGATGGGCACGGTAGACAAGCCGGGATGGTGTTTGGATGATTCCCTCCGCCGGTGCCCCCATCCCCGGGCGCGGGAGGGGCTTTCTCCCACCCTCCTGAGCTCCCCTGATCCCGGACCCTGCGGGAAAGCGCCGGACGTTCTTCCATCGCCGCCCGCCGATCTTCGGGGTGCTCACCCTCCTGCGGAGCTGCGCCCGTCCCCTCGCCGGGAGGGAGGCGCGGGCCAGGGAGCGGCCAGGAGGAGCACGGGGCACGGGGGGTGCGCTCCTGGCCGCCCGCGACGTGTTCCGAGGCCAGAAGTTCCTGAACCGGCCGGGCACGTCCGTCCGCACGACGTGCCCGGTGCCGAAGGCTCCCAGGATGGGCTTCGACGACCCGGCGGCGCCCGACCCAGCAGGGCGGTGCTCTTCACCGCAGCTCACCCACACCGTGACGCCCACCGGGCGAGTTCGAAATGGCGTCGCCCGAACCCTGCCATCCTCGTGCCACGCTGCCCCGCGTACCTTTCGGCCAACGCGCTCCCCGCGCCGCTCGAAAGGACTCCCCCCATGACGTGTGCCCGACGGTTCCTGCTGCCCGCCCTCCTGATCGCCCTGCCCCCGGGTGCCGCCTCCGCCGCGACCGTGCCCTCGAACCTCGTCGGCGAGTGGTTCGGCGGTCCCCAGTACGCCGCCGCCGTCTACACGACGGACCTCGGCAAGGCCAGCTCGAATTCCACCCGTCTTCTCCTGAACAGTGACGGCTCGTACGTCTTTACGCGCTTCACGTCCACGCAGGTGGCGTCCTCGTTCGGCTTTTCCGGCTACCCCATCACTTGCCAGACCATGGACGCGACCGTCGAGCGCGGTCAGGTCGCCGTGCAGGGCGGCAGGCTCACCTTCAAGCCGTCGAGGGTGGACCGGCACCTCGGGTACTCGCCCCCGAACCTCAACAACGGCTGCAAGCGCTACGCCGCCACGAAAAAGACGAGTTCCGGCGGCGACGTGGAGACGGCGACCTGGACAGCCGGGTCGGGCGTGCTCACCCTGAAGTTCGGCGCGGAGGCCGTGAAGTTCGTGCGCCGCGAGCCGCCCCCCAAGCCCACGCCGGTGGATACCGGCCTCGATTCCACCCTTCGCGGCGAGTGGCACCTCGGGCGGGTCCTGTCGGGCGAGGACTACGATCCCACGAAGACCCTCTGGACGGGGGCGGACAGCACGAGCGCCATCCTGAAGTTGAACGCGGATTTCACCTACGAGCGCACCAGCCTCGTCGTCGGGCGGGAGTACGGCTGTAACCCGAAGCGCCTCGTGATCGAGAAGGGCCGGGTCAGCGAGAAGAGCCGGGTGCTGACCTTCACGCCCACGGCGAGCACGACCGCGAAGCTCGGGTGCGGCAGTCGCCAGACGACGACCACCCGGAACGGTGTGAAGCCGTACCAGGAAGCGTACGAGGTCCGCATCGGCGTGGTCGGGAATTCCGCCCTGATCCTCACAGCGAATGGGGAGAACCTGTATTTCGCGCGGCCCACGGAAACACCGGCGAGGAGCACGACACCCGCGGTGAGCGGCCCGCCCGCATCTTCCGCGTCGTCGCCTTCCTCATCGCGCCCGACTGCGAAATGGACCGCGAGCGGCACCTGGGATGCGGTCGTCTCGGTTGACGGCACCACCCACCGTGTCCGGGTCACGCTCGACGACGACTCGCCGCGCATCATCGGGTACGGAAGCGGTCCCGTAAGGTTCGCGCTCGGTGACAGCGCCGCGGGCACCCTCAGCCTGGGGCTGGAGGTCGGGGGACGTGAGTTCGAGTTCAGGGCACAAGGGCGTTTCGACGGCGACCGTTACGCGGGCGAGGGCACGTGGATGCGGGGCGGCGAGGTCGTCGGGCGCGGCACCCTCACGATGACCCGGCGCTGAACGGCCCGCCCTGATCACCCTCCCTGGTGAAAGGAGAATCGAATGAACGAGCGAACGATGCTCAGAATCGGCCTGCTGAGTCTCGCCCTGTGCGGCCTGGGCACCCTGGCGGGCGCGCAGCCAGGGCCCCCCCCGAGGAGTGCCGTGGCAACGCGTGGCGACTTCACCGTCAAGGCCGCCGCCGCGAGCCGCAGCATCACCCTCACCTGGTCCCTCGGGGGAACGCCCGCCGGGTTCGTGATCGAGCGCGTCGTGGAGGGCGGTCGGCAGCCCACGCATCTCGCCGCGTTGTCGGGCTCGGCCCGCACCTTCACCGACGCGGGGCTGCAACCGGGTCGCACGTACGGTTACCGGGTGCAGACCTTCGTGAACGGGGCGCTCGTGGCCCTCGAAGTCTTCGCCACGACCCTGCCGGAACCGCCGGGTGGGGGCGGCACACCGGGCGGCCCGAGCGGCGGCGCGTCCGGCGGCTCTTCCGGGGCACCCGGTGCGCCGGGCGCTCCCACCCCCACCCCACCGGACGCCTCGCTCGCCTTCAAGGCGTTCAGCGACGGGGAGGTGCTGCCGCCGAGGCAGAACCAGCGCCGGACCCTGTCGGACTTCAAAGGAGTGGTGTGCCGCCCGGTCCCCACGGCGAGCGTGCCCGACCTCGCGGCGGCCGAGCGGGGCGTGCGCGACCTGGCGAAAGCGGGGCTCGGGGCGGCGGCCGTGAACGAACTCGGCACCCTTCCGTCGTGGCGTCACCTCGACTCGGTGAAGGCCGTCGCCGCAACCGCCGTGGCGACGCGCGAACTGCCCAAGGCGGCCCTCGCGTTCCTCGCGGCGGCCCGGCTCGAACCGGCCAACCCCGATCACCTCGTGAACGCGGCGGGCGTCCTGAACTCGCTGCGGCTGCCGAACGAGGCCCTGACCCTGCTCAACCTCGCGGAGAGGCTCAAGTTCGGAAACACGCCGATGGGCGTGCCCATGACGGCGATTGCCCTCAACAACCGCGGGCACGCCCTCAACCTGCTCGGCCGTTACCAGGACGCGGAAGGCAAGCTGCGCGCCGCGCTGGGGGCCGCACCGCGCCTCTCCGAGGCGCACTCGAACCTGATGGTGTCCCTGCTGTGCCGGGGCGACATGGAGGGCGCGGTAGGCGCCCAGCGTGCCAGCCTGCGGCGCACCCCCGACGCCTGGGCGGGGGTGGGGGACGTGCCCACCGAGCGCGACCCCGCGAAGCCCGACCTGCCGCCCGAGGAGATGCCGTACCGCCGCGAGGCGGGCCAGCCCTTCGACCTGAGCGGCGGGCACGGCTGGGACCTGCCGCGCCTCAAGATGCCCGGGTCGTGGCACGAGGCGATGGCGTGGGGTCCGGCCTATGACCGGTTCGTGAAGGTCGACGCGGCGCGGGGCGGAGGCGGGCCGGACCTTCCGAGCGACGCGCAGGACGCGCCCGCGACGAAGCGTCGGCGCGCCCAGATCGCGGCGGCCATCCAGAGCGCCCCATTCGAGCCCGGCCTTCGCCCCCTGTTCAACGCCGTCACCGACACGGCGAAGGCGGTGGACGGGCAGTGGACGCGCGGTGAGCCCTTCGAGGACTTCGACATCGAGGGCGAGGAGGCGCGGCTGGCGGAGTGCCGCCGCCGTTTCGACACGTGGATTTCACCAGTCCACGCGGCGCTCGTGACCTACGACAACGCGACCGCGCGCTTCGCGGACGCACACGCGAAGTTCGTCTCGGCGCTCATCGCCAACGAGGGCGACCCCGGGGTGCGGCGCGTGTGGGCGCAGCGGGAGAAGGAGTACCTGGCGGGCCTCTTTTACAACCTGTCGTACAAGGCAAGCCGCGTGTCGCAGACCGCGGGCAGCGTGCGGCACTGCTTCGAGGGCCAGCCCGGACCGGCGGTGGTACCCCTTCCGGAACCGGTCTTCGCGGACGTGCCGCACGAGACGCCCTGCAAGGCGATGTTCGGCGGGGCCAAGTTCGTCCTCAAGCTCGAAATCCTCGACGTGGGCATGAGTTGCAGCAAATTCGAACTCAAGGGCAGCTCGCCGTCGGGCGCCCTCGTGACGATGTCCGTGCCGTTTCTGTACACCGCGCCCCTCACCCTGTTCGTGGGTGTGGAAGCGAAGAAGAAGGCGCCGCTGAACCTCGCCACCCTCGACGCGCGCACGGGCATCGCCCTCATGGTCGGGCGCGACGGCATTCAGGACGTGGCGTGGCAGGCGTCCGTCGGCCTCAAGGCGGGCCTCACCTTCGTGCTGGGCAAGGACGCGAAAGGAGACACGACGGAGGCGTCCACCCTGGAGATCGGCGCGCGGGCGGGCATCTTCATCGGGGTGGCGTCGGGCGTGCAGTTCGAGACGCCGAAGCTGCCCTGAGGACACCCAGGGCGGGGGGGCGCGGTCCGATTGCCCCTCGCCGACGATCAAGGTCGCGGGGTGAACGCCAAGGGCCAAGAACTGTATGGGCCTCTCCCCTTCCGGGTGTGTTCCCCGGCCGGACCCCCCAGGTTCGAACACGCAGGGTCCTCTCAGCTCCCACCGCGCGGAAAGAGAGCGGGCGTGCGAACGGCCACCGGCTCGCGTACGGCCGCAGTGGACGCCTTGGCTTCGCGCTGGAGGCGGGCGCGCGGCGCGTGCGCAGCTCCTCGTGCCGTGCCGCGAGGTGGCAGCATCCTCACACCGCTGGCCCGGCGAGACGGTCGAAAGATCAGCGGGACGCCGCTTGCGCCCCCGAGGGTCCTCCAGGACGCGCTGGACCGCCGCACCGGGTTCGGATCGAGACCGGTGAAGTGGCCGCTGTGGTTCGTGCTGACGAGCGTGCCCCGAGAAGACGCGGCGGTGTCCTCGGCGACCATGGACCAGCGGTCACGTCGCCCGCGGGCCAGCAGCGCCGGGGTCCCGTCCGCACCGAACTGCCGCGCCATTGCCGCGTCCAGGCCGTTCGTCAGTCAGCCCTGTCCAGCTTTAGGGGGCAGACCACGTCCTGGCGACCGGTCAGAACGGGCAGGTCCACTGGGAGGACACGGACTGACCGTCCCGGCCGAGAGCGGGGAAACCGGAAGATATCCCGGCCCGTCCCCAGAAAGGCATCCTGCGGTCCGTCATGTTTGGTCAGGTCTGTTGGAGTGGACGCAGCGCTCCCCCCGCGCACGGGTGAATTCCAGGAGCGCACGAGGTGGGCCGCCGCCTCTCCCGACTCGCCGCCTTCCTGCCAAGGCTGAGCCAGCCTGGCGGCGCCCGCGTGACGCGCCGTGGTGGCTGAGCCGCTCGCCACTACCGGGGAACAGCCGTTGCGCGCAGACCCCCACGCTGCCGCAGTTGGATGCCCGATGCTCCTTCAGGCCAACACCAAGAATGGAGTTTAGTGGACCGAATGGGCGGGCGAGGGACGGGCCGCAAGCCTGCGCACCGCGTCCAGGTCACCCGCGGCCTCGTACGCCTCCGCGGCGCTCCGGTAACACAGCTCGGCCTCGTGAAGGCGCAGGGCCGCCTCCGCCGCCTGGGCGGCACGCTCGAACCACATGGCCGCCTCGTGGGGCTGGGCGCCTTCCCGCCAGTGCTCCGCCACCCGCTGGGGATGCCCGCCGGACCCGGCGAGCACGCGGGCGGCCGAGCGGTGCAGCAGCCGACGCACCGTCTCGGGCGTTCCCCGCCACACCGCCTCGTACAGCAGGTCGTGGCTGAAACGCTCGCCCGCCATGACCTGCGCGGCCTCCAGCTCCTCCCAGGCACTCGCGGTCGCCAGCAGGGGCGCCCCCAGCACGGCCGTCACGAGTTCGAGGGTGAAGTCGCCGTGCAGAACGCTGGCCGCCCTCGCCGCATTCAGGGCTGCCGGGGACAGCCGGGCCAGGCGCCGCTCCAGCACCGAGCCCGTGCGCCCGGGCGGGGCGAGCCGTTCGGGCAGGCCGCGCCCCAGCAGCCCCTCCTCCACCAGAAACTTGACGGTTTCCAGCACGAACAGCGGGTTTCCCCCGGCGTAGCGGTACAGCTCCTCGTCGAGACCGGGCGCGAAGGGCAGGTCGAGGGTGTCGAGGAGCGCCCGGATGTCTGCCACACCGAGCGGCTGGAGTTCAATCAGGACCGCCAGACCACTGTCCACCAGGCCGCGCATGACGGCGTCCACCTGTGGGGACAGCTCCCCCTGCCGGAAGGTGAGCAGCACCCGCGGTTGCGGGGCGGCGGAACCCCCCGTGGCCGCCCGCGCCGCGTAGTACCGCCCGGACTCCTGGGAGGCGTCGTCGTCGTGCTGGATGTCGTCGGATACCACCGCCGTCACGTCCGCGAGCGCGAGATCCGCCACCTGAGAGAGCACCTCGTAAAAGGCCAGCTTGCCCTCCTCACCGTTCATGGGAGGCACGTCCCCCTCCCGCAACTCGGGCAGGATGCGCGACAGCTCGCGCTTCTGCAAGGGCGTGAGGGTCAGGTGCGGCGCGTGACGCAGCATCTCGCGGGTCCAGCGGGCGCTCGACGAGTAGGGTACGGTCTCGTCCCCGGGCCGGTGTTCGAGCCGCAGGGTCGTGCCCTTCGAGCGGGCGAAGTCGAGGGCGAGCCGTGTCTTGCCGGTGCCGGGTGCTCCGGTCAGGTAGATGAGCTGCCCTGCCTGCCAGGCGGCCTCCATCCGGCCCCACGCGGCTTCGCGGCCGATCAGCGCCGGGGGCCGGAACACGCCCAGCGGCAACGGGGGGCGGGCGGGGGGCGCGCCGGAAGCGGGCAGCCCCCCGCCGCGTCCGATCTCCTGGGCGAGGGCCTGAGTCAGCGCCTGCGGCTCGGCCCCCAGCTCCCGGTCGAGCGTCTGCCGGAGCCGGGCATACGTTCGCAGGGCCCCGGACGGGTCCCCGGCAAGGTACTGAAAGCGCATGCTGCGGCGGGCCGCGTCCTCGGACAGGGGGTCGAGGTCCGCCCACCGCGCCGCGAGCGCCGCCGCCTGAACATATGCCCCGGCGTCCTCCAACCGCGTCAACTCGTGGTTGAACGCCTCCCAGCGGTACGTGTCGAGTCGCTCGCGCCAGGCGAGCAGCCAGTCCTGGAAGTCAGGCAGGTCGTCGACATCCACGCCGTCCAGCAGCAGCCCCGCCCCGTTCAGCACGGCGCCGTGCCGATTGTGCCGACGGTCGAGCAGGAGGGCGCACGCGTCCACCTCCACGTCAGGGCGCAAGGTCAACGTCGTCTCCTCCGCGTCCACGAGGTCCGCACCGGTGCGCGCCCGCAGCCGCCTCAGCTTGTGGACGAGGTTATTGCGGGCGGTGGCTTCCACCGTGTCGGGCCACAGCAACCCCGCCAGCCGGGAACGGGACGAGGGACCCTCCAGGGCGAGGTACGCGAGCAGCGCGAGGGACTTGCGATCCGCGCGAACGTCCCGCCCGTCCGGGTCTAGCAGGCGCGGATGACCGAACAGATCAAGTTGCCAGGTGGGGCGGGGCATCCAGCTTCAAGGTAGCAAAGGTGGCAACGGCGCAAGGCGCGGAAAAGGCTTGTCCATCGCCCTCCCCGCGCCGCTCAAGGTCCTCAATCAGATCGTTTCATCCCGCCTCTTCCTGTCAACGTTCGCCGCGCACCCGTCAAAGCAAGGCTCCTCGCCCGGAGCGGCGAACGAGGAGCGACGCCACCACCACGCAGACCGCGATGGCCGCCAGTCCTCCCTCACCCCGGACGAGGACGCCGGAAGCCGAGCTGCCGGGCTGAAACACCTCGGTGTAGACGTAGAAACCAGCCGCATTGAGCATGCCGTGGAACACCACGCCCGGCCACACGCTGCCCGAGCGCAGGCGCAGCCACGCCACCGGGAAGGCCATGAGCACCATGGAGACGAGCGTGCCCGGCACGGCGTACCATAGCGGCATGTCCAGGCCATAGTGGGCGAACAGCACGAGCGGCAGGTGAAACGAGCACCACACCGCGCCGTACACCAGGCAGGTCACGGGGTAGGGGAAGCGCCGAGCGAGGCTGGGGATGAGCACGCCGCTCCATCCCAGCTCCTCGCCCACCGCGAACAGCGCCATCGGCAGGGTGTAGGCCAGGCTCGCCAGGAGCGCGTACAGCGGCACGAGGAACCAGCCCGGCGCCCAGCTTCCGCCCAGGAATGCAGCCGCGTGCCCCGTCGCCACCGTGGCGTCGAAGGTCGTGGCGCCCAGCGCGAGCGCGAGCAGTTGCCCCGCCGTCACGATCCCGAAGGCGGCAAGCACACCCAGGCCGAGGTGCCGCCACGACCGGATTCGCCAGCCCATGCCGCGCAGCGAGCGGTGGTGCAGGAGTTGCGTGGCGACCCCCGCAAGGGCCGGGCTGAAGCTCATCCCGATCAGGAGGAGCCACAGGGTGGGCGGCGCCTCGTCGAGATGCATCATATCGAGGCCGGAGGAGATGGCGGCGGCCTGGAAGCTCCAGGCGAGGAGCAGCGTCAGCGCCACGTAGGTCACGGGAACGCCGGGCAGGGCGAGGGGTGGACGGCGAAGCTGTTCGTTGAGCATACGGATTTCTCCTTCAGGGCGGCGGCATCGGCCCCGGACTCCCCGGCGCCGGGGAAGCACCGGGCGGGATGACCAGCCCTTCAGGCGACACGGTAGGCGGCGGACGGTGTCAACCCGATGTCACCCGCGCCGCACTCGCCCGATCACCCGGTGACACGGCCAGTTCACCCCGGTCCAGGCGCTTCCCCGGCCAGGACGCGCTTGACACGCTCTTGTCAGGCTGACCGGGGGCGGGTCCACGCCTCCTGCTCCGCCATCCCGCCGCCATCTGGGTTGTCCTGAATCGCAGGCATATCAAGAAACAAGTCGCCCTGCCGGGGACATGGGGCGAGGGCGAGGTGGAACTGCGCGCCGCCCACAAGCCTGACCAGCCCTCCGTGCTGTGTACTGCGCGGTGCTGCGGGCCTGACCGGTACGATGCCGTACGCAACGCCCCGCCCTGAGGTCCTACCGTCCGGAGGATGCCACCCGCTTTCTCTCGTTGTTCAACCAGGGCTACCACCGGCCCATCCCACTCGACCGCTTCTTGCACGCGGAGGGAACGCTTGATCCCCGGCTGCTGCTCGTGCGGACCCTCGCCCTCGACGGGGACGACCTCGTCGGTGCGGTGACCCTGTAGCCCACCTCGCAGCACCTGCCAGGCTGGTACGGTATCCACCTGATCGTGGATGAGGCACGGCGCGGTCAGGGCGTTGCCCGCAGGTTACGGGATGCCCTGGCGCCCCAGTTGGAGAGGATGCGTCCCGTCGGCGTCGAGGCACGCGTTCTGGACAACGACGAGCGCAGCCGGGCGTGGGCGGAACGTCGGGGCCTGCGGGTCGCATCCCACTCGTTCGAGTCGACGCTGCGCCTGGACAAATTCTCGTTTTCCCCCTTCGCCGCGCACGTCGAGCGCCTTGAGCGGGAGGGGACACGTTTTGTCCCGCTCGCACATGGCTGGAACAGTACGGCACCCAGGCCCTGCACGTCCTGACGACGTCGGTGATGCTTGACGAACCCACCTCCGGGAACCGCGCGCCCGAGCCGTTCGAGGTGTTCGGTCGGGCTGTGGCGCGCAGCCCCTTTACCTCCGGCACGGCTTCGCTCATCGCCCTGCTGGGCGAGCGCCCGGTCGGCTTCACACTCGTGCGTTCCCCGCGCGAGGACGGCGTGGTGATGGTGTGGGGAACGGGCGTCGCGAGGGACGTGCGTGGGCGGGGCCTCGCGGCCGCGCTCAAGGCCCTGTCGGCACGGGCGGCCCGGCAGGAAGGGGGCGTGGCGATGCGGACGGACAACGATTCGCGTAGCGCGGGCATGCTGCGCGTGAACCGGCGCCTGGGTTTCGTGCCTGACGCGGGCGTGTGGCGCATGCGAGGCATGCCGTAACTCACCGGGGATGACAGCAGAAAGGCCAGCGCTTCCGCACGCTGGCCCCCAAACGTCCCCGGCCCCTTACGGCATCAGTTTCCCAAGCAGGCTGGCCGTGTCGTTTTGCGTCAGCTTGCCGGTGGGGAGGCCCAGCAGGGTCAGCCTTGACGAGGTCGCCGTACCCACACCCGCCCTGACCGTCGCCACCACGGCGCTCCCGGCCGTCAGCAATGTCTGGGTTCCCTGCCCCGGGGCCAGGTCAGCCCGGTTGGCCCCCCTCGTCAGGGTGAGGCTCAGGCCCTGCGTGACCGTATTCGCCTGGCCGGTGACGGTGTAACTCCCGTCGATGAGCCCCGCGTACGCCACCTTGTCCACTCCCGCATAGTCCTTGAAGAACGTCTGGACCGCCTCACCGGGCTCCGCCAGGGTCGAACCGTTCGTGGCGGAGGTGCGGATGAACCCTGGCGAGAACAGCACGACCTTGCGATTTGCCGTGTTGAGGTAGCCCTGAAGATTCGCCACGTCGTCGTGGGTGACGGGGCTGACGATGGTGTCCCCGGTGTACCACACCACGCCGCTGTACTTCTTCATCACCTCAACGCTGGGACCGTCCGGCTCGTCCTTTTCCTGCCCGCTCGCGCTGTAGGGCACGACCGTCACGTCGAAGACCTTGCCCCCCATCGCGGCGCGCATAAACTTGTCGCCGTCCGAGTCGGGCGCGGGATTGCTGGTGGGCCAGTTGTTGCCGCTGCGGTCGTCGTCCACCAGCAGCCACTTCTCCACCACGACGCGCACGTTCGCGGTCTTGGTGACACTGCCGTTCGTGCCCTTCACGGTGAGGTCGTAGGTTCCGACGGGGACATTCGCGCCGACCGTGAGCCTGAGGGTGCCGTTCCCGTCCGTGCCCGAGGTGAAGGCGCCCGCGATCCTGTCCGCGCCGGTGCCCGCCATGCCGCCCTCCAGCGCCAAGGTGACGTCACCGTCGGGGTTGGCGGGCCGGGTGATTCCCAGCGTCGTGGTCCCGCTCTGGCCCGGCCCCAGGCTCAGGGTGTTGGGCGTGGCGCTCAGGGTGAAGTCGGGGTCGCCGGGAACGGCGGTGGTGGCGCTCTTTTCCAGACCACTGCTCGACCCCGCCGCATTTACGGCCTTGATGCGGTAGGTGTACGTCGTGTTGGGCGTCAGGTTCTGGTCCAGCCAGGTCGTCGTGGTGAGGTTGTCCTTCAGCGTGGCGTAGGCCCCGTTGTTGAACTTGCGCTCCAGAACCACGTGCGCTCCCGCCTCCACGCCACTCCAGTCGAGTTGCACCTGGGTACTGCCCCTGGCGGCCGCGGTGAAGGTCGTGGGGTTGGCGGGGGCCTGCCCCGGCGCCGCACCTCCGCCCCCGCAGCTCGCCAGCACACCCGTCAGCAACAGCAGTCCGACCATTCCTCGTTGATGCATGTTCATCCCTTCCTTTCGGGGGGCAAGGTACGACAGGTCGGATGGCCAGCCGATGGCGGTCCCAGCGGGCACGGCGACGGAGGCTTCACCCGGCCTGCAATGAGAAAGGGTGCGCCGGGCGCCGTCTTCCGGCCCATAACCTGCGGGCAGGGCAGAAGGCAGAGGATGACATGCCCGTGACATCCCGTGGCGCCTACGGTGCCGTCACTTCAACGCGGCGGTCCCGGGTGGGCCTGACTGCGGAAAGAGGCTGAGGATGCGAAACATGAGGCTGTTGGGCGTGGCGATGCTGGTCGCGGTTCTGAGCGCGTGTGGGGGTGCGAACGTGGGCTCCACACCAGGGGGGATGCCACCGGGCGACACGGGAACGAGCGACCCCGGCCAGGCCGGGCCGTACACGATGACGGGCACCGTGAAGAGCGAGCATGACCAGCCGGTCCCGGACGTGGAGGTCTACGCGGACAACACGCTGCGCTACAACATGAACGAGACCGGCACCACGGACGCCCAGGGGCACTACCGCATTGCCCTCCCTCGCAACGAGCTGGGCACCTGGCGGGGCGGGGCGATCCTGCACCGCGAGTACCACGGGGTGAACTACCAGTTCGTGCTCGTCCCCGACGACCGCGCGGAGTTCACCGCCGAGAAGGGGGCCGTCCGCAACTTCACCTGGAAGCTCACCGGCAAGACACCCGAGGGCCAGTTCTACGGCGGCTCGCTGTGGATGTACGGGGCGGTGGATGCCCCCGGCTTCGACCTCAGCCGCGTCCAGGTGACCCTGGAACCGGACGGGCCGATCATCGACGGCAGCGCGGGCAAGACGATCCAGGCGTTCCTGGACGGCTCGCAGGTCAGGGACCTTCCGATTGGCCGCTACCGGGTGACCGCCCGCTACCTCCCCGAGGACGGCCCGCCCCAGCCGGTGCTGATCGCGGAGCGCCGACCCACCACGTACGCCCCCTCCATGACGGCGGACTTCGAGCGCACCAACACCCTTGGGAACGCCATGCAGTTCACCATCAAGCTCGGCGCCGGGGAGTAACCCTGGGGAGGCATGGGCCAGATCCCGGGCGAAATCCGCACCAGGGCGGACGTGCAGGGCACTGCCGTGGTCGCTTGCGTGATGAACGGCGAGCCTGCCGGGCGCGAGATGACTGTTGGCACGCCCGACTTGCTGGACAACCTGAGAGTGGGGCAGCCCTCCACCCGCTGTGGAAGGACGTGAAGGGCGACGGCGCGGTAAGCAGGGGCGGCCTGATCGGCATGTCCAGCGGCGGCCAGCCCGGCACGACCGTGACGCCGAAGGTGTCAGCCCGACTCGGCATCAGGCCAGAGGGTCGAGCCCCCCGGAGAAACGAACCCGGGGAGGGGCGCGGGTGCCGGAAGGCCCCTGCCTCGGAGCTGGGGTGGGTCCGGGGGCCGCGGGTGCCTGTGGAAGAGCCCCGAAGTGGAGGCGCGTATGAAACAGGACATCAACCCCGAGCACCGGGAGCCGCGACCGCGAATCTACGTCCTGCGCGTCTGGCACGAGGAGAGCCGCGAGGGCTCCGTGTGGCGCGCCTCGGCCCGGGAGGGCACGCAGGGCGAGCGGCGGTACTTCACCAGCGCCGACGACCTCCTCGAATTCATGTACACCGAGTGCCTGAGGCCCTGAATTGGGCACGGGCCGCGGGGTGTCAGCCGGGGGACACGACCAGGGTGGAGCCCCAGGGTTCCTTCGCCTCACGCCGACAGCGCTCCCGCTTCCCGGGGCGACCCCGGCACTGCCCCTCGTCCTGACCTTGACTCCCGCCGTCTCCCCTGCCCGGCCGCGCCTCACCTCTGATGTGTGGCACCTCGGCACGCGGGCCAGCATCGAGACCGTGGAGGCGCAGAAGCCTGAGGACGTGGCCTTGTCCAGCCTTCTTCCCGACCCGGCATGCGGAAGCGTTCCTCAGGACGACTGCGGCCCTGCTGGGCGAGCTGAACATGCATCCCGCCGCGGGCCCCTCGCCCAGTATCCGGGAGCACGGGCCAGCCTGCGGAACCAGATTGAGGTGCCTCGTTCCCTGCGGACAGCGCGCGGCGACATCGCCTCCTTACTGACTGTGCAGACGAAGGAGAAATCACCATGAACACGAAGAAAATGAACGCGACGAAAGCTGGCCTTCTGCTCGCCTCGCTGCTCGCTGGGGGCGCGAGCCAGGCGGGCAACACTTCCGGCAAACCTGTCCCCTACACCATGACCGGCGTCGTTCGCAACTCCGCCGGGCAGCCGGTCGAGGGTGCCGAGGTCTATGCCGACAACACCCTGTACTACAACATGAACGCCGTCGGCACCACGAACAAGCAGGGCCGCTACACGATCACCCTGCCGAGAAACGAGATCGGCACCTGGCGCGGTGGCGCCCGCCTCAGCCGCGGGTACCACGGCACGGTCTACCAGTTTCAGCTCGTCCCCAACGACCGCTCCGAGTTCGCCACCCGGACAGGCGCGGTGCGCGACTTCACCTGGAAACTCACGGGCAGGAGGCCCGACGGCGGATCCTACGGCGGAACGTTGTGGATGTTCGGCGCGGTGAACGCCCCCGGCTTCGACCTGGGCCGCGTGGAGGTCACCCTCACCCCGGTTGGGCCGATCATCGACGGGAGTAAGGGCAAGGTGATCAGGGGCTTCCTGGTGGGCTCGCAACTGCGGGACATCCCGATTGGCCGGTACAGGGTGACGGCGCGGTACCTGCCCGAGAACGGCGCCCCGCAGACGGTGCTGATCGGGGCGCGCAACCCCAGCAATTACGAGCGGTCGATGACCAGTGATTTCCGGCGCTCGAATACGGTCGGTGACGTGTTGGAGTTCACCGTGCGGCTGGGGGAAAAGCCCACGACGAGCGCGAGCGACGCTCTGTACGTGTCCGGTAAACTCCATGCGAACGTGGACCTGAAGGGCACGGTGGTCGCGGTGTGCGTGATGAAGGGCGACGAGTGCGACGCGGCCAGCAAGCGCACGACAACGATCACGGCATCCGGGACGAGCGCGGCGTACCGTCTGGACGACCTCCAGGAGAATGCAAAGTACCGGCTCTATGCCTGGAAGGACCTGAACGGGGACGGGCGGGTGAATGCCGGGGACCTGGTCGGCACGTACGGCGCGGATGTCCCGGGCACCACTGTCACACCGCCCAACATTTTCACCAGCATCTCCCTCTCACCCCTGAGGTGACGGGAGCACCCCCGGCACGGCCGAGGCCAAACCCGGTCCCCAGCCCTTCGAGCGGCGCCGAAGCATGACCTGGACCGCCAGACTCGATGATGCGCCCAACTGGTTGCTGATTCCGGCGGCGAGTTGCGGCGGCACTTCATCCGGCCGGGCATGGACCTTGACGAGGTCGGTCCCTGCCGTGACAGCGGCAACGCGCTGAGCCTCGCCGTCCGCTGTGCAAAGGCCCGCAGCGTTCCCAAAACGGCACTCACGGCATGACCCCCAGCCGGACGTTACTCCATCACGTTCGGGGGGTGCCCCGCCAGCGCACGGAGGGCTTGCGTGACGCCGCGCGCGTCCCCGCTCGCCTCGAAAGCCCGCCGCGCGTCCTCGTAATGGGCGCGGGCCTGCTCGACGTGCAGTGTGGCCCCGGCGGCCTCCCCCGCCTTCAGGAACCACGGCGCGGCCCGCCCCGGATTTCCGCCCTCCCGCCAGTGCCGGGCAATCCGCGCGGCGGACCCCCCCTGTGCCGTCAGAAGCTGCGCCGCCGCCCGGTGCAGGACGCCCAGGATGGGGGCCGGAACGCCCGCGAGGACCGTCTCCAGCACGAGGTCGTGCGAGAAGTGCTCGCCCGCCATGATCTGCGCCTCCTCCAGTTCCTCCCAGGCCGAGGCCAGGTCGAGGAGTGGAATGCCCAGCATCTGGGCCACCATCTCCGGGGTGAAGTCCGTGTGCAGGACTGCCGCCGCGCGGGCGGCCTGCTGGGCGGCCGGGGTCAGGCGGCCCAGGCGGCGCGCGATCAGGGAGGCCACACTGGCCCCGCTGTCGGGCAGCCGCCCGCCTCCCTGGAAGGCGCCCGTCTCGAAGAGGTGCCGGAGCAGCTCCAGCAGGGCCTGCGGGTTGCCACCCGTCGCCCGGGCGAGGTCATGGGCGAGGGCGTGACCCTGTGGCAGGTCGAGGTCCGCGAGCAGGTGCTCGATGGCGGGCTGGTCCAGCGGCGCGAGGTGGATGGGCACCAGGGTGCCCGCGCCATACATCGTTTGCAGCAGCGCCGCCGAGTAGGGCGACAGTTCGCCCGGGCGGTGGCAGAAGAGCGTCCGCAGGTTGCCCCCGGCGTCCCCCCAGAAGCGCGACCCGACGTAGGCCCCCGCCTCGATGCTCGCGTCGTCCATGAACTGCACGTCGTCCGTGACGACGATCACCGGACCGCGCTCGGCGATCAGGCGGATAACTTCCACCTTCGCGTCGTAGAAGCGGCGCTTGTCGGCCTCCGAGGTCATGGGGGGAGGGGCCTCCCCCAGCTCGGGGAGCATCCGGGCGAGTTCGGAGCGCACCCACCCGGGCAACGCCAGGTCGGGGTGGGCGGCCAGTGCCCCGCGGTAGTTGCGGGCGTGGGTGGCGTACGGCACCTGGTCATCCCCGTGCTGCGCCTGGAAGAACAGCAACCGGTGGGTGGTCCGGGAACGTAGGAAGTCCAGGGCGAGCCGCGTCTTGCCGCTGCCCGCCTCCCCGATGAGCGCGATGCCCTTTCCGTCGGCCCACGCCTCCTCCATCCGGGCCCAGGCCTCCTCCCGGCCCACCAGCGTCGGGGGGCGCAGCACGGCCACCGGAATCTGCCCGGGGCGGGCGGCCGGGTGGGGCGCCCCCAGCGTGCCCCGGTCGATGTCCCGCGCGAGGTGCCTCGTTTCCGCCTCGGGCTCCACGCCGAGTTCGCGCCCCAGCACGTCCCGGCAGCGGTGGTACGTTTGCAGGGCGGCGGGGCGGTCACCGTTGAGGTAGTGCAGCCGCATCAGGCCGCGCCACACCTCCTCGGCGACGGGGTCGGCGTCCAGCAGGGCCAGGGCGAGCGCGATGGCCTCGGGAAACGCGCCCCGCTCCTCCAGGCGGCGCATCTCGGCGCGGCGGGCCTTCATCAGGACCTCGCCCACCTCCTCGCGCTGCGCCTCCAGCCACTCCATCAGGTCGGGGCAGCCGTCCAACTCGACCCCATCGAGGAGGACCGTTCGGCCCGGCTCGGACCCACCCCCGTCGAGCAGCGTCCGCACGTCCACCGTGAGCGATGGATCGAGGGCCGCCACCTCTCCCGGCAGGACGAGGTCGGCCCCGCAGGCCCTCTTCAGGCGGCGCAGGTGATGCACCAGGTTGTTGCGGCTGGCACTCCCCGGCGTGTCGGGCCACAGCAGCCGCACCAGGGTGGCCCGCGGCGTCGGTCCCTCCAGCGCGAGGTACGCGAGCAGGGCGGCGGCCTTGCGTTCACAGGGGGTCACCCGGCCGTCCGCCGCCACGACCTGGGGCGGACCGAGCAGCCTGAGCTGCCAGCCGGAGAGCATTTCGGGCATACGCCCACTCTAGCAAGGGGTCGGAAACAGCCGTGTCACACCGGCTGGCTCCGATTCCAGGACCTCCGGGCCAGCACGGGAGGTTCTTCCATCGCCGCCAGCCGGTATTCTTTGCCACTCGCTCCGCTCGGGTTCGTCCTCGACTCACCGCAACCTTGTGTCACACCTTGGGCTGGGCGCCCTGCCCCTCGCGGACGCGAATGTTGGGGGCCATCAGGGGGGACCCATTCAGGCCGGTCCTTTCCGCCGCCGCCAGCAGGGCGCGGTGCGTGACGTGTTCGTGCAGGAACATGGCCCGGGAGTCCTGGGGCACCTCGTCCCGCACCATGTCCGCGAGCCAGTCCAGGGCCTCGCGCAGGGGTGCGTCGGCGTCCGGTCGCCCCAGGACTGTCAGCACCTCGTGGTGGACGAGGAGGGGGCGCGCGTAGTCCTCGCGTGGGGGGTGTGTCCCGAGCCGATCCACGGCCAGCGTGCTGTCCGCCAGGGCCTCGTCCGGACGGCCCAGACTCAGCAGCACCTCCGCCCGGGCCGCGAGGACGGCGGTCACGAGCGGCTCATGCCCTTCAGCATCGGCGATGCGGCGAGCCTCCTCCACGAGGGGCAGGGCCTGCGCCCCGGCTTCCAGTTCGGCCCGGGCGAGGAGGAGACGCCCCCGCGAGTACGACAGCGCCGTGCCCCGCAGCGCGTCCTCCGCCCGCCCGTAGGCGTCACGCGCCTGCGCGTGGTCCCCCCGCCGCGCCCACACCAGACCGCGCAGCAGCCAGAGCACCCCCCGGCCCACGTCGCGTCCGTCGGGTGCCGCCAGGGCCGCCTCCACCGCGTGCTCGCAGCCGCCGAGGTCCCCGAGCGCCCAGAACACCTCGGCCAGGGCGCGCTGCGCCAGGCCCCCCGACTCGCCCAGCGCGGCCCCCAGAGCCTCGGCCTGCCGCAGCCATTGCAGGGCGCGGCCGTACTGCCGGGCGTGCAGGTGCAGCGTCCCGAGGCGCAGCGCGTTCCAGAGGCGCAGGGTGGACGAGGAGCCCGCGCTCCGCTCGTCCAGGGCGACACGCAGGGCCACGGCGCGCTCCCACTGGCCGAGCAGTTCCGCGGCCACCGCGAGGGCGTGCGACAGCCGCGCCGCCTGGTACGCGTCCCCCGCCGCCTCGTGGGCCGTCAGCGCCCGCTCCAGGCGCTCACTCGCCGCCTCGTGCTGCCCCAGGGACAGGAGCACGTCGCCCATGACGGCGTCGAGGGCGGCGGCCTCGCGGGCGTCCCCGAGCGAGGCGTGCGCGGCCTCGACCTCCGGGATCAGGTCCCGCGCCCCCTGCCCCTGGCCCTGCCGCGCGCGGGCGAGGAGCAGTTCGCGCAGCAGGGCCGCCCGCGCGGTGGAGGGACCGTCGCCGCCCAGCAGGGCCAGGCCGCGCGCCGCCGCCGCTTCCGCCTCCCGGGCGCGGTTCTGCCCCAGGAGCCAGGTGGCCTGGGCGAGGTGCGCCCAGACCTGCTGCCCGGGGGTGCGAGCGTCCGAGAGCAGGCGCTCCACCAGGGCTCCAAGCTGGCCGGGCCGCTCATGCCGCCACGCGCCGTCGAGGGCGGCGGCGCGGGCGTCAAAGGCGGCCTCCGCCTCACCCAGGTCCCCGAACAGCCGCGCGGCCTGCTCGCTGAAGGCCAGGGCCTCCGCCGGGCGGGCCGCGGCAAACGCCTCCCGCGCGGCCCGCACGAGGAGGGGCGCGGCCTCTCCGGGGCGTCCCCCCTCCTGCCAGTGCCGGGCCAGGCGGGCGGGCGGGGCGGCCTGCCGTTCGAGGGCACGGGCCGCCCCCCGGTGCAGGAGCTGCCGCACGGTCGGGGACACCCCCGCCCGCACCGCCTCCAGGATCAGGTCGTGCTCGAAGCGTTCCCCGCGCAGGATGTGGGCGTCCTCCAGCTCCTCCCACGCAGCCAGCACGTCCAGCAGGGGCGCGCCGAGCACATCCGCTACGAGTTCCGGGGAGAAGTCCTGCTCCAGCACGCCCGCCGCCCGGGCGATTTGCAGGCCCGTTCGGGAAACCCGCTCCAGGCGCCGGGCCACGAGCTGCCCCACCCTCTCGGGCACGGTGAGGGCCGCCTCCGGCTCGTCCAGGCGCCCCGTCCGGTTCAGGTCGCGCAGGGTTTCGAGGACGAGGAGGGGATTGCCGCCCGTGCGCCGCAGGAGGTCGGGGGCGCGCCGGACCCCGTCGGAGACCCCCAGGTGGTCCAGCAACTCCCTCACGTCCCCCTCGCCCAGCGCCCCCACCTCGACCCAGACCGCCTGCCCGGCGCGCACCATGCCCTCGTGGACCTCGCGCATGGCGGGGGGCAACTGGTCGCGGCGGTGCACGGCGATGGAGTGCGGGATTCCCCCGCTGCGCCCGAGCGGGAACACCGCCTCGACGAGCACGAAGCCCGCCTCCAGGGTGGCGTCGTCCACGTACTGGAAATCGTCGAACACGCACACGTCCACGCCGCGCAGCCCCCCGACCCAGGCGAGCTGAATGGCCTCGGTTAACCGGGCGTCCGCCTCGCGCCGGGCCTCCCCGGGCGGGGCGAGTTCGGGCAGCAGCCAGCTCAGCGAGTGGCGCGCCCACCCGGGCAGTTCGACCGTGCCCCGCGCGAGGATGCGCCGGATATTGCGGACGGTCGCGGAGAACGGCACGAGGCGGTCGCCGGGCCGCCCCTCCAGGGCGAGCACCGTCCCCTTGCTCGCCGCGAAGTCGTGCGCCAGGCGCGACTTGCCCGTGCCCGCCTCACCCGAGACGACGATGAGCTGCCCCGCCCGCCACCCCTCCTCCATGAGCCCCCACTCGCGCTCCCGCCCCACCAGGGCGGCGGGACGGGCGAGCGCGGGCGGCGTGGGTGCGGTGGGTGGCCTCGTCACCGGGCGGCCACGGGCGATCAGATCCGCCAGCTCCCGGGTCTCCGCGAGCGGCGCGGTCCGCAGGTTCTCCTCCAGCACGCGCACGCACGCCTCGTAGGCGGCCAGGGCCGCGTCGCGGTCGCCGAGCAGGTAGTGCAGGCGCATGGCCTGACGGTGCCCCTCCTCGGACAGGGGATGCAGGGCGAGCCAGCGCCGCGTGGCGGCGAGGGCCGGGGCGAACTCGCCCCCGCGCTCCAATCGCCCCGCCTGGGCTGCCAGGCGGCGAACCCGCACGGCGTCGAGCCGCTCGCGCTGCACCGTCACCCACTCGGCGAAGTCCGGGGCGTCGCCGAACTCCGCGCCCGCCAGGAACTCCCCTCCCGGCACGGCCGCGTCCCCACCCCCGGAGGCCAGCAGGGGCTGCACATCGGCCCGAACGGTCCCGCTCAACGCGAGCGTATCCTGCCCCACGACGAGGTTTTCGCCGTACGCATTTGCCATACGTCGCAGCAATTGCACGAGGTTGTTCCGGGCAGCCGCCTCCCGCCGCTCCGGCCACAACATCCCGGCGAGGCGCGAGCGTGGGGCGGGACCCTCCACCGCGAGGTACGCGAGCAGGGCGACCGCCCGGCCCGCGCAGGGCACGACCCGGCCGTCCGGCGTGACGAGCCGCGCCTCCCCGAACACCGAAAGCTCCCATGGCCGCGAACCTGTCATGACCCCTTCAAGGTAGCGTGCTCCCTGACGGCGGGCGAAGGAATTGACCCGTGGGAGTCATGCGCTCCCTCTGCAGCCAGGCCGAGTCTGCGGCGCATTGAGGACGGGGGCCTGGCCTCCGGAATCTGGTGCGGACAGCGCGGGCGGGTGGAGAACGTCCCGGAAGGTGCCACCCGCCGCAGTCGTCCAGGGGGCCGATGCAGCGGGTGGCATGGGGTGGAGTGGGAGCTTCGGGGCTTGCGCCTACTTGGCGCCCTTGACGTCGAAGACGAAGGTGCGGCCGGACTCGTCGGTCAGGAGCACGCTGTCCCCGGCGACGTTCTCGGGCAGCTCGAAGTAGAAGCGCACCCGCGCCTCCTCCCCCTTGGGGAGCGCCCCGCCCGCCTTCTCATCCCGGCTGGCCTTGAGCATCGTCTGGTTGTACTCCACCCGCTCCCCGTCCGCGTCCTTGAGCGTGGGCTTGAGGTCCGACCACGCGAAGGTCGTGTCCCGCCCCAGGTTGTTCTTCAGCGTGAAGGTCGCCGTGAGGTAACGCTTCCCCGCCCCCGGTGCCTGGCCGCCCAGCGCCTCGGTCGTGAACTTCGCCTCGTCCAGCCGCACGTCGTACCACTTCAGGCTCACGAACTTACCCTTGGCGGCGGGCACCTGGGCCAGCGCCGTCGCCCCCGACTTGTCCGCCGTGTCCGCGAAGGGGGCGAGCAGTCCCTTGGTCTGGGTCCGCAGGTCGTAGCGCAGGACCGGAGTGCCGCTCTCGCGCTGCACGATCAGCTTGGGCACCGGCCCGGCGGCGGGCACCACGATGACCGTCATCACGTCCACCTTCTGGGCGGGCTTGAGGTTGACCTCCAGCTTGTCGGTCGTCCCCTCGCGGGCGACGGCCTCGATGAACTCGTGGTTGCGGTCCTGGGCGTCCACCGCCGTGAACTTCAGGTCGGCCCAGTAGTAGCGGGCGGCCGTCTTCTGGGGGTTCTGGACGGTGTAGTGCAGGATGAGCAGCTTCTCGTCGGCCTTGGGGTAGTAGACATTGCCGCCGATGACGACGCGGCGGGTGCTGTACTCGGCGCTCTTGAGCGTGAAGTTCAGCGGGCTCCCCTTGCCGAGGGTGAAGGTCTGGCCCACCTTGGCGTTCTGGCCGTCGAGCTGGCGGGTGCCCTGGACGACCGGCTGGGCCGGGCGAGTGGAGGTGCTGGTGGCGGCGTGGGCGACGGGGATCAGGGCGAGGGTGAGGGCGGTCAGCAGCAGTCGGGTTCGCATGGTCTTCCTCCTGTACGGCTTTGTGGCCGCGGTGACTGGAACGTACAGGGGGGAGCGTGACATCAGAATGTTGTCCCGTCCTGTCCTCAGCGGTCCAGCGACCGGGCGACAGACCCGGGCTGCCGCCCATCTGAGATCGGGTGTGAGGGCAGACCACGGCACCACGCCCTGGCGCTGTTCATCGTCCCCGGATGGTGTGACATTCCCGTGTCACGGTGCCCTGCCTACCCTGAAAGCACTTCGGGGCCGGGCCCCACTGAGGAGGAAAATCGTGACCAAAGTCAAACCAGGAGACCGGCTGAGCAACCCCATCACCGGAGAGAACGGCGTTCTCATCGAGGCGCCCAGTGAAGACAACGGGCGTCGCCTGATCGTGGAGATCAGGGTGCGGCCGGGCGGGGCCGTCGCCGGTCCCCACATTCACCCGAACATAGAGGAGGCCTTCACGGTCCTGAAGGGCCGGGTGGGCCTGCGGCTGGGCGACCGCACCCTGATCGCGCCCGTTGGCGAGCGCTTCGTCTGCCCGGCGGGCACCCTGCATGACTGGTGGAACGCGGGCGACGAAGAGGCGGTCCTCCGCGTGGAGATCACGCCCGGCGACCGCTTCCTGGAGATGGTCGTCACCCTGTTCGGCCTCGCCAACGACGGCAAGACGAACGCGAAGGGGATGCCCCACCCCCTCCAGATGGTGCTGTTCGGCCAGGAGTTCTCGGACGTCCTGACCTTCACCGGACCGAAGATGGCCGTGTTGAAGGTCGTGGGGACGCTGCTCGCGCCCATCGCCCGCTGGCGCGGGTACCGGGGCAGCTATCCGGAGCACTGGCGCTACTTGCAACGGGCCCAGGAAGTTTCCGCCTGAGGCCCGGGTCGTCCCCCGCACGCGACCACTCCCGCCAAATCGGCCCGTGGTCGCGTTCCTCGTCACACAAACCCTCAACGAACGGGGATCCCATGGAATGGATGTGGCTCATCGGCTCGCTCGGTATTGTCGCCCTGATCCTGACGGGCTCCTGGCTCTGCCAATGGGGTCAGCGCCACGGCAAACGTGGACTGCTGTGGTCGGGGCTGCGGGTTTTTGTCGCTTTACAGGGGGTCCTCGACGCCCTGCCGGGTGACCGCGAGCAGGTCGAGCTGGCCTCTCAGGACAGGGGGACAACTCGTTCAGCGCGAACACGGTCCAAGCCGAAGCGTGGGCCCCATCCGCGAAGGTAAATCCGGGGCAGCGTTCTTCCTCGTCGCCGCCGCCGCTCTCCCTCAGCTACGCTGGTTTCAACGGGCAGGAGGGCAGGCATGAACCTCAATTCGCTGGGCTACCGCACTGACACCATTTTCGCGCGCTTTCACGGCAAGGTCGAGGACCGCGGGGACGGGCTCGTCATCGCTCACCCCGCGAGTCCCGGCTTCTTACTTCGGCAATCTGCTGGTGTTCCGGGACCCGGCCCCGGGCGGGCGACCGCCCACGCTAGGAGGCGCTGTTCGCGCGGCATGTTGGGACGCCACCTGCCGTGCGACACCGCCTGTGGCGCCTGCACTCACCGCCCCACCCCAACGAACGCGCCGAGTACCGCCCCCTGCGCGACACCGAAGAGGACTGGCAGGCTGCCGTCGAGAATCAGGTGGCAGACCGTGAGCCGAACCATGACGAGGCTCGCTACCGGGCCTTCAAGGAGAGCCAGTTTCGGGGCTACCGGGCGATGTGCCGGGCGGGCCTCGGCTTCTGGTACGGGGCTTTTGTGGACGGAAGGCTCGTCGCGGACCTCGGGGTGGTCGCCGGGGACGGGCTGCTGCGGTATCAGAGCGTCGGCACGCACCCCGAATACCGCCGTCAGGGCCTGTGCGGTTCCCTGACGTCCTTCGCAGGGGAGCACGCGCAGGAGCACTTCGGCGCCGAGGAGCTGGCGATCACGACGTGGCCAAGCGGGTGTACGCCTCGGTCGGCTTTGACGCGGAATGTCAGCAACTGCTGCACCGGGGCGGCTGACCCGGCTGAGCCCCAGCGGTCGGGTGTCCCCTCGCCTCTGGGGCCCGGGGACGCCCGACACTCGCTTGAAGGGCGCCGCCTACTTGAACCTCATCCCCGTGTCGGTGAAGACGAGCTGTTCGTCGTCCCGGCCGAGAATTTGACGAAGCAGCGTGCCCGCGAGGTCCTTCGCCTGGGCCTCGTACTCGGGGTGCTCGGCCGCCTCCTGGCGCAGCGCGAGGGCCATGTTCGCCGAGATGATCAGCGCCTCGTACAGTTCCTGGCGGCGCTCGTCGGAGGCGGATTTGAAGGCCGCGATGTTCGAGAGCACGCGGGTCACGTTCCCCATCAGGCCCTCCTGCTGCTTCTCGGTGAGCTCCTCACCACTCAGCACGAGGTGGCTCACGGTGATCGCGTACATCAGGGCGCCCGCCACATTGTTCTTCAGGCGCTCCTCGTTGTTCTGCGCGAGCAGCGTGTCGTACCCGTCGAGCAGCCCCTCATACAGGGTCTGTGCCTCTTTTTTCTGCCCGGCGTCGAGCCCCTGCATGTTCGCCACCATCCGGGGCGGCAGCAGGCGCTTCGGCGTGGGCTTGAAGGCGCCCAGCGCAAGATCAGCGGGCTTCCCAGTTGGCGCGACCGGGGCCGCCAACTGGCTGCTCAGCGCGCTGAGGATGCTCTTGCTGGCCCCGGACGAAAGGGGGTTCGCGGGTGCGCTGCCCTGCGCGGCGGCCGGGGGGGTCACGATCAGGAGCGCACCCCCGAGCATGGCGGTGGCGACGAGGGTCCGAAGGGCGTGGGTGATTCGTCTGGAACGTTGCATATCTTCCTCCTGCCGAAACTTCGGCTTGCTAAGGGCACCCTACTGGGGCGACAGTGACGCGCCGATGACACGGGAGGGAGCCGGGCATTCAGCGGTGCACGCCCGTCCCCGCCGGTTCGGGTGGCAGTTCCAGGGGCCGCACCTGCACGTCGCTGGAGGCGGCGCCCCGCTCGTTGTTGATCTGCTCGGCCAGGAGGTTCCCCTGGGGAGCCCAGGCCACCCCCTGGCCCTGGCCGAACCCTGACCTGTTGGGCAGCCGCGTTCGCACCCGTTCCGTCTGGAGGTCCACCACCGCCAGACCCCGCTCGCTGGACCCGCTCACCGCCAGCAGGTCGCCCGCCGGGTTCAGGGCCAGGCCGCGACCGCCATCCACGTCCAGCCGGGTCAGGCCGCTCTTGCCCACGCGCCCCAGCCACACCTCTCCGTCCGTGGTGAGCACCGCGTACGTCTGGCCGTTCGGGGTCAGAACGGCATCCCCCACCCCCCGACCACTGGTGTTGCCCGGTACCCGCTCACTCGCCAGCACGTCGCCGGTCACCGTGTTCCACACCCGCACCGTGCCGTCCCGGGCCGCGCTGAGCAGCCGACCCTCCACCACACTCACGGCGCTCACCGGGGCACCGTGACCCATGAAGGAGCGCAGACGCCCCCCGGTGTGCAGGTCCCAGAGTTGGGCGTAGCCGGGTGCGAGGCCCAAGGCCATGTGGCGGCTCCGGGCGTCGAAGGCGACGGAGTGGACGGCGGTCGAGTCAGGAGAAAACGGCCACGGCTCCCCGTCAGGCAGCCGCCACAGGGAGACCGACGATCCGTTGCCCAGGGCGAGCAGGGTTCCATCGGGACTGAGGGTCGGGGAGCGGGAGCCCCGCGTCTCACCCTTCAGCGCAACCGAGCGGCGCACCTGGCCGCTGCGCGCGTCCAGCCACACGACCTGGGGGGTCAGGTCACCCCCTTCCCTCCGCCGCTGGACCAGCAGGGCGTCTCCCTGAAAGCCCAGCAGCGCGGCATGCGGCTGGACGTACAGCGGCCCGGGGGCCGGAAGGGTGAGCAACAGCGGCAACGCGAGCAGGAGCAGTTTGGGCAGCGGCATGGGCGGAGGCTACCCAGGTAACCGTGACGCCCCGATGTCGTGCTCACGGCACGCGAAACTCCGCTGGCCCCCAGACCATGCCGTTCATGGACCGCCCGTGCAGGTCCAGAATCCTGCGCGGCCCCCGCCCGTCGTGGACGAAGATCGCATCATCCGCGGCGTAGGCGACCTGCCCGCCGTCGGGCGAGACGGCGATGTCGTAGGCGAGATCGAGAAAGTCCTGGAACACGGGGCCGCCATACACAGCGGGTTCGCAGGTCCAGGTATGCAGGCGTCGGCCAGAGCGCAGCAGGGAGCAGTCGGTGTGGTCCCGGCCCTGGAGCGGCCACCAGACCTGAACGCTGAGCCCGCCCGGCGCACGCACCGCGACCAGACGCTCGAACGTGCCGGGTCGCCGGAGGACGTGCGCCCGTCCCGAGAGGCTGTAGAACGTTTCCTCGTCGAAAAAGGACCCGAGGAACGCGGAGGAGCCGAGGTGGGTAAGATGACTCACCAGTCCTGCCCCGCCGACGCGCCGCACCACGCGGCCCGAGGCGTCGAGCACATACGTGGACGTGTTGTCTGTGGATGGGCCCGCGGTGCCCAGCATGACCAGACCCGCCGTGCCCCACAGCAGGCCGATGGGGGCGGGAGTGCCCGACAGGTCCGGAACAGCCGTCCGGATCACCCGGGCAGTTCCACTGGACACCGCGTACCGGACGAGCGTCACGGCTTCCGACGGACGTCCCCCACCCAGCGCGCGCTGCGGCCGCTGGGTCCAGGCGAGAAAGGCCCCATCGGGCGACCAGGCGGGCGTCGAACGCATCACGCCCTGGCCCGACGAGACGGCGGCCGGTTGGTTGGTCAGCCGCGTCGCCTTCCACGTCGTCAGGTCCAGGACCCAGATGTTGGTGGCCTCCCCAGTCACGCGCGAGGTGTCGAGACTGCCCTCGGCCACCGAGGCGTAGGCCACCCTGCGGCCGTCGGGGGACAGCACGGGCGGGCCATTGCCCCCCCAGTGGGTGCGCTGCTGCCAGCCCTGCGCCCCCGTCCATGTCCAGAGGTCACCCGCGATGTTGACGACGAGCGGGGCGGAGGCCGCCCGGGCAACCGAGAGCAGCAGGAAGGCGAGCAGCAGAACGTGGCGGATCAGCATGGGTTGAGGATGACGGCAGGAGCATGGTTCGGGGATGACGGCCGGGCTGAAGGTTCAGCGCACCGGCCGGTGCCGCAGGATGAACGTCGTCTCCTCCTGGAACGCGGCCCCGTCCCCCGTCGTGACGGTCCGTTTGTACTCCCTGCGGAGGTTGCCCTGCGCGTCCAGCTTGAAGTCGGTGATGGCAAAGCCTCCGACCTCCATATCCGGGATCAGCTCGTAGAAGGTGATGGTCTCGTCCTGGTGCAGCTCGTCGAAGTCCCACTGGCTGTGTGTATGCTCGCTGGGATCGAGGGTGGGGCAGTGCTCTTCTATCTGCACCTCCAGGTGGGGCTCGATGATCATCAGCACCGGGTCGACCGCGGCGGTCCCATCCAGCGGGGCGAGCAGGCCGTCCCCCACCCGCGTGTCAAGCTGAACGTCCACCAGGCCCAGGGGGTAGGTCTCGTAGCCCAGCACCTTGTAGGGGCACGTCTGGTAGGACCCCTCGACGTGCTCCAGTTGCTGGGTGGGCACGATCTGGGCCGGTTTGGGGCGGGGCGTAGCCGAGTAGAGCTTCACGGGGGCGGCGGCGCGCACACGGTCCGCCATTCCGTCGTCCCGCCGGATGTAGGACGTGAACTCCAGTTCGTACGTGCCGCAGTTCTCGGCCTTCTTCTTCATGGCGTCGAGCTTGCCCGCGAAGTACGGGGCCAGGCGCGGGTTCTTCTCGACCCAGTGGATCTGGTACAGCATCGCCACGAGGAGGGAGCCGTCCTTGAAACAGGCCTGGTAACTGCGGTCCACGGAGCGTTCCACCCCCCCCGCGATCAGGGACCAGCCCTCGTTGATCTGAGACTTGAAGGTGTCGTCGAGCTTCGCCCGCTCGACCTCCCCCCGCCACTTCGTGAATTGAGCCTGGGCGTCGTTGAGGGCCAGGTCGCTCGACGACGCTTTCTGCACGGCCGGGCGGACGCTCACGGTGTACTGCTCGGTGAGGGCCTGCGCGGGCGTCTTCACCAGGGGGGCGAGGAGGTCGCTCATGTCGTTCGGCCTGCCGGGCGTGGATGAGGCGGAGGCGGGGCTGGCGGGCGGCTGGGTTGCCAGGGCGCAGGGGCCGAGGGCGAGCGTGAGCAGCGCCAGGGTCGAGGGGAGAGCGGATCGGTTCATGGCATTCCTCCTGGGGGTCAACGCAGGGAACTCAGGTCGTAGGTGAGGCGGCTGCCGCCGGGCTCGTGCACGGTCAACTCCTGGGGAAGGGGCACGCCGGAGAGGCCGAGCGTCACGTCGAGCTGGCCTTCCGCTCCCGCGAGCTGGGCCTGCAGGACAGCGCCGTTCCCGACGAACGTCCACTCCCGCGCCCGGGTCTCGTCGGCCCCCTGGACGGCAAAATGCAGCACGAGGTGCCCCGCGTTCAGCCGCGCCCCGTCCAGCCGTAGGCGCGAGCTTCCGAATGGGGAGAACCGGGCGTCCTCCCCCCGCTGCAACCCCGCAGCATCCCGGCCAATCACGAAGGTCTTGTCGAAGGGGTGGTACGACAGTTGAGCCCCTTCCCCACGGGCAAACGCCTGAACCTCCACGTACGGCTCCTCCACGAGGCGAATCACGTCGTACTTGGTCTGGGTGGCGGCGCGGTTGAGGAGGCTGCTGAAGACGCCGTTCAGAGGCCCGAGGTCCACCCTGGTCGTCGCCGCGTCCACCAGAGCGTTCGTGTCGATGACGCGTCCCAGGACCGGGCCGAGGTACTTCCCGAGTTTGTTGACCTCAACGTACACCTTGCCGTTCTGTTCGGCAGCCCGGAGTTCCGCACGCTGGCCGTCGAGGTAAAAGCTGTAGTCCAGCGCGGCGGCACCGGAGTGAAGGGTGAAGGCACCCAGGATGAAGGCGGCGCGGGTGAACTGAGCAGACCTCGGCAAGGGGCGAATCATGCCCGGCACAGTAGACAGGGGGGCGTGACAGCAGGATGTCGGCCAGTCAGCCGCCACTCCTGGCCGACCGCCTTACAGGGGTGACTGGCACCTGAACGATGGGAAAACCGCCCGCAGGACATCCTCACCTTGCCAGGGCCCGACACTTTTCACAAAGATTGCAGGAGGCAGTTTGATAGATTGCTCATATGCCTCACACGCTTTCGGGGTGGCGGCTGCACCTTCTCGGCTCGCCGCAGGTGGTGGCGGCCGATGGGCGAATCATCCCCTGTGAACGCAAGACGGCGGCACTGCTCGCGTACCTCGCGCTGGAGGGGCGAACGTCGCGCGCCACCCTGGTGAAGTTGCTGTGGCCGGACACCCTGGGCGAGATCAGCCGCAACAACCTCGTGCAGCATCTGCGGCGCCTGAACAAGGCGTGCGGGGTGGACCTCGTCCTGCCGGGCGAGGAGGTGGAGCTCGACCCGGCTGTCGAGGTGGACGTCCAGGTCCTGCTTGGCGGGCAGGGGCGTGGAATCAGCCGGGCTGAACTTTTGGACGGCGTGGAGCTGGACGGTTGCCCTGATCTGCTGGAGTGGCTGGAGACGCGGCGCGAGGGGGTACACGCGGCTGCCGTGAACGCGTGCCAGGTGGACATCCGGTCTTTCGAGGAGCAGGGGTCATTCACGGAGGCCATCGGGGCGGCCCAGGCCCTGCTGGAGCTTGATCCCGTCGTGGAGGACGCGTGGCGCGACCTGATGCGGCTGCACCTCCTGAACGGCGACCGCGCGGCAGCGCTGGGGGTGTACCACCGCTGCAAGGACGTCCTGATGCGCGAACTCGGCGTGGAACCCACGGCAGAAACCAGGCGCCTTGCGCGGGCCATCGGCGAGGGCACGGTTGGGGCGCAGGGCCGGTCATGCCGCATCCCGGTGGCCGTGCTGCGCCCCCCGGCGCTGGTGGGCCGCGAGGAGGCCTGGGCCCGGATAGAGGAGGCGTGGGCCGACGGAAAGGGCATCGCGCTCATTGGGGAGGCGGGTAGCGGCAAGACGCGCCTCGCCACCGACTTCATGCGTTCGCGCCCGGACCATCAGGTGCTGTTTTTCGGCGGTCGGCCCGGCGACCGTCAGGTGCCGTATGCCACCCACACACGGTTCCTCTCGGCGCTGCTGGAGGCCGCCCCGAACTGCGAGCTGCCCGGTTGGGTCCGCCGGGAGCTCGCCCGCACCCTGCCGGTGCTGGGCGAAGCCCCCCCTCCCATCCGGTCCGATACGGACAAGCGGCGCTTTTACGAGGCCACCGTGGAGTTTATCCGGCGTGTCACCCAGCGCGCCCCGATGATTCTGGGCAATGACGACATGCACTTCATGGACGACGCGAGCATGGAGTCGGGGACGTACGTGGCGTCGCACTTCGTGAATGACGGCGTGGTCCTGCGCAACATCAGCTGTTACCAGTCCGGCGCCCTCAGCCCCTTCGCGCAGGCCATCATGCAGCGGGCCTACGAGGCCGGGGTGCTCGTGCCCATCCACCTCGCGCCGCTCGCCCAGGGGGACATCGAACAGTTGCTCTCGGACCTCGGCCTGTCGCAGGGGACGGTCCTGGCGGACGATTTCGCGCGGGCCAGCGGCGGCAACCCGCAGGTGGTCCTTGAACTCCTCAAGGGGATGTACCAGACCGGGACCTTCCAGGTGGCCACCTCCACCCGGGGGGCCCCGAGCGTCGCCGCCCTGATCACCGGGCGGTTCGAGCGCCTCAGCGCCTCCTCGCAACAGGTCGCCCGGGCCGCGGCCGTGTTGCGGCGCGACTTCACCGTGGAGCAGGTCGCCCGGATGCTCGGGGCCTCGCTGCTCGATGTGGCCTCGGCCTGGGAGGAACTGGAAGAGGCGCAGGTGATGTCGGGAGAGGCCTTCTCCCACGACCTCATGCTGCAGACCATTCTCGCCGGTATTCCCTCGCCCGTCCTGGGCGTGCTGCACCGGGCGGCCGCGCACATGCTGGGCGCGCAGGGCGGCGCCCCCGCGCGCATCGCCAGCCACTGGCAAGAAGGCGGGGACCCCGGCAAGGCAGCGCCCTGGTTCCTGCGGGCCGGGGAGGCGGCCGAGGCCACCCTGCGGTTCGCGGAGGCGGAGGAGAACTACGCGCGGGCGCAGCTCGCCTGTGAAACGGTCGGGGATACTGAAGGGGCGGCCCGGGCCCGGCGCACGCGGGTGGCCCTCGCCGAACGCCTGCCTGCCCTGCCCGGCTGAGGCCCGCCTGTCAACATCCTGAAATCACCCTCCTTCTCCTACCGTGGGCTCACCGCGCTGGTCCGTAACGTCCGGCCGACGGGGAAAGGAGGAGGACATGGATCACGAGCCCCTTGCCAGCACCCCCAGTGTGCCCGATGGACGCGTGTACGTGCTGCGTATCTGGGAGGAACCCTCGGTGGGGTCCGTGGGCTGGCGCGCCTCGGTTCGGGAGGGCCCGCGGGGCGAACGGTCGTACTTCGCCAGCATCGACGAGTGCCTGGAGTACCTGTACACCGAGTTCCTGAGGCGGTGAGGTCGCTTCTCCGCCCTCGCCCGGTCCCCGCCCCCCCATCAACCTTGCCCGGCGGCAGCTCCCGAGTTGCCACCCGTCCCCCAGCCCTGTGACGCCGCTCCCTGCCCGAAGCCGGGACCCTCGCCGGAGGAACTCCTCATGACCCAGACGGCAACCCTGCCCGCCCCGACTCTGTCCACCGCACCGTTCACCATCTATAACCCGGTCCAGAAAGACAGCGTGACCTTCCTTCGCCGCACGGACGGCCGGTGCAGCACGCTGGTGGACGTCGAACTCGCGCCTGGGGGCGGCAACGGCCTGCACACGCACACCGCCTACTCCGAGGAGTTCACCTGCCGGGAGGGCCTGCTGGGCATCCACCTCGACGGGCGCGAGATCACGCTCCGGCCGGGAGAATCCGCGCTCGCGCCCATCGGGTCGGTGCACCGCTTCTACAACGCCTCGCCCGAGCCGGTGCGCTTCCGCACCGAGATCGCTCCGGGGCATCGCGGCTTCGAGCAGGGCCTGATCCTCAGCTATGGGCTGGCGCAGGGCGGCCAGGTGAACGCCAAGGGCATCCCCATGAACATCTGGCATCTGGCGCTGATCGCCGACATGACCGATTCCCGACTTGCGGGGCCGCTGCGGGTGCTCAACCCCGTCCTTACCTCCCTGGCGCGGCGAGCGCGTGCCCGAGGCATCGAGGCCGAGCTGCTGCGGCGCTACGTGAACACCACCGCCTGACCCGGCTCCAGCCCTCGCCCGCCCGCGCAGACCGCGGCGAGGGATGACGGCGGGCCACCACACGAAGAGGACTTCCGTGCAGGTTCCAGCCACCCCGGCCGCATTCGCACTGCGCCGCCGTGCCCCGGCGATCCCGCGCGCTGCCCACAAGGGGAACCAGCAAAGGGACCGCCCCTCAACGGGGTGCAGCGCTGGGCGGGCAGGTCTCCTGCGCCCGGTGATCGGCTTGGGCCAGGCGCAGCCCTGAAGGATGGGACGCCTCCGGGACTTCACGGCCTGATCGGGGGCGAACCTGAAGGGGACCCGGTGTCTACGCCGGGTTGCTTTGGGGCGCGGCCGGGAATTCGTCGGCCCCTCCGGGCGAGGCGAGCGTCAGGATGGCCCGGTTGACCGCGTTGCGACTCAGGAAGTGGAGCCGGGCGCCGGGCGGTACATGACCTTCGGCGATACCTCGTACCCAACGCTCCGCCTCCCGCAGCGCGCCCTCGGCGTCCGGATGGCCCAGGGCGCGGCGCACCCCGTGCAGCGTGAGAAGCACCTCGCCCCGCGTCATGTCCGCCGCCTCGACCTCATTCAGCCGTACGGCCACGCGCTCGGCGTGCCGCCCGGCCTCCCGGGCGCGGCCCAGGTGGAGCAGTGCCCGCGCGAGGCACACCTCGGCCGTCAGCTCGTACCCGCCCAACTCGTGCACGCGGGCCAGGGCGAGTGCCTCGTGGGCGAGGACCACAGCCTCGTCCGGCACCGCGGCTTCCCCCCGCGCGAGCAGGAGGCGGACCCGGGACATCGGCCGACTTTCGGGCCCGAGCAGCGCCCCGGCGGACGCAAAAACGCCCTGTGCGTCCTCCCCCCGGGCCAGGGCGAGACGGCCGAGCGCCACCAGGACCCGCAGGCGGTACGTGTCGGGCATTCCGGTCACATCCCGCGCCCTCCCCAGGAGCGCTTCCGCCCGGTCCCACTCGCCGAGGGTCAGCCACACCTCCCCCTCGCAGGCACCGTAATACGCGTGCAGCCAGCCGCTGGGGTCCTGCTCCACCGCACGGGCCCGCCCGTAGTGCGCGAGGGCCAGGTCGTACTCGCCGAGGTCCGCGTGAGCCAGCGCGACCAGGGCGTGACCGATGGGGCTGTTCCACAACCCTTCGCTGCCCCCCTCCAGGTCCAGGGCGCGCCGCAGCAGCGGCAGGCTGTCGCGCACGCGTCCGAGATCGCCCAGGCACACCGCATGGTTCCGCAGGGCGACCAGCAGGTTCGCCGTGTCTCCCAGACGTTCCAGCAGCTCGCAGGCGCGACGGTGGTGCCCCTCGGCCTCGCGGTGCCGGTCCTGGTGGTCGAGCACGACGGCGAGGCTGCTGAGGTTGCTTGCCAGCGCCGCTGTATCGCCCAGGGGTTCGAGGCGCCTAACGGCTTCCCGCAACGCGCTGACCGCGTCCGTCATCCGGCCCAGGGTCCAGTAGGCCGTGCCCAGGTCCGCGAGCAGGTTGGCGTGGAGTTCAGGCGCGTCCTGGCCCTCCAGCTCGGCCAGGCCCCGGCGCGCGGCGACCTCCGCCCGCGCGCCCTCGTTGCAGGCGGCGAAGAGTTCGGCCTGGAGCTGCCAGGCCTGCGCGGTTTCCAGGGGCAACTCCGCCCGCTCCAGCACCGTGTTGATCGCGTGTTGCCGCGCCTCGCTGTCCCCCAGGGGCGCGAGCGCCTGGGCGCCGCGAACCCACACCCCAAATGCTCCGGCCGCCTCGCCCTGCGCGTGCAGGATGCGCGCGGCCCGGTCGAACAGACTCGCCGCCTCGCGCAGCCGGAGCGCCGCCTGGGCGGCCTCACCGGCGCGGAGCAGCCAGGGCGCCGCCTCACTGTCCTGCCCGGCGTCGAGAAAGAGCTGCGCCACGGCGGCGGGCGAGCCGCCCTGCGCGGCGAGGACGCGGGCCGCCGAACGTTGCAGGAGCCGCCGCACCGTGGGGGACATCTCTGCGAGCACGGCCTCGTACACCAGGTCGTGCAGGAAGCGCTCGCCGCGCACGACCTGCGCCGCCTCCAGCTCCTCCCAGGCGGCGACCACGTCGAGCAGGGGTGCGGACAGCACCTCCGCGATGAGTTCGGGGGAGAAGTCGCGCTGCAACACCGCGCCCGCACGGGCGACATGCAGCGCCATCTTGGAGAGCCGGGTCAGGCGCCGCGCGATCAGCGCGCCCACCCGGCGCGGCAACTTCGGGCCGCCCTCCCCGCAAGGTCCCTCGTCGAGCCAGGCCCGGACACTTTCCAGCAGGAAGAGCGGATTGCCCCCGGTGGCCGCCGTCAGTTCCGCGGCGCGCTCCGGGCCGATGGCGACCTGGAGGCCCGCGAGGAGCTCCTTCACAGCCTCCTCCCCCAGCGGCCCCACCTCGATGGACGAGGCCTGCCCGGCCCTCACCATCCCCCCGAAGACCTCCTGGGTAAAGCGCGGCAATTCATCCCGGCGGTGAACCGCCACGAAATGCGGGAGGCCGCCCGGCCTGCCCAGGGGGAACACCGCGTCAATGAGCACGAAACCCGCCTCGATGGAGGCCTCGTCCACGTACTGCAGGTCGTCGAAGAGACACACGTCCACCTGCGAGAGCCCGATCAGGAACACATGCTGAATAGCCTCGTGCAGCCGGGCGTCCGCACCAGGGCTCGGCGCCTCGCCGGGCATGGCCAGTTCGGGCAGCAGCCAGGACAGGGAGCGGCGCACCCACTCGGGCAGGGGAACATGGGTGAGGGCCAGCGCCCGGCGCAGGTTGCGGGCCGTGGCCGTGTAGGGCACGAGGTGGTCGCCGGGACGCCCTTCCAGGGCGAGCACCCGGCCCTTGCTGCGCGCGAACTCCTGCGCGAGCCTGGACTTCCCCATTCCGGGCTCGCCCGACACGATGATGAACCGCCCCGCCTGCCACGCCGCCTCCATCGCCGCCCACTCGCGTTCCCGGCCCGCGAGGACGGTGGGCTCGGGAAGCGGGCGGGGCGCCGCTGGGGAAGGCGTGATGGGGAGCTGCTCCCCGCGCCGGATCAGCCGGGCGAGATCGCGCGTTTCCTGCATCGGCTCCAGACGCAGTTGCGCGCGCAGAGCGTCCTGCAAGCGCTCGTACAGGACCAGCGCCTGCCTGGAATCCCCGCCCAGGTAGTGCAGCCGCATCGCCCGACGGTAGGCCTCCTCCGAGAGGCGGTCGAAGGTGAGGGCCCGCTCAGCCGCCTGGGCCGCCGGGCCGTACGCCCCGGCCGCCTCCAGGTCCCGGGAGCGTCGGGCGAGCAGGCCCGCCCGGCGCTGGTCGAGCCGCTCGCGTTGCACCGCCAGCCACTCCGTGAGATCGGGGGCTTCCTCAAAGGACACGCCCTGGAGGAGCGTGCCCTCCGGGACGTCCCCAACCGTGCCCACCAGCAGGTCCTGCACGTCCGTTCGCAGGTCCGGGGCGAGGGCCAGCTTCTCCCCCGCCAGCACGAGGTCCTCCCCGTGGGCGCCCGACATGCGGCGCAGCAACTGAACGAGGTTGTTCCGCCCCGCCGCCTCGGGGCGGTCGGGCCACAGCAGGCTCGCCAGCCGCCTCCGCGGGACGGGTCCCTCCAGGGCGAGGTACGTCAGCAGGGCCAGCGAACGGCCCTCACAACGGACCGGGCGGCCGTCGGGGGCGGTCAACCTCGCGTCCCCGAGGACCGAGAGCTGCCAGGCGCGCGGTGGGGTCATGATCACGCCAATTTATCAGACCTTCATCTACCCGGGAGTCGAAGTTGCCGGGTATGAGGGCTGCCCCTCAGTTCGCAATGTTGACGCCGCGAAACGAAGACCGCGTGGGCGGCGTGCCCACGCGGCCAGCCGGTGACGGCTTATGGGTTCCGGTAGAAGAACAGACCTTCCTGCTTGCCGTTCTCGACGAGCACCATCGAGGATCGGCCGTCGCGCACGCCTACACCCCACTTGTACTCGTCGGGCTTGGGGTACCACGTCTTCTCGTAGCTCCGAGACGGGTTGCAGGTATCCTCGAATTTCTGATGCGCGTTCGTCGCCGTGAACACCACGCGGTCGCCCTGCACGGCCACGGTGCCCGTGTGGTACTTGAAGAAGTTGATGTTGCAGCCGTACATCCTCGACTCGATGTAGGAGCTGTACACGAAGGTGCCGTCCGCCCGGATCTCGTACCAGAGGCCCTGCCCGCCCGCGGGGCTCCAGGTGCCGTTCGCGGGGTTGTAGTACCCGCCGCCGCTGGAACCCAGGGTGCTCCAGTTGCCCACCAGCTGTGCGGGCACGGCGGTGCGGGGTGCGTCCGCGGGCGGCCCGGCATTGCCCGGCTCGTTGAAGGCCATCATCTCGATGTTCACGCCCGTGCTGGGTGGCCTCACCCGGCCCAGGCTCTTCCGGTCAGGGCTGTACACCCCCAGCTCATCCTCGGCACCGAACTGGTTCTTGGGCTCGTTGTCCTTCCAGGCGATCAGGCCGTACTCCCCGTCGGGCAGGGCGGGCGTCGTGAAGGTCGCCTGCGGGCCGGAGGTGCCGATCTCGATGCCGCCCACCCCATCCCAATCGCAGTCGCCATTCACGATGGGACAGATGAGGAGGTAGGTGCCCCGCATGTCCCCGCCCTTCGGCGCGGTGAGGGTGCCGCTGATCGTTCGGGCAGCGGGCTGAGGTTGATCACCGGAGTTGTCGGGGGTCGTGGAGCCACCGCAGGCGGTGAGCAGGCTGAGGGTGAGGAGGACGGAACCGAAAAGGACACGCTTGTTCATGGATTCTCCCGTGGCGGCCAGGGTTCACCGCCCATCTGATTTGCACGCTCACGGTAGGAGGGGTGCCCTGACACCAGGATGTTGCTGTTCGTCCTGGCGGCGGCCAGGGACAACGCCGCCTCCCTCCCGAGGTATGGCTGGAACACAGCAGACCTGGGGGTCGGCCCGCATCCAAGCCTCCTTCCGGGTCCACAGCGCCGGACCCGGGAGCTGCTGAGCAGCAGGACGGGCGGGCAACATCCTGGTGTCAGGGCGCGCCACGTAGCGTGCTCCCATGTCCCGGAATTCCTTCCTCCCCTGCATCCGCAACCGACGGGCTCTCGCCCGGGCTGAAAGTTCGGCCTGCCCGGTGCGGCGCCGCCGACCATCCGCTCGCCCACTCGCCCTGCTGGCGGGCCTGCTCGCCGCGAGTGCGGGTGCCGCCCCCCTCAAGGGGTCGGTTCATGTGCCAGGCAAGCACGACGTGCGCGGAACCTGGGTGGTCGTGTGCGACCTCGACGCCCGCGGCGACTGCGTGGAGGGCACGGGGCAGTCGCAGCAGATCACCCGGCAGGACGGCAGTTCCGCCTGGTTCACCTTCGAGGACGCACCGGACAGCCCGCGCGGGGTCGTGGCATGGAAGGACGTGAACGGCAACGGCAAGCTCGACCGGGGCGACCTGTACGGCGCCTATTCGGTGGATGGCCTGACCCCCGCGAAGGTGCGCGCGCCCTACCAGGGGGCGGTCGTCTGGATGCGCGAGCAGGACGGCGTGCCCGACCCCTTTCTGAGCGGCGCGGCAAGCGCGGGGCCGAATGCCAAAGCCAAGGCCGCCGCCCTGGTCGGGGACCTGGGAAGACAGGTGCGCGGTGACGGCTCCACGACGGGCACGGTGATCGTGCCGCTGGGCTACGACGTTCGCGGCGTGGTCGTGCTCGCCTGCCGCTTCGGCACGGAGGACTGCTACGCGGCCACCCAGGTGGGGCTCAGTGGTCGCCACGCCCGCTGGCGCCTGGACGGCCTCGCCGACCAGGGGCATCAGCTCGTCGCGTGGGCGGACCTGAACGGCAACGGCGAGGTGGACGGCCCCGATCTGTTGGGCACCTACCTCAACTCGGCGCGCGACAACTTCCAGCTCGTGAAACCTGGCCCCGGGAACATCACCATCTCCCTCGCGCCCGCCCCGGAACTCGCCGCGCAGAACAAGCCGAGCCCCAAGCGTGGCCCGGCCCCGGACGGCATCTTTAAGAACACGTCCCTCCAGAATGTCGCGGGGCGCTGGACGACGCAAAACCGGGTCAGCCGCCTCACCCAGGGCTTCACGACGGGCACCGTGTTCGGCGGCGCGACGGTGCAGGCGGGATGGGACTGGACGCCCACGCAGGTCAGGCAGGACGTGGACCTGCTCATCCGCCCGGACGGCACCTTCCGCTCCGTCACCTTCACCCAGGACTTCCAGAGCGAGAACTGCGCGACGCTGACGACGGTCGAACGGGTCGGGAAAGTCAGCCTGTCGGGCGCGAAGCTCACCTTCCAGGTAACGCGCGGCGCCTTCCGCGAGATCGACACCTGCCAGCCGAGCTTCAACCGCTGGGGCGCGTTACCCGCAGTGAAGGAAACTCAACTCGTCGGCGTGCAAAAGGGGCAGAGTGGGACGCCGGAGCTTGTCCTGCGGCCAGGCGGAACGGGTGGGGATGTGTTCTTCCGCAGAACCTGACTACTTTGACCGTCACGGGGGGCACCAGGAGGACAGCGACGGCCCGGTGGCAGGACGGGGTCCACCGCGCTCCCCGGTCACGAATGTGCAAGGCAGCGGCGGGACAGCTGTGAACTGACGACCTCGCCTGTGCGGGACCGGGCGCGGGCGGTAGACCAATGAGGACCCCGATCACGAGGCCGCGCGACAGCAGAGCCCAGCGTCCTGTTTCTCCCCAGTCCGGAGCCCCTCCGGTTGCCCGGGAACAATCCCGTAGTTGCGGGGAAATCTGGGGCTGGGTCTGTCCCGCCGGAGGTGAGAGAGCGGCCTTCATCCTGGTCCGCCTCAGCGCCGGGTCATGGAGAGGGTGCCGCGGCCCAGGTCCTCGCCCTCGTAAGTGGTCCAACGCACCTGACCCTGATAACGGTCCCCCTCGAACCGCCCCTGCACCTTGAGCTCCATGGTGCGCCCCCCCACCTCCAGCCCGATCTCCAGCGCCCCGGTCTCACTGTTGCCATTCGCGTACTCCACCGGATCGTCCCCATAGCCCAGAATGCGTGGCGAGTCGTCCTGCAACTTGAACTGCACCCGGTACGTCTGCTCATTCACGGTCAGGACCGCGTCCCACGTCCCGCTCGCCATCCACTTCGCCGGAGTGGGACTCGGCGTGGTCCCCGCCGAGGAGTTGGGGGTGCTGTAGCTCGGCGTGGGCGAGCCGGAAGCCCCCGGTGCAGGTGGCGTCACCGTCCCCCGCCCCGTCCCCGGCGCACTCTCGGGCGGCGTCCCCAGCGGCCGATTGAACAGCGTCTCCCCACTCCCCGACGCCAGGCTCAACACGTGCTGCCCGTCCGGATTCACCTTTACCAGCGCCCGCTCGGTGTACGGCTTGACGCTGTTCTTCGAGGAGGAGACCTTGCTCGGCGAGCAGGTGTAGCCGGTCGAGGCACTGCTGGTGGGGGTGAAGGTCAGGGAGGAGCCGTTCACCGCGACCTTGCCCTGCTCCTGTACGAGGAGCTTGGAGGTGCAGCCGTAGGTGGTGACGACCAGGAGGCCGGTGCGCTCGTAGGTGAGATTGGGGTTGAGCTTGAGGAGGATGCTGGTGCCGCTGGCCTCGGCCCACTTGCCGGTGGTGACGTTGTAGTACTCGACCGGCGAGATCCGCCCGCTGTGCCACTCCCCACGCAGCTCGGCGGGCAGCGTGCTGGAACCCGGGGCCGGAGCGGCGGGTTTTTCAGGTGTGCGCCGAAGGAACGGCATCGGTGTCTTGCCGAACGTGAGATTGAGCTTGCCGCCGGTGAGCTGCCAGGTCGCCTGGTTCACGGCGTTGTCCTTGCTCGTCTTGTCGCTGCCCGCCCGGCGCGTGCAGCCGTTGTTCAGGCGGTCCGGCGAGATGTTCTTGATTTCGCGGAACGTCTCGGCCCGGAGCGTGAGTTTGTTGCCCTGCACGGTGAACCGGCCGCGCTCGATCCCGACGTCGAGTGATTCGCAGGTGATCATGCGGCCCGTCGTGCCGAAAAAGGCCGGGAAGGCCGTGGCCTCGAAGGTCGTGACCGTGTACGTGCCGTCCTTGTTCAGGACAAGGCGTGTGGAGTCGGCCCACGCCCTGGAGAACTCGGCCTCGTACGTCTTCGGGGCCAGTTGCGCGCCGCTGATCCACTCGCCGACGAGCCTGGCGGGGATGGTGGTGGCGGAGGCCGCGCAGGAGGGCAGCGCGAGGAGCAGGGCGGGCAGGAGAAAACGGCGGGGGTCGGTCATGGGAAGGTCCTTTCGTGTGGCGCGGGGAAGTCAGGGGCACCCCGAACCCGGCGCAGTGTGCAGGTGAGGGGATGACAACCGGATGGTTCGCCCGCACTCAGCGCTCCCGCCAGTACGCGGCGGCGGCAACGCCGAACTCCTGGTCGATCTTGCCTTCCCACAACGCCGCGTCCCTGTCGGGACCCGCGCCGAGCGTCGCCTTCACCTCGACAGGCATCCCCACGTCCGCGATGCCGCCCCGGTCGAACTTCAGGTACAGGCTTTCCTTGAGGCTGAGCCCGGACTTGTTGGACGAGGAGAGCGGATTGCCCTTCGGCTGCTTGAGTTCCGCCTTGACCCCGGTGAAGATCGTCGCCGTGCCGTTCCAGCCCAGGCTGAGCTGCGCGACCGGCGCCACGTTGAACGCCGTCTTGAAGCTCGGCGAGAGCTTGATGTCGAGGCCCTTGCAGCTCACCCCGAAGCTCAGGCCGTACCCCTCGAACGGCAACGACTCCGAGGGCACCTTGGACTTCAGCTTGCCGCCCGTGGTGAGCCCCCCGCATGAATCGGCCACGAGGTTGGGCAACTCCTGCGCGTCGAGTTTCGCGCCCGGCGGGTTCGCCCCGCTGCACACTTCCTCCTCCACCTCCGACATGATCCAGGCGGAATCGACCATCGGGCCGGAGTAGAGCGACTTCGCCGCCGCCTCAATACCCAGCCGCAGCGAGAGGCGCATCTGCGGGTCAGCGACGTTCGCGGCCAGGGCCGTCTCGTGCTTCACGCGCAGTGAGGCCCACCTCGCCATCGCCTGCTCCTGCCCCCTGACGAAGGGGCGCAGGCCGTCCATGTAGGCCCTGGCCGCCTCGTCGTAGAGGGCCCGCCGCGCCTCGCAGGTGGGGACGGACCGGGCGCGCTCCTCCAGCTCGTTGCGAATCTTGGCGAAGCGAGGCGCGGCGTCCAGAAAGGCGTAGAAGGCGTAGTGCGCGTCCCACGCCGCCTCGCAGGCCCCCCACAGCTCGGCTCGAAGTGCGAGTGGACGATGGCCTCTTGCACCAGGCGCATCCACGCCTGTTCCCCGGCGTCGGACCTGTTCCAGTCCCAGAGGCTGAAGGCCCTGTCGATCAGCGCCCGCAGCTCCTCGTCCCTGGCCTGTTCGAGGTCCATGTACTGGTCGTGCAGCGCGGTGGCTTCCTGCCGGATCGCGGGCGACTTGAGTGGCGGGAGGTCGAAGGACGCGCCGCGGGACAGGTTGAAGAGGTCCCGGGCGGGGCGGCGCGTCGGCGCGTCCTCAACGGGCTTGACCCCCGCGCCGTGGCGTCCGGGCGTCGTCTCCTGCAGCGAGTAGTCCCGGCTCGCCTGCTGGTCCGGCGTGCGGCGCAGGCCCAGGCGCAGTTCGCGGGTGGCCGCGTCGAGCTGCCCCGGGCACAGCAGGGCCTGCGAGAGGTTCGTGTGCACCTCCGCGAGGTCGGGCGCGAGCTTCGGAGCGGCCCGCAACGGCGCCTCGGCCTCCTTCCAGCGCCCCAGGCCCAGGAAGGCGTGCCCGCGGTTGGACAGGGCGATGGGGCCGCGCCGGGCACCCCGGCGGGCGCGGGCAGCGTGCCGCCCAGCGGCGCCGCCTCGTCGAGGAAGGCGATGGCCTCGTGCGGGAACCCACTGAGGGAGAGCACGCCCGCCGCGTTCACGAGGGGCCAGGTACCCTTCGGTGCAGCCCGGTGCGGCGCGAGCAGCAGCGCGAGGGCGAGCTTCGGGTTCTTCCCGGCGACCGCCGAGATCACGTCATCGCCGCTGGCCGGGGCCTTCGCCTTGCTCGCCTCGGGTCCCAGCACCTTCTCGACCCGGGGGAGGGCCAGCTGGAAGGTCACGGCGCCCGGCGCGCTCCCGACCGGCAGCGGGGGCGTGCCCTTCTCCTTCTGCTCCCGGAGGGCCTTCAGGGACTGCGCGACCCCCGCGTAGCCCTGATCGGTGGGCTTCATCCGGGCGAGCATTTCTTCGAGCTGCCTGATCAGCTCGTCGATATTCTGCCCGCCGCCCACGGGGAGGCCGGGCGTGGCGTAGTCGCGCACCCGGGGCTTGCACGCCGAGTCCCTAGTCTTGGCGACCTGATCCTTATGCTCGGCAAAGGCGGGGAGCCGCGTCTGGTCGCTCCAGGCGCGCCACGGCCCGCCCGCCAGGGCGGAGGAGGCGATGAGGCAGACGCTGAGCGGCAGGCCGGTGATCAGGTTCCTGTTCATGCGCCCACCCTGCCAGGACGTGGATGGTCACCCGGTGGCACGCCCAGGAACAGCGGAGCCCCCGATCTGGGCCGGAAACCCTGGGCGGGAACGCCGCCTCAGCGCCGCACGAGTTCCCCGTACAGGTGCTCGATGCAGTCGTCGACACTGGCAAAATGCCGTTTCTCCCCATCCGTGCCCTCCCGCAGGGTCGCGCGCCAGTGCCCCGGGGGCACCTCCCCGTCGTGCCATACGCGCAGCACGTACACGCGCCCTTCCGGTCGGGCAAGGTGGCCGTCTTGTGGATCTGCCATGGTCTTCTCCTCTCCCGGAGTACGGGCGGACCGCCGATATGCCGGGTCCCCCACTCTCCCCCCCCGGGGATGGTTTTTGCATGGTACCCGGTTCGCTATCGTGGGGCCACATGACGTCCCCTCGCTCCTGGCGGCTGGAGGTGCTCGGCACGCCGCGACTCACCCGTCCGGACGGCTCCTCGCTGCACCCCGAAGGGGGCGCGCTCGCGCTCCTGACCTACCTCGCGCTGGAGGGACCGACGACGCGGTCGCGCCTCGCGGGGCTGCTGTGGCCCGACACGGTCGAGAGCGCGGCGCGCAACAACCTCGTCCACCTGCTGCGGCGCCTCCAGCGGGTGTACGGCGGGGGCCTGCTGCGGGCGGACGACGCGGTGGACCTCGCCCCCGGGGTGGAGGTGGACGTCCGCGCCTTTCTGGAGGCTGCCCGCGTGGGCGAGGCCGAGGAGGGCGACATCACCCCGCTGCTGGAGGGCGTGGAGTTCGACGACCGCCCCGACCTCGCCGACTGGCTGCTCGCCTGGCGTGAACGGCTGGGCCACCTCCGGGCGGAGGTTCTCACCCGGCGCGCGGGGCGGCAGGAGGAGGGGGGTGACCTGCCCGCCGCCATCTCCACCACCCTGCGGCTGCTCGACCTGAACCCGGTGGCCGAGGAGGCCTGGCGCCGCCTGATGCGGCTGCATTACCTCGCGGGGGACCGCGGCGCCGCCCTGGCCGCCTTCGAGCGCTGCCGGGCGGTCCTGCGCCGCGAGTTCGGCGCCGAGCCCTCGCCGGAAACGGGGGACCTCGCCCGCGAGGTGGAGCGGGGCGGCGCGCCCACGACAACGCCCGCCCCCCGGCGGCGCATGCCCCTCAGCGTGCTGCGCCCGCCGAACCTGGTGGGGCGCGGGGCCGAGTGGGCGCGGATGGAGGCCGCGTGGGAGGCGGGGCAGTTCCTCATCCTCGCGGGCGAGGCGGGGATCGGGAAGTCGCGCCTCGCGCGGGACTTCGCGGCCAGCAAGGGCGAGGTGCTGCACCTGGAGGGGCGGCCCGGCGACGCCCTGGTGCCCTACTCCACCACCGCCCGCAACCTGCGCCGCATCTTCGCCCGCACCCCGGACCTGCCGCTGGAACCCTGGATGCGCGTCAGCCTGTCCCGCCTCCTTCCCGAACTCCTGGACGGCACCGCCGAACCCGGAACCCCGGAACCGGACATGCGCCTGCACGCGGCGATTCGGCATGTCTTCGAGGTGGGGCTTGCGGGCGTGAGTGCCTTCGTCTACGACGACCTGCACCTGGCCGACCGGGCCTCCATCGAGGCGGGCTTCGTGCTGATCTCGTCCTCGTTCCCGCTGGGCCAGCCGGGGGGCGTGCCGCGCCTCATCTGCACGGTGCGTCCCGGCGAGGTGCCCGCCTTCATGGAGGACGTGTTCCGGCGGGGCGGCGCGGCGGGGCACAGCGTGCGGATCGACCTGGAACGGCTCGGGGAGGCGGAGGTCGGGGCGCTGGTGCGGGACCTGGGGGTACCCGCCGTCCGGGACCTCGGGCCGCAGCTCGCGCGCTTCACCGGGGGCAACCCCTTCTTCGTGCTGGAGACGGTCAAGCACATGCTGGAGGCCCCGTCGCAGGACGGCGCCCTGCCGGTCGCGGCGCGGGTCTCGCAACTGATCGCGGACCGCCTGGCCCGGCTGTCCCCGGCGGCGCTGGGGGCGGCGCGGGCAGCGGCGGTGCTGCAAAGCGACGTCCGCATCGAACTCGTGGCCGCCGTGCTCGGCGCCCCCCTGCTGGAGGTCGCCGCGGCGTGGGAGGAGCTGGAGGCGGCGCAGATCATGACGGGCGAGCGCTTTTCCCATGACCTGGTGCAGGAGACGGTGCTCGCGGGCATGCCCGCCGCGGTGCGGCGCCTGCTGAACCGCAGCGCGGCGAGGGTGCTCCCGGGCGAGGGGGCCAGCCCGGCACGCGTCGCCCACCACTGGCGGGAGGGCGGCGACCCCCGGGCGGCGGCGCCCCTGCTGGAGCGGGCGGCGAGCGAGGCCCTGGGGCGGCTGCGCCCCCTGGAGGCCGTGGAGTTGTTCCGGCAGGCGGCGGAGCTGTACGGCGCCTCCGGCGAAACCGCGGCCGAATTCGAGGCGCTCGCCCAGGCGGCCGAGAGCCCATGGCGCGCCGAGCAGGTGGACCTGCTCGAACCCGTGATGGCGCGGCTGGCCGTCCTGGCCCAGACGGGCGGGGAGCGCGCACGCCTGCACGCCTGGCGCGCCGCCCGCCTGATGGGGCAGGGCCAGCCTGCGGCGGCGGAGCAGGCGGCGCGCGAGGGGCTGGCCCTCCCGGGGGTACACCCGCCGGGCGTGCGGGCGGCCCTCCTGCGCGAACTGCTGCAGGCCCAGGCCCAGCTCGGGCGGGAGGAGGCGCGCGCGACCCTGCGTGAAGTGCTTACCCAGGGGGAGACCCTGCACGATGAGCGTGAGCGGATGCTCGGGGAGGCCGCCGTGGGGGGGGCGCTGCTGCGCCTGGGCCAGCTTGAGCAGGCGGAGCCCCATCTGCGGCGTGCCGCCGCCGCCTTCAAGCGTCAGGGCGACGCCTACCGCACGGCATGGGCCCTCCACGGCCTGGCCCTCTCGTTGCAGTACGGCCGCGGCGGGGTCGTGGCGGCCATCCAGGTGCGCGAGGATCTTGCCGTCCGCCTGGAGCGCGCCCACGCCCCCACCCTGGAGCGCGCCAACCTCACCGAGATCAGCGGGGCGTTCCTGGCGCTGCGCGACTACCGGAGCGCCCTCGCGTGGCTGGACCGTGTGCGGGTCCACGACGAGCAGCTCGGCGACGACCGCAGCCCCCGGCACCGCCTGCGGGCGGACCTGCTCTGGACGCTGGGCGCGTACGACGAGTGTGAGGCCGCCGCCCGGCGGGGACTGGCCTTCCCCGATCCCAGCGACCTCGGCGCCTTTTTCCCCTGGCTGCATGTCGGCCGGGTGCGCGCTGTGCGTGGGGACGTGGCCGCCGCCCGCGAGGCCTTCCACCACCTCGACCAGGGGCTGGACCGGCAGGATTACCCCTACGTGCGCGGACAGGGACTGCTGGGCCGGGCCGGACTGGGCGGGCCGGACCTCGCGGTGCAGCTGACGACGGACGCCCTGGACCTGGCGCGGACCCACGGGGAAGGGCAGCTCGAGACGCAGGCCCTCGCCGCCCGGGCCGGGGCGCTGCTCGCGCTCGGCCGCGCCGGGGAGGCCCGCGTGGACAGCGAGCTGAGTGTCTCGCGCCTCCCCGACTGGGCGCCCGCGGAGGACTACGCCCTGCCCCTGCTGGTGCATCACCGGGTGCTGACGGCGCTGGGGGACGAGCGGGCCGACACGCCGCGTCAGCAGGCGCTCGCCTGGCTCGCGGGTGCCGTGCGGCTGGTCCCGGAAGAGTACCAGGACGCTTTCCTGAACAGGCACGTCACGCACCGGGCGCTCCGGACCGGCGGCTGAGCGGGGGGCATTCCGGCGCGGCCTCCAGCCCACCCCGGCGCAGATGCCGCCGGGAGCTCCGGGCGCCCTCCTGAACGCCGGACGTCTCCAGCCCCCGTTCCAACGGCGCTCAACCCCGCTTAAACCGTGGCGCGATGGGGCAGAAGGTCCCTCCAACCCGCCTGCCATCGCTCGGGCACCCGCTCCCCCTCCTGGGAACGCGCACCTTGGTCGAAAGGGGGCATAGGGCGTCTCGCAGACCCCTCGCCTAAGAAGGCACCACATCCATTGAAACGATCAGGGCCAGCTTGGAGCACCCCTTCACCCGCTGGACCTCGCTTTCCTGCAGCGGAGGCTAGGGGTAAGATGCCGGGGCAACGTCATCCCGGTCAGCACTCGTTCAGGCACAGGCAACAGGGCACAGTGACATACTATGGCGTAGTCTGGCGTGTTTTGGCGTATTTTTGGCCTACTTTTTTCGATCACCTCCCAGCCAGCAAGCCTGTCTGCACCCCAGCTCACGGAGACGACGCACCAGCGTGATGCCCCTCTCCTTGGGCGCCTCCCACAACTCGCTCAGCCAGGAGGCGTTCGGTAAGTCTCCCCGCGCGTCTTAAGATGCGATGGCCGTGTCGCAAGGGCGCTCGCTTTCCGTCCTGTTCACACCCTGGAGGTCATGCCGGATGCCTGTCGACCATGACGAGATGCACGTGGATGAACCACGGGCTGTGGCGGGCCCTCGACGAACACGGAGCCGTGCTGGACGTCTTCGTGCTGCAACACCGGGAACCGAGGCGGCCCAGTCGTTCGTTCGGCGCCTGCCGGGGGAAGACGATACGCCGCAGGTGAGCCACACCGACCAACTCCACTGCGGCGCAGCTTTACGCGAACTTCCCGTGCTCCACGCAGTGCAGCACGTCCAGGTCGTTTCCACTTCGCGCTGTCACCCCCTGACCCTGCCATCGCACCGCCCAACACGACGCCGTGTTCGTCCGCCGCGAGGGTTCCGATCACGACCACGGGCGCCAGGCGTTCTCACCCTGCGCGCCCGGATCACCCATCTTCACCTTCCCGCCCGCTCCACGGTTCCCGCTGGCCAGCGACGTCACCACCACCAGGCTGTCTTCAAGACGGGGCGGGAAACGGTGCAGCAGGTGGCCTGAAGTTCAGGACACCTGCCTTTCCACGGCCCCGCTGCCTGAAAGCCAACCACTGGCCACAACCGTGTCGACTCGGTGGTGTGAACGAATCAGCTCGTATGCGGTGCAGGTGCAGGGGTGTCCGACTCCTGATCGTCCAGCAGCTCCACGTATCCCAGATCGCCGTTGACGCGGAGGCGCTGACCGCTGACGATCCGCGAGGTGGCGCGCTCGACGCCCACTACGGCTGGCAGGCCGTACTCGCGGGCCACCAGGGAGCCGTGGGTCATCAGGCCGCCGACCTCCGTGACCAGACCGGCCGCGAAGACGAACAGCGGTGTCCAGCCGGGATCGGTGAACGGAGCGACCAGGATCTCGCCCGGCTGGACGGGTGGGTCGTCCAGCCGGCGCATGACCCGTGCGGCGCCCTCCACCACTCCCGCTGAGACGGCCTGACCGCCGAACGCGCCGTCCGGCACCCACGCCCCCATAACCTGGGCGCTGATCAGTTCGCCGTCGCTGGTCATGACCCTCGGGGGAGTCCGCCGGGCGTCTGCAGCGAAGCGCGCGCGGCGCGCCGCGACCTGAGGTGTGAGGTCCTGCGGCACGCCAGCCAGGGCCGAGCGGAGTTCGGGCAGTGTGAGGAACCACACGTCCCCGGGGGCGTCCAGCGCGCCGCGCGCGGTGAGGATTACGCCCGCCTCCAGGACCACCGGTTTGACCAAGTCGAGCATCTGCACCAGCATGAACTTGGGGTGCTCGCGCAGAGGCAGATAAGTGCGCACCGAGCGCAGCAGATGACGCAACACCACGCGCCGCAGCGGCCCGGCAGCGCGCAGCACCCGCGCGGCGGCGTCCGCAGCACGGTGGCGCCACTCGGTCGCCTGCGCGCGGTGAATTCCCGGCTCCCCGGTCTCCAGCCCACCCACCACCATGCTGAGCAGCGATCCTGGATCCTCATGCCAGCGCGGCCGGCTGAGATCGATCTCGCCCGGCCCGCGGGCGCCGTATCGCGCCAGGAAGGCTTGCCAGCGCCCCAGGAACGCAGCTCCTCCGGGCAGCCCGACCACCGCCAGGCGCTGGTGAACGTCCAGGTCAAGGCGCCGCAGGTGCGCGCTCACGGCTGGCTGGCCGCGCGCCACGTCCGTGAGATCGCCCAGGGCCAGGCCCATCTCGGTGGTGACGTTGCCCTGCTGCCCGGCCCCCAGGGCGACGAGGTCGGCCCGGGACGCGACGTCCCGGGCCAGGGCACGCAGGGCGGTGTCGGCGAGGACGCCCGCCATGACCCGGCCCAGCAACGGGTAGACTTCCGGGCCCAGCAGGGTCGCGAGGGTGGTCAGGGCCACGTCCAGTCGCGCGCCCAGTGAGGGGGCAGCGTCCAGGGCGTGGCGGAACCGCGCGATGCGGGCGTCGATGCGCCGCACCTGCTGACTCGCGACGTTCCCACGTTCCGGGAAGGCCAGGGCGGTCAGCGCGTGGCGCAGGACCGGCGCGAGGCCCCGTGCGGCACGGGAGAGGTGCAGGGCTGGCCCGTGCTGGAATTCCGGTCGGGTGGCCAGCGCAGCCAGCGCCCCACCGATGTGGGCGTCCACGTTCGCGCCAACCGCACGGGGTACCAGGCGCCTGAGCAGCGGATGGCGCAGGGCGAACGAGACGTCCACGTAAAGTCTTCCGCCAGCCACGCCCAGGTAGGGGTTCTCGAGGGATGTCCGGGGATGCCCAAAGGGAAACAGCAGCTGCCATACCGACGCGGCCAGCGGGGGCATGGCGTCGGTCATGACCTGCAGGTGGCTGAAACTGAAGTAGGCGTGCAGCTGACCATCATTCGGACGGGGTTCCGGCAGCGGGTACAGGGTCGTGATGGGCCGCGTCTGCAGGACGTACCAGTGTCCGCCCCGCTGTGCCCACTCGATATCCTGCGGCGCGCCGTAGTGGGCCTCGATGCGGCCGCACAGCTCGGTCAGTTCGGTCACCTGGACGTCGGTGAGCGCCGGGCGATTCCGCTCCGGGCCACGCAGGGGAACGCGCTCGACGCCGCCACCTTGAGCCGAGCGGATCGCGAACGGCTTGTCCGCCACAGCGCGGTGAAGGACGCGACGCGTCCGGCGGTCCACGCTGTACGCGTCGGCGGTGACCACACCGGACACGAGGGCCTCGCCCAGCCCGAAGGTGGCGTCAATCCGGGCGATGTGCCGCTGGCCCGTGCTGGGATCGGCGGTGAAGAGGATGCCAGCTACCTCGGGCTCGATCATCCGCTGCACCACGACGGCCAGGGAGACGTGACGCTGGGAGAGTCCGAGCTGGGCGCGGTAGGAGATGGCCCGCTCGTTGTACAGCGACGCCCAGCAGTCGAGCACAGCCCGCAGCAGCGCCTCCCGCCCACGCACGTTCAGGAAGGTGTCCTGCTGCCCGGCGAAGGACGCGCTGGGCAGGTCTTCGGCGGTCGCACTCGAACGCACCGCGTAAGCGTGCCCCGGGCCCAGCGTGCGCCACGCGTCTTCAATGGCCCCGGCCACGCCCTGCGGCAGCGGCAGGGTTGCCAACCGGGGTTTCCAGCGAGCACTGGCGGCCCGTGCGGCAGCCGCGTCGGTCGGCCCGATGGCCTCCAGTTCACGCCACATCGTTTCCCGTTCGGGCAGGGCGTCGAGCCCCTGCTCGAAGGCCCGGACGGTCACGCAGAAGCCCGGCGGCACCGGGAAACCGGCTGCGGTGAGTTCACCGAGGTTCGCCCCCTTGCCGCCAACCAGCGGCAGATCGCCCGCGTGGATCTCGGCGAACGGCAGGACATATACGTCTGCGGTCATGCTCCTCCCACGGCGCCCAGGTCGTCCAGAACCGTCGCTCTGGTCTGCCCGATCGTACAGGTTGGGTCGGCCCCGATGAGGCCGGGGGGCTGGCGTGGGGCGGCCCAGTCAGCCCTGGAACCGGTCGGGTTCGAAAGCGCCATTGACCGTTTGATGCGCGGTGCCGCTGCCAGGACGACAGATTAACCAGTGGAGGTTGTGGCCAGTGGTTGGGGGAGGGTGACGCCGTGCTGAGTGGTGAGAGGCTTCCTGGGTATCGATTTCCTCTTGCCGTGGTCGGTGACGCCTTCTGACTCCAGGTTGTCTGACATCTTGCAGTTCAGGTTGAGGGGGCGAGAAGTGCGTGCTGGAAGGCGTCGAGCGCGTCCGGTTCCAGTTGAAGTGCTTGACGACGCACTTCGGGAACAAACGAGAACCTGACGGTTCTGGCCAGATCACCCCCGTCTGGCTATGAGCCTGCGCTCCCCACGGGAAGATCGAGGTTCTGGAGACAGCAGAGGAGAAAGGCCAGGCTAGAAAGGCACCAACTGTGCAGGACACCCTGCTTGCTGTGTTGGGCAAAGCGTTCAAGGCCGCAACGCCCCTTGACGGTTTTGATAAAGGCTTCGATGGCCCACCGCCGCGCTCCCTCGCGGGCCACCATGTCGCTCAAGCGCAGGTGTGATGCGACCGAGAAAAAGGTCCGCTCACGGCGGTCGATATGGGCGAGCGTGAGGGTCTCCCAGGACCAGTTGGAGAGGTTCACCCCACTCCCGTGTTCGCCATATTGCACCGTGACCTGGCCCGGGTGGTCGGTGCATCGAGTCGAGCGGACGCCCACCACGAACTCGAAGCCCAGGCCCCGCACGCCCTGAATGAACGCAGCGGACTCGAAGCCGCCGTCTGCCAACACCCACACGCCGAAGCAGCAGCTCACCTCAGCAGGAACCGTGGTCAATAGTCCCAGAGCGAGCCGGACAGGGGAAGGTGTCCCCTTCCCCTGGTACACCCGGTACCCTCGTTGAGCGTTACAACCTCCAGCCTGCCGGCGTTCGGTCCATCATCGGTTCTCATCCCGTGTAGCTTCTGGAACTGCACTTAAATTTTGCAGCCAGCGGTGAGGAGGAGGCGTGAGCCGTTTGCCTTCGGATGGTCTAGCGTACCCCTGTGGATCGTGCTGCTTGTCCTACTGACCCTCTGGGTTCTAATGCCCCGGAGTTGGCCAAGGTTGCAGTTGATCAAATGATCACAAGGTCACAAAGAGAAAAATTCGTGTTACATGAGAAAAGCACTAAGGTAAGTTCAGAGGGTGAGACGAGTTTTTTTGACGGTACTACTTAGCCTACATATTCTGGCCACCACAACTTACGCCTCCGCTCAGGAGACTGGCCTGTACGACGCCGCCCCTCCCGCTGACAGTGCATTCGTACGCGTGATCAACGCTCCCGCTGCGACGCTTGGGAGCAAGGCGGTCACCGCCCAGAAGGGCACAGTCAGCTCCTACGTGATCGTCCCTCAGGGCGAGTTCAGCGCGAAGGTCGGTGCAACCAGCAGCAAGCTGACGGTCGAGGCTGGGAAGTTCTACTCGCTCGCCCTAAATGGCGGAAAGCTCGTGCTCCTCGCCGACCAGGCCGCTGAGAATCGCGCCAAGGCCCTGCTGACGATCTACAACCTCAGCAAGGCGCCCAGCGTCGACCTGAAGACAGCCGACGGCAAGACCGCCGTCGTGACTGGCGTGAAGCCTGGTGCGAGTGGCAGCCGCGCTGTGAATGGCATCGTGGTGGACTTGGCCGCGTTCGACAAGACCAAGTCGCTCGGGACCCTCAAGAGCGTGAAGCTGGAGCGCGGTAACGCCTACGCAGTCGTCGTGACGGATTCAGGCGTGACCATCACCACCAGCAGCACCAAGACCAAGTAGGGCTGAGGCATGGTCTTCAGCAGTAACGTCTTCCTGTTCCTGTTCCTGCCACTGTTTCTCATCGTCTACTATCTCCTCCCCTTCAAGGGGCGGAGCGCGTGGATTCTGGCAGGCAGTTACGCCCTCTACTCCTGGTGGCGCCTCGACTTCCTCTGGTTGCTGGTCGCTGTTACCGTCGTCGCTTACTGGTTTGGGCTGGTCCTGGACCGCCAACCGGACGGGAGTCAGCGGCGCTGGACCCTCACTGCGGCCATCGTGCTGAACTTGGGCGCCCTTGGCTACTTCAAATACGCGAACTTCGGGGTGGAGAGCTTCAACGCCATCACCCAGACCCTGGGCTTTCAGCCCTTTGCCTGGGCACCCGTCCTGCTGCCCATCGGGCTGTCCTTCTTCATCTTCCATGCCATCAGCTACATCGTGGATGTGTACCGCCGGGAGGAACCCCCCACCCGCAACCTGCTGGACTTCGCCGCCTTTATCGCGTTGTTTCCGCATCTGATCGCCGGTCCCGTCCTGAAGTACAACTTGCTCGCCGATCAGTTCCGCCACCGCACCCACACGCTGGAAGGGTTCAGCTACGGCGCCACCCGCTTCATGACCGGCTTTGCCAAGAAGGTGCTGATCGCCGATTCCATCGCACCCCTGGTCACCGCCGCCTTCAACCAGCCGAACCCCACGCTCGCCGACAGTTGGCTGGGCGCCCTGGCCTACACCCTGCAACTGTATTTCGACTTCAGCGGGTACTCGGACATGGCGATTGGCCTGGCGGCCATGATGGGGTTCAAGTTCCCCGAGAACTTCAACCACCCCTACATCTCGCGCAGCATCACCGAGTTCTGGCGCCGCTGGCACATGAGCCTGAGTTCCTGGCTGCGCGAGTACCTCTACATCAGTCTGGGCGGGAATCGGCGCGGCCGGTTCCGCACCTACCTCAACCTATGGCTGACGATGGTGTTGGGCGGGCTGTGGCACGGAGCCAACTGGACCTTTGTGCTGTGGGGGATGTGGCACGGCAGCATCTTGGCGGTCGAGCGCCGGATGAAGGAGGCCAAACTCTGGAAGCCCTCCCCGGCCTGGCTGACCATCCCGGGGACCATGATCCTCGTGATCCTCGGCTGGGTCATGTTCCGGGCGGACAACGTGCCCGAGGCCTTCCGCATGTATGCAGGCATGGTCGGGCTGAACGGCGTGGGCCTGAGCGATACGCTCGCCTGGCAGATCAGGCCCAGCGTCATCGTGACGATGCTGCTGGCTGCCGTCCTGGTGTATGTGGCCCCTGTATGGGGAAATCGTGTGGGCGACGCAGGTAGCCGTTTCTTGCGCCCGCGCGTGGTGATGGTAGCAACAGTTGCTCTGCTGCCCCTGTTCGTGCTGGCGGTCATGAAACTGAGCGCTCAATCCTATACTCCCTTCCTTTACTTCCAATTTTGAGGTGCCCTGAAATGACCGAATTTGCACGGGACACCGTTAACTCAGATACCGACCACCGGAGAGCACCTCCAGTCCTGCACTGGCTTCCTGCTGTGTTTTTGCTTGGGGCCGTAGCTATCGGGGCGGGAGCGGCCCTAGTCAGTCCCGGAAGCCGGGAATTCCCAACCGGCCAGGATGTGGTGACCGGCAAGTGGATGATGGCCTACGAGAAGAACCTTGATGCCAAGGTGCCCTGGCGTGACCCGAGCGTAAAGCTGTGGGGCGGTCTGACATACCACCTCTTCGGCGAGGCGCGCGAGGGAGCCGTCGTGGGAACGGACGGTTGGCTGTACACCACCGAGGAGTTCCAGGCGGCTGCGGAAGATACTGTGGAGATCGCGGTGAAGGTCGAGTACATCAGGCAGGTCCGCGACAAGCTGGCGAAGGACGGCGCGCACCTAGTCGTCGCGCTCGTCCCCGCTAAGACACGTATCTATCCCGAGCACCTGGGGCACCTGCTCGTCCCCGCCGTGAAGTCCAACGTGTACGAGAACTTCCGGCAACGCTTGGAAGCGGCTGGAGTCCCGGCCCCAGACCTGTTCCGAGCAATGCAGGCTGAAAAGGGCGAGGGGGCGAGGAGCCTCTTCTTGCGCACCGACACCCACTGGACGCCTTACGGGGCAGCAGTGGCCGCCCGAACCCTCGCCCCGGCCGTCAAGGCCCTCAGGCCCGACCTTCCCCCCACCGCTTACCACGAGTCAGCGGGGGCTCCCGTCGCTCGCAGGGGCGACCTACTGCGCTACGTGCCCGTCCCGGAGGGTGTCGGCCCCGCCCCGGATACCGTGCGCGAGCCCGAGTACACCCGCACCGATGAGGGAGGCAGCGGCCTTCTGGGTGACGTAACCCTCGCGGTCACCCTCGTCGGCACCAGCTACAGCGCTGAGACAAAGGACAATGTCTGGCACTTTGGCGCGGCGTTGGCGCAGGCCTTGGGCACCGAGGTGTTGAACGCGGCCCAGGAGGGCAAAGGCCCCATCGTGCCTATGCGCGAGTACCTGAGCAGTCAGGACCGCCGGGATAACCCCCCACAGATTGTGGTCTGGGAAATCCCGGAACGGTTCCTGCGGATTTCTTACCCAAAGGAGTAAGTATGAGAAAAATACTACCACTGCTAACGCTCGTTCTCGTCGCCTCTACCGGGGCCCAGGCTGCTTCTACCACCAATAATTGGAAGCTATGCTCCGCCGCGACCGATGCGAAGAATTACCAGGCCGGGGATTTGTGGGCATTAGTTGCAGCACAGGGCTCGGATGGATGGCTGTACGGCGTTCAAAGCTTTAAGCCATATGATGAACCACAACCGTTCCTGGCGGAATTGAAGCGTTTTTCAGCCGCCCTGAAGGCTCGGGGGACGGATCTCGTTATGGTGTATATCCCGCCCCGCGCGGCTTCCTCTAGCCGCCATTTTGACTCTACAAATCCGGTCTTCAGTGCTGTTGATACCAATAAGCTCGCCACTTCATATAGCTCGTTTGTTAAACAAATCAATTCCGCTGGAATATACTCACCGGATCTGCTCGCTCTTCAAAAATCTGATAAGAGTGAAGATGATTATTTCTTTGCCCGTGACCATCACTGGACTCCCCATGCCGCACAGATGACCGCTCACAACATTACAAGTTACTTAAAAACCAGGGGGACCTGGTCCCAACTGCCGACTGCGTCGTTCAAACTCCAGGAGAAGTCGATGCAGAATTGGGGCAGCTATCTCACTCGCGTCAACACGTTATGCAATCTCAATATTCAACCGCAAAACTACCAGAGTCTGATTAGCGTGAAGGAAGGCGAAGACCTTCTGGGGGGAGAAGACCCAAAGGTAGTCCTCGTGGGGACCAGCAACAGCTTTCGCAACAAAGGAGCTGAGGAATCGTTCGGTGCAGCCTTACGTTATGAGATGCAGCGCGACGTTACCAATGCGGGAATCGAAGGAGGCGGACCGTACTCTTCCATCGAGAGTTATCTCCTCTCCGACTCTTTCCGCACCAATCCAGCCAAAGTTTTGATATGGGAAATGGACAGCAGTTACAACCTGCACTACTCTTTGCCACAATTGATCCCATCAGTGAAAGGTAGTTGCAAAGCTCCCGTCCAAAGACTGGACGGCCTGCCCAGCCAGATTCGAGTGACCGCTCCACTCCGTCCAAATGACTACTTGATGGTGAGCCTCTCGGATTCCTCCATCCGATCGGTTCCCCTGCAGGTCACCAACGCGAGCGGGAGTACGTCGACGATGACGCTGACCCATACTCCCAAGAGCACTGCGGGGCCGATCTTCTACGGAGAGGTGCAAACGGACGTTAAGGAGGTCAAGCTGTCCTTGCCCGACTCCACCGGCAAGGTACGCATTGACGTCTGTAGAGGTTAGCAATGAGTTCTAATGGGCGGTCAGGAAAGGTGTTTTACTCCCGCTGCTCGTGTTCATCGGTCCTCTCGCAACAGAGGCCATGACAGACCCTTGTTGACGACCCACTAACAGGACTTTGTCAGAAGGTAGGGCCGACAGGGACTCGGTACGCCATGATGACGGCACATGAGCCTTGATGCCCTCCTCGCTGAGATCCAGTAGCATCCAGAGTGCGACGTCACGCCGCCTGCCAGGCGGCTGGTTCCTGTCCCGCCTCACGATGGCCAACAAGTCCCTCAGGACGTCCGCGACTTCTACGCCCTGTGCGATGGTGCCGTGCTATTCAAGAACGCCGACTACCCGTATGCGATTCGGCTCTGATTCAACTTTGATGCAGTGAACCGAACCCGGTCAGGATGGGGAATGGCCGTCGAACTTTCCACCCTCCTGTCCCCCTGGTTCGGGAAAGGGCTCATCGTCAAACATCTCGCCTTGGACGGTTCAACTCTCCATCTCAAGGTCATCAGCGCAGCTTCTGATGCCAATTGCCCGCTCTGTGGGCAGCGTTCCTACAGGCTCCATAGCCGCTCTACCCGTACCCTGCACGACTTACCGTTCGGTGGCTTCCCCACCGTGGTGCATCTGCGGCTTCACCGCTTCCGCTGTCTTCAACCCGACTGTGTCCGACGGGTGTTCTGTGAACGCCTGCCCTTGCTGGTCACGCCCTACGCGCAGCGCACACTCCGCTGCACTCGGGCGTTGACGCATCTCGCCTCGACCGCCAGCGGTCGAGGCGGAGCTCGGCTCGGGACCCAACTCGACCTGACTGCCAGTGCATCGACACTCATCCGGCAGTTGCACCGTCCGCTCGTCCTCCCGCCCTGTCGGTTGCTTCACGTCGGAATCGACGATTTCGCGTTTCGCAAGGGTCAGACCTACGGCACCGTCATCGTTGACTTGGACACCCATCGCCCGGTGGAGATCCTGCCGGATCGCACGACCACCGTGGTCGCCGACTGGCTCCGCCAGCACCCGGAGATCGAGTTGGTCACGCGCGACCGCTCGACGGAGTTTGCCTGTGCCGTCACCCAGAGTCTCCCGAACGCGGTCCAGGTCCTCGACCGTTGGCACCTGCTCAAAAATCTCCGCGAAGCCCTCGAACGTTTTTTGGGTCGTCACCAGAACGTGCTGCGTGAGACCACCCCTGCACCCAAGCCACGCTCGCAGGCAGGCGAAGACGTCCGGGCACAACGTCAGCAGCGCCGCATGGCGCTGCTGGTCCAGATGCAGGTGTTGCGCGCCGCTGGTCTGGGAACGCGAGTGATCGCCCGACACCTCGGTGTCAGCCGCTATCTCGTGAAGCGGTACTTACAAGCTGATGCGGTTCCCGCTCGTCGAGCCCATACCCGAGTCAGGAGCATCCTCGACCCGTACCTGGCGTTCCTCAACCGGCGGTGGGACGAGGGCTGCCGGGTGGGGGCTCAACTCCTCCGTGAGGTGCAGTCCCTGGGGTACCCAGGGACTCGTCGCCCCCTGGACAGTTGGCTCAGGGCTCGACGGGCAGGCGCACCCCTTCCTTCGCCTGCCGAACAGCAGGCGGCGCTGTACGAAGCCCGTGCTCAGCAGTTGATCGAGATCGAATCCACGTTACCAGCCAAGATCTCACCGCAGGAACTGGTCTGGCTGTGATGGAAAAAGCCCGAAGAACGCCAGGAAGACGAACAGGCCGTCGTGGTAGCGCTGACGGAGCGGATCGCTCCGTTGGCCGACGTGGTGTGTCTGGTCCACGAGTTCATCAACCTGCTGGAGCAGAAAAACGCAGCCTTGGTGTCATCGTGGTTGGAGCGAGCGCGAGAGTGCGCTTCCGGTGAAATGCAGTGGCTGGCACGCAGCTTGACCGGCGAGCAAGCCGCGCTGGAGGCTGCGGTCAGCCTCCCGTGGAGCAATGGGCCCGTCGAGGGTGTGGTGAACAAGATCAAGCTCATCAAACGTCAGATGTACGGGCGTGCAGCGTTGGTGACACTGCGAAGTCGCATCCTGACCGGGTTCGGTTCACTGCATCAAAGCTGAATCAGAGCCCAGATCTGGGGGTCACGTCAGCCAGACGCGCAGCACCTCCCGAGAATACGCCTCGTCTCCAGCCCATGCTGGTGTCAATAGTTCTTCCCATCGAACAGTTCGTTTGAGCTAGAAAGGAAGGATGCAAGACCCACTCGGAAAACTTCTGATTGCCACAGTTGGCAGCTTTCAGGCCGCCTCTTGGCTACCCTCGAAATTTCGCGTGGCCCTCCTTCGGGCCGCAGGCTTCGATCTGCACCGCAGCATCCACATCAACAGTGGTGTCCATTTTGGCAGACGCAACGTCACCATGCGCCTTGGCGTGTTCGTGAATGTTGGAGTGTACTTCAGCGAAGCAGGAAGGATTTACTTAGGCGAACGAGTCCATTTGGCGCCACACGTAAAAATTCTTACCGACAGCCATGATATAGGCTCCTTTGAGAAACGAGCAGGCCAAAAACGTGTACAAGATGTTCGGGTTGAGCGGGGTTCTTGGGTCGGAGCGGGCTCAATCATTCTTCCTGGGGTTACCATCGCTGAAGGGTGTGTTATTGCTGCTGGAGCAGTGGTGACGAAGAGCACTGAACCCAATGGTCTGTATGCAGGAGTCCCGGCAAAGAGAGTGCGTGATTTGCCCACGTAAGCTTATAAGCCTGCGAGGTCTGCGGCAAGGCGCTCGGGGTGTGAATGGAGACTGTCCCCTTGGACATGACCCTCCTCTGATGGCCAAAGTAATTCCACCTAGGTGCGGGAGGCTGGGCGGGGCAAAGGGCCAGCCCCCGCGAGGGCTGGCCGGTACGATGTAGGGTCAGACGTGGACTGGTGTTTCTAAATTGGGGCGCAGCGCTGCGCGTATCTCGCGGCCCTGCTCGCCCTTGAGGGGGTGCACTGCCGCAATGCCATGTTGAAGTATCTCGGCGGCTGACAACGGAAACGGCGGGCGGTACTGAACCCACGTGAACGGGGTGGTCTTAGGATTATTGGCGTCAATAAGCGCGTGACCAACAGACTTCACACCAAGCGCGACGAGCGCGTCCTCAGCAACCAGACGCGCATTGAGTGGCTGTCGGTGCAGGTCCAAGAAACCGGAGGTCCGCAGGGCTTGCACGGTAGCGCCGTGTAGTGCGTACATTCCGCCCAGGCAATGCTCACCGAGTTGATATCCGTTCCGCAGAGCTGCTGGGAGGTAACGGATGTACGCGGGCCAGCCCACACGCAAGGCGTTCCATCCTCCTCTCCGGGTCACACCGATTGGCGGTATATCTAGCAAGACGTCCCGCCGATGTGGGCTGAAATCACGATGTTTTCCATCCGCTGAAATGCGGTAGGACCCTGCCATTCCGGGACCTTGCTCCTGAAATAAAGCCCAAATGCGTTCAACATAGGCCGCATGAATTAGGAGGGCATCCGGGTCAAACTTGATGATCAGATCAAACGGCGTGCCCGATGCCTCGTGCAGCACCCTCAGCACAGATCGGGAAAGCCCAATGAAGCCATTTGGGACAGAGTTCCGAGAGAGATGAACTTCGCTCCGGCGCTCAGCGTAGCGTTTCAGTTCATCGTACGTTCCGTCGCTGGTCGCGTCATCCAGTACAAAGATGGTCGCTGCCGGAAGCGCGTGAGCGGCAAATTCAAGGACCTCAACGGCCATCTGGCCCTCGCCGGGGCCAACCACCATCACTAACGCCACACGATACATGAAGCCCACCCTATACGCCGAACTGTTACACGAGACTGTCATCCCGGATAGAGTCGTCGAGAGGCAACTCCCGATACGCGGGTGGGGCTAGGGAAAGCCCCGGGGAGGGCTGGCCCTGGCGGATAACGAGCCGAGGTGATGGGTGGAATGTCAGGCCGGGGTGAACTCCTCCTGACTACCCCTCAAAACGCGGCATGAGGGCAGACAGGGCCCACCAGGAAGTTGGGGAGGGGTGGAGCAACAGGTCTTGGAGGTGATCGAGGCCGAGCCTGAACAACCGCGCGGTGTCCGTGTTTCTTGCGCTGAAGGGGCATGGCATCCTCGACGCCAGGAGCTCACCCGTCAGGCAGGCCCAGATGAAGGCGACCGAGACGGCGATCAAGAGCGTGGACACTCGTTCAGCGCGGGTCAGCCCGGTGTCCTCCAGGTTGAAGCCTCTGGTCTTCACGGCCGAATGCAAATTCTCAGCCTGCCAACGCCGCGCGTACCGCCGAAGGTTGGTGCTCGCTCGTCCCCGATGTGCCAGGTAGAGGGTCTCTCCAGCGGCGTTCTTGGTCGCGCTGACCCGCAGCGCGACACCGTAGACCACCAGGGGGCGAGACCAGATACGCACCTCGCTGGGCTGAAGCTTCTTGAAACACGCCCAGACGGGCAGGCCATACCTGCCCACTGTGGCGGTCGCTGGCAGACGAATACAGGGGTCGAGGCGGTGTCGAGTGAGGAACGCAAACCAGTCTTTGCCGATGACCTCCCGGTCGGCGAGCAGTCCGCCAAACGTGCGGCCTGGGCAAGCTGCAAAGAAGCGCTCCATGAGCGCTTCGCGTGTCGCCTGCGAACTTGAACCGCCATGTGGGAGCAGCGACCACACCAGGGGCAAGCTGAAGCCGTTCCACACGGCCCAGAGCAGCAGAATGTTCACGTGGTGCCCTCCCAGCTTCCAGTTGGTCCGGTCAAGGATCAGGTCGAGGGGGCCCTCGGGCAGGCACTGCAGGGCAAAGCGGGTGAACAGGCCGTCCGGCACCTGGAATGGCACGAAGCGCAGGAGCCGCTGGTAACGCACCTCCAGTGAGCCCAGGAGCTGCACGTGCGTTTTCAGCGCATAAAGCACAACTGTTCGCGCCTGAATCATCGCCAGGACCAGGGCGGTGAGAACCGCCAGGCGACGCGCGTCCAGAGGAAAGGCAGACTGCAGCGCCGTCTGCAAGCTATCGTAAGGGGGTCGGCACCCAGGTGCTTTCATCGCAGAAACACCGTTGTATAAGGCCGGGGCTATAACTGAACCGGGACGCAGCACGGGAGGCCGTAAACACCGTCGATCTTCGAGACCGTCCTGTAGCTGGGTCACCGTGCTGGCCCCCCAGTCCAAGCCCGAACGGTTGACGGAGTCCACCTCGTATGCAAGGCCGGGCTGTACTGGACCGTCCCCAGGAGGTTCGTATGTCCGAAGAACTGTTCGTCGGCATCGACGTTTGTCAGGCTCGCCTGGATGTCGTCATCCGACCCACCGGAGAACTCCTGAGCGTCGCCAACACGCTCCA
>NZ_KB906408.1:0-125000 GCF_000381345.1 Deinococcus apachensis DSM 19763 | reverse complement strand
TGGCCGCCGCGTGACTGGAGGGGCACGCTATCCCCCCTCCCGCGTGACCGGGCCGGATGAGGCAGTGGGCGGCAGGGTGATGGCGCGAGGCCCATACGAGATCGCCGGTTGTAAGGAACGTTCGAAAAGTCTGGAGCTTCCACACGCCCAGACCTGAAGCTCCCTGCTGCTCACGCATTGCACACGGGGATCGGCACTACCCGTAGACGGATCGGGGTAAAAAAGAAAAAGTCCCTCTGGGAGGGACTTTTTTGCTGGTCGAGGCGGCGAGATTTGAACTCACGACCCCTACCACCCCAAGGTAGTGCGCTACCAGGCTGCGCTACGCCTCGACGGCCAGCCACAGAACTATAGACGGCGTCCCCGACTTCGTCAAGGGTGGGCGTCAGGGCGTATGCTGCGCCCCGTGACCAATCTGAGTTTCGAGGAGAGGCTGCGCCAGTACGCGCGCCTGGCGGTGCGCGTCGGTCTGGGTGTGCGGGAGGGCCAGCGCGTGCTGGTGCAGGCGCCAGTCGAGACGGCCCCGCTGGTCCGACTGATCGTGCGCGAGGCCTATGCGGCGGGCGCGAGCTTCGTGGACGTGCGTTGGGACGACGACAACGTGCAGCTCGCCCGCTTCAGCCTGGCCCCCGAGGGGTCTTTTGGCGAGATCAGCCGCTGGCGGGTGGACGCGGAAATAGAGACGGCGGAGGCGGGCGGCGCCGTGATCGCCATTCGGGCGACGAATCCCAACCTGTACGCGGGGGTGGACCCGGCTCGCGTGACGACCCACCAGCGTGCCCTCGCCGCCTACCGCAAGCCCTATACGCAGCAGGTGATGACCAACCGCCTGAACTGGAACCTGATCTCCGCCCCCGTGCCCGAGTGGGCCGAGCTGATGTTCCCCGGCGTGCCCCGCGAGGAGGCCGTCCAGAAGCAGTGGGACGCGATCTTCGCCGCCACCCGCGCCGACCAAGCCGATCCGGTCGCGGCCTGGACCCAGCACCTCGCCGATCTGAAGCGCCGCCGGGACCTCCTCACGGAAAAGCAGTACGCGGCGCTGCACTTCAAGGGGGGCGAGACCGACCTCACCGTGGGCTTGGCCGAAGACCACATCTGGGGCGGCGGCGCGGCGGACACCCCCTCCGGCATCACCTTCACGGCGAACATCCCCACCGAGGAGGTCTGGACCGCCCCGCACCGCGAGCGGGTGGACGGCGTGGTCGTCAGCACCAAGCCGCTCTCGTACAACGGCGTGCTGATCGAGGGCATTCGCATCCGCTTCGAGGGCGGGCGCGTGGTCGAGGCGACGGCGCGGCAGGGCCAGGAGACGCTGGCGCAGATGATCGACACCGACGAGGGCAGCCACCGCCTGGGCGAGGTCGCGCTGGTGCCGCACTCCAGCCCGATCAGCCGCTCGGGGCTGTTCTTCTTCAACACCCTGTACGACGAGAACGCGGCCTCGCACATCGCCATCGGCAGTGCGTACCGCTTCAACGTGCGCGGCGGGGTGGAGATGACAACCGAGGAATTCGCCGCGAAGGGCGGCAACGATTCTCTCACCCACGTGGACTGGATGATCGGCTCGGGCGAGATGGACGTGGACGGGATTACGAAGGAGGATGCGCGGGAACCCGTGATGCGGGGGGGCGAGTTCGTGATCTGAGGCGAAAAGGGGAGGGAGCCTGCGATGGACGCCGCAGGCCCCCTCCTTCTGCCCTTATTCCTGCTGGGCCAGCCACAGCACCAGTGCCTCCGCGCTCGCCGGGTTGGTGGCGAGGGGGATGTCGTGAACATCGCAGAGCCGGACCAGGGCGGAGACGTCGGGCTCGTGGGGCTGGGCGGTGAGGGGGTCGCGGAAGAAGAAGATGGCGAGCACGTTCTCCTGGGCGATGCGGGCGCCGATCTGCTGGTCGCCGCCCATCGGGCCGGAGAGGACCCGCTCGACCTGAAGGCCCGTCTTCTGCACCAGGATGCCGCCCGTCGTGCCGGTGGCGACGAGGTGAAAGCGGCTCAGCACATCCTTGTGGCTCAAGGCGAAGAGGGCGAGTTCCAGCTTCTTGCGGTCGTGGGCGATCAGGGCGACCTGCCGCCGGTCCGTGGCGGGACTGCTCATCCCACCTCCGGGACGTTTCGGGGCCGTTCCCGGAGCTTTCCGGACTGGGGGGAGGAGACAGGACGGCGCCCACTCCGCCGCGGACTTCCCGGAACCCCTCTCACGCGCCTTCCTGCTGGGCCGCGAGTGCCGCGCCGATGACCCCCGCCTCCGTCCCGAGCTGAGCGCGGCGGATGGTGACGGGGGCGAAGGAACCGGCGTACTCGTCGGCCGCCGCCTGCACGCCCTGGAAGAACAGGTCACCCACGCTGGCGACGCCGCCGCCGATCACGAACACCTCGGGGTCGAGGAACTTCTGGATGTCGGCGAGCGCCACACCGATGTGCCGCAGCGCCTGCCCGACGACCCGCCCGGCGACCGGGTGGCCCTGCGCGGCGAGTGCAAAGGCCTCGGCGGTGCTCACCTCCCGGTTCAGGGCGTAGCTCGCGTCCCGGGCGATGGCGGTGCCGCTGGCAAGGGCTTCCAGCGCCCCGTCCAGGCCCGCGCCGCTCACCGGGCCGCCCGGCATGACGGTCACGTGCCCCAGTTCCCCCGCGATGCCGTGCCGCCCGCGCCAGATGCGTCCGTTCAGCACAATGCCCGAGCCGATGCCGGTGCTGACCGTCACGTACACGCTGCTCTCGGTGCCGCGCGCCGCGCCCAGGTAGGCCTCAGCGAGGGCCGCAGCCTTCGCGTCGTTCTCCAGAACCACGCGCTGTCCCAGGCGGTCGCGCAGGCCGTCCACCATGGGCACGTCAGTGAAGCCGTAGATGTTGGGCGCGAACTTCACCCGGGTGCGCTCGGTGTTCAGGGGGCCGGGCACGCCCACGCCTACCCGGGTGACATCGGGGTGCGTGGCCTGGAGGGCGGCCACCTGCGCCGCGATGGCGTCCAGGACGGCCTCCCAGCCGGTTTCGGGTGTGGGCTGGACATGCCGGTCGTGCAGTTCCCCGCCGCGCAGAACCCCCGTGGCGATCTTCGTCCCGCCCACGTCCACGCCGATGCTGACCTGTTCTGCCTCTTGCGTCACTCTGGTTGCCTCCATGTCGGTCCTCACATTGGCCCCGCCCGGAAGGGCTTCCGAGCGTCGGCTCCGGTCCTTCCGGCCCGCACTGTAGCCCAGCCCTTCCTCAGGCAGGCCCCTCCCTGTCTTCCCCACCCTCCAGCAGGGCGAGGGCCTCGGCGAGCTGGACTTCCGGCACGTACAGGCCCACGTCGCCCATATAGCCCCCGGTCTCGATCTCGATGACCGGGCTGCCCATCGCCCACTGGAAGGGGGTGCGGACCACGCTCACCACGCCGCCTGCCGAGAGGGTGCGCCGCCAGCCCTCAGCCAGCAGCCGGGGCAGGGTGTCGAGCCGCACCCACACGTCGCCCTGGTACAGAACGCGGTCCTCGTACCCGGCGCGGCTCATCCGGGCACGCTCTCGGTGGGGGTGACGAGCAGCGGCGCGAAGGCCGAGCGCACCCGCTCGGGCAGGGGCTCGGGGCGGTGTGCCGTGTCCACCCGGACCTGCACGGTGCGCGCGTAGGCGCTCGGCTCCCCGTTCGCCAGCAGGCGTGAGACCACTGTCCAACTCGTGCGGCCCACCCGCTCGACCAGGGACTCGACCTCCACGGCCTGGCCCCAGCGCACCTCGCGGCGGTAGTCGAGTTCCAGCCGGGCGATGACCGAATGGTCGTCCTGCTCACGGACGCCCAGGTCGCGCATCAGGATCACCCGCGACGTTTCGAGGTACTGCACGTACACGGCGTTGTTCAGGTGCCCCATCGCGTCGATGTCGCCGTACCGCATCTGGATTGCGGTCCGGTGCGCGCGGGACCAGTCGAGGTCGGCCAGGGCTGTTGCCCCACCCCCTGAGCCGGAGTCGTTGCCACTCATGCGGCCCATTATGAGGGGCGGCCCTCACACGCGCTTCCCAGGGCGGCGGCGCTATGCTCTGGGTCATGACTCCCCCCGACCCGCCGCCCTCGCCGCCCCGGGGCCTGGGAGCGCGCTGGCGGCAGGTGCAGCGGCTCCCCCTCACCCTGATCCTCACCAGCCTGCTCGCGGGGCTGGGCATCGTGCAGCTCACCTTTCAACTGGGGAACCTGGGCTACCGGACGGCCAGTTGGACCCGCGAGACCCACCAGACGCAGGCGCGCATCCGGGACCTGGAGCGTGACTTGCGCCTGTTGCGTGATGCCGAGCGGGAGGCGCAGGACCCCGCCTATCTGGAGGTTCTGGCCCGCTGTCAGGGCTTTGTCGGGGAAAACGAGGAAGTTGTGGTCGCGCCGGGGGCTCCCGAGACGCCGGGCGAAATTTGCGTGACGCAGCGGCTGCCCTGAGGGGAGGGTTGCGCTGTCGGATGGGGCTTGCCGTTCCTGGTGTCTTGGGTGTGGAGTAGGGGCCAGGCATCTTGCTTCGGTTTGCCCCCAGCCCCCCTACCCCCAATGGGGATGGGGGGAGCTTTCCGCTGCGCTAGGCAAAGGGCTCGCCTATCGCGCCCGTGGCCGCTTTTCTCAACGCGCAAGGTTTGATCTTGCTCTATTCCCAATCGCTCGCCCACCGTCTCGCTGCGCGAACAAGGCGTGGTGAAGGCGGTGCGAGAGCGAGCCGCATGCGGGAATGGGCTGTCCACAGGACACGGTTTATAAGAAGCAAAAGCTTTGGCGCTGTTGCTCCTCCCCCCTTGCGGGGAGGCTGGGTGGGGGTGAAGAGTGCAACTCGTCCTCGTGCTAGAGGAGCCATGCCCCCAGCTTGCCCAACTTTCCCGTCCTGTTATGCACATCAAGGGATTTGTCGGGGTGGCAAGCCCATTTGCCCTCGCAATCCCGCTTCCCCACCCTCAAAACGCCTTCGCCCCCAGGGTGTTTGGAAGGGGTGAACGGCAAAGTCCCCCGCCCGGGCGTATGCTGCCCCCGTATGTCACTCGTCGTTCTGGTCACGGTTCCCCCCGAACGCGCGCACGAACTTGCCCGGACGCTGGTTGCCGAGCGGCTGGCCGGATGCGTGAATGTCGTCGGCGGCATCCACAGCATCTACCGCTGGGAGGGGGACATCGCGGAGGACCCCGAGACGTTGTTGCTGATCAAGACCACCGGGGAACGCTACCCCGAGCTGGAGACGCGCATCCGGGCCATGCACCCCTACGAGGTGCCCGAGATCATCGCGCTGCCCTTCGACCGGGCGCTGCCCGAGTTCCAGAGCTGGCTGCTGGGGGCCACGGCGCTGCGGGGGGAGTAGCGAGCGGGAAGGAGGCTGGTGCCGCCCGCCCCAGCAGCCACACGTTCGCCCCGACCCCCCTGACCCAACCAGTCAGAAAGCCACCGGACCCCGGGGAAGCGCTTTTCGACTGTTCGCCGAAGGGGGTGTCCCGCTACACTGGGGCATGACCCTGACCGGGCCTGACCCCGGCCTGCCGCCGCCCGCAGACCGCCTGAGCGGGGCGCTCATCGCGGCCCTTGATCATGCGGCGGACCCGGCGCTGCTGCTAGAAAGGGGGCCGCCGGTGGCGGGGACCGCCGAGGGCGGGCCAGCCTGGCGGGCGGTGTTTGTGAACCGGGCCTTCGCGCGGCTGGTGGGCGGCGACCCCGCCGCGCTCCTGCATGCCACCTTCGACGAGCTGATCGCCCGGGTGCGGGGCAATCTGGTGGGGGCGGACGCGGCGCGGTTCGTGCAGCGCCAGGAGAGCTTCCGGGTGGACCTGCAGGTGCGCGCGGGTGGCGCACGCTGGATGGACGTGCAGGCCACGCCGCTGCACCTGGGGCCGGGCGCGGAGCCCACCAACTGGTGGGTCGTGCTGCGCGACGTGACCGCCGAGCGGCAGGCCCTCGCTCTCGCCACCGGTCAGGCCCGCGCGCTGCACCTGGCCGTGCGGGGGGCGCCCTTAACCGCCATCCTGCGTGCCCTGATCGCCACCCTGGACGAGCGGCTGCCCGGCAGTGCCGCGAGCGCGAGCCTGCTGGACGGTGACCACCTGCACTTCCTGGGCTCGCCGCGCCTGGCGCCGGGGGCGACCGACCTGCGCGTTCCCCTGACCGCCGGTCAGGCCTTCCCCTGTGCCCGGGCCATGCGGCGGGGCCAGGCGGTGCTGACCCGCTTTCCCGCCGGGTTTCCCGCCCCGCTGCGCGGTGAGCTGGCCCGGGCGGGGTATGCCCGCGCCTACAGCGTCCCGGTGCGGGAGGCCGGGGGACCCGCGCTGGCCGCCCTCACCCTGTACGGCCGCCGCCCGGCCGCCCCGCACCCCGCCGAGGTGGAGCTGCTCGGGCAGTTCGCCGACCTCATGGCGCTGTTGGTGGCGCGCGACCAGGGGCTGCGGCGGCTGGAACACCTCGCCTTCCGCGACCCCCTGACCACCCTGGCAAACCGCGCCCGCTTCATGGCCGCCCTGGAGGAGGCCTGCCTGGCCCTGGCCTCGTCGGGTGGCGCCTCCTTTGCCGTCGGGCTGCTGGACCTCGACGATTTCAAGCGGGTCAACGACGCCCACGGGCACCTCGCCGGGGACCACCTGCTCGTCACGCTGGCCGGGCGGATCGCGCGTACCCTGCCGCCCCGGGCGCTCGCGGCCCGCATGGGCGGTGACGAGTTCGCCCTGCTGGTGCCGAACGCGACTGGGGAGCGGGTGCAGGCGGCGGCGCACGCCGTTCGCACTGCCCTCGAAGTTCCCGTTCCCCTGGGGGGGGCCTCGTTGCAGGTCGGGGGCAGCCTGGGTTGGGCTCTGGCCCCCCACGACGACGACACCCCCGACGGTCTGCTCAGGCACGCCGACGCGGCCATGTACACGGCCAAGCGCGGACCCTCCTGAGGAAGCGCGGCGTCCACACCAGTGAGTTCGGGTGAGCCGCAGAGGGACTTGCCCGGACGAAAGGCCCCTGTTCCTGTCCTGCCCGCTCCGCTTCGCCGCTTTTCAAGTCCGTTCGGGCCGGACAGTTTGAGTGACTGTCCGGCCCGATAGCTGTGACAGGGGCGTCTGGAGGAGTTCTGCCGATTCGTTACTTGCTCGCGCCGAACACGTCCTGCTGGTAGCGGCCCTCCTGCATCAGCCCGGCCAGCCAGGCGTCGGCTTCCCCAGCAGAGGCGCCCGTCTTCTCGCGGTAGAGGTCCCTGATCGTCTGCCGCACGGCGGGGGCCATCCGCACCCCGTCCCCGCACACGTAGATGCTCGCGCCCGACTCGATCAGCGCCCAGACTCCCTCCTGATCTCCCAGGATGGCGTCCTGCACGTAGCGGTACGGGTGCCCGGCCACGGCGGAGTAGGCCGTGTGAAGCTCGGCGACGCCCTCCCGCTGCCACGCCCCGAAATCTTCCCGGTAGAAGAAGTCGTGCTCGGGGTGGCGGCAGCCGTAGAACACCTTGGAGAGGCCGACCGTCTGCCCCGCCGCCCGCTGCGCCGCCCGTTCCTCCACGAAGCCGCGGAGAGGAGCGATGCCGGTGCCGGGTCCGACGAGGATCATGGGTGTCCGCGGGTCCACCGGGGGACGGAAGGGCGGATTGGGCTTGCGGACGTACCCGAAGACCGTGTCGCCCGGCCGCACCCGGTTAAGGTACGCGCTGGCGAGCCCGCGGAACTGCCCAGCACCCGCCCATGAGGGCGCTTCCAACAGGCCGACCGTGAGGCTGGGCGTGCGCGGCGCGACAAGCGGCGACGACGAGATGGAGTAGTAGCGCGGACGGATCGGCGGGCACAGCTCCAGGAAGACCGCGAGGGGCAGCTCCACGGCGGGGAAGCGGTCGAGCAGGCCCAGGACGGAGAGGCCCGGCTTGCGAATCTCCGCCTCGTACTTCGCGTCGTCTTCCAGGTAGGCTCCCAGCTGCCGGGTCGTCCAGGGGCACGGGGTGTGCGCGAGCATCGTCTCGATATTCGAGCGGGTCGCCACGTCCTGAAGTTCCACGAACTCGGACAGCAGCACCTCCACCGTGACGGGGGTGTTCAGCGGCAGGTGCGACTTGCGGTTGCCGCCCTGGCGCAGGCGCACGACCTGGCCGGGCTTGAGGCGGAGCTTGTGCGCGGCCCACTCGACCAGCCGCGGCTCGTTCTTGGCGAAGACGGCGATGTGGTCGCCCGTGTCGTAGGTGACACCCTCCGGCAGCTCGAAGGTGATCGCCTTGGTCGAGGGGCGCGGCGGCTCTTTGCCGAAGTCCCACAGCCCGGCCGCGTCGCCGACGAGTTCCTCGCTGGAGACGACCTTGAGACCGTAGGCCTTTTCCGAGATGACGGCGGGGCGTACGTCTGCCTCAGTCAGCAGGTCGAGTTCGTAGCGGGGGCCAGTGGATTCCTGGGCCGCGGTGCCGAACTCCTCGGAGACTTTTTGCAGCAGGGTCTGGAACCAGGCGCTCACCATGCCGTCGAAGTCGCCGTTCGCGTCCGCCTCTCCGCGCGGGACGAAGGGCTGGGCGCCCGCCTTCAGGAGCGCCGCCTCCACCCGCTTGGGGAAGGCCTGATAGGTCGCCCACTGGGTGTTGCCGGTGCCCAGCAGGGCGAAGCGAAGGTTGTCCAGGCTCCCCTCGGCCAGGCCCCCCTCCTGCGTCCAGGCGTCGAAGCGCCCGGCGTTGTCCGGCGCGGCCCCGTTGTAGGTGGCCGTGGTGACGAACAGCAGGCCCTCGCTCGGTACGTTGTTCACCAGATCGTCCAGCGGGGTGAGGCGAGTCTGGAAGCCCGAGCGGGTGGCGTAGTCGGCGACGCGGCTGGCGAGGTCCTCGGTCGTGCCCAGGTTCGAGCCGTAGGCCACGGTGAGGGCGACGCCCGTTCCGGCGACGCTCACGCGGCTCAGGTCCTGCTGCGGCTCCTCGACCACGGGCACCGGCACGCTGAACCGCTCGTGGGGCCGACGCTCGCGGACGCGGAGTGCGAAGTCCTCGGGCTTGATGGTCAGGCTCTGCTTGACCTTGAGGTGGTAGTCGTACGGGTCGCTCAGGGCGAACTTCTGGAGGATCAGCAGCAGGGCGAGCTTGGCTTCCGTCAGGGCGAACTGGCGGCCGATGCAGGCGCGCATCCCGTTGCCGAAGGGCTTGTAGGCGGCGGGGTGGTGGGTGCGGCGGTTCTCGGAGGTCCAGCGGTCGATGTCGAACTCGTCGGGATTCGTCCAGGCCGCCGGGTGACGGTGCAGGGCCGGAATCAGGAGGGCGACCTGCTGACCCTTCCTGATCTCGTACTTGCCCCCGATCACCTCGTCCTGGAGGGCGGTGACCGCGTAGTTGGGGATCGTGCTCCAGAAGCGCAGCGCCTCGTCGAGGATACGCGGAATGACGTCGAGCCGCATCACCGTGTCGTACGTCGGAACCGCGTCGCCGGGCAGCAGCCGGTCCACCTCCGCGTACGCCTGCGCGAGCACGTGCGGGTGGCGCAGCAGCAGGTACAGGGTGAAGGCGAGCAGGCCGCTCGTCGTCTCGTGCCCGGCGATCAGGAAGGTCATCACCTGGTAACGGATGTTCTCGTCGCTGAGCCGCTCGCCGGTCTCCGGGTCGGTGGCGTTCAGCATCAGGCCGAGGAGGTCGCCCCCGCCCCCACCATGCCCCCGCCGCTCGCGGATCACCTCGTCCACGAGTTCGTTCATGGAGGCGATGTCCGCCCAGTACGCCCGGTCGGCCTCCTCCATCTCGGGGGTGAGGACGGGCGGGCGGCTGTTCATGGTCATGGTGTGGTGCATGGCCCGCGCCAGGGCTTGCAGGAAGGGGTGCAGCTCGTCCTTATCGAAGGACCGGAAGCGGTAGTCGAAGCCCGACAGCGAGATGGTGTCCAGGGTCAGCCGGGTCATGTCGTCCGCGACGCGCACATCCTGCCCCTGGGTGCGCTCCCACTTGCCCACGAGCGCCTGAGCGACCTCCAGCATCTGCCCGAAGTAGCCCTTCATCGCCCGCTGCGAGAAGGCGGGCAGCAGGATGCGGTGCGCCTTGCCCCAGTTGGGCTCGAAGCTGTCCGAGGTAAAGAGGCCGTCGCCCCCCAGGTTGCGTATGTTCGTGTAGGCGGGGTGGACGCGCTTCTGGAACCGGCGCTCGTCGGTGAGTTCCGCGACCAGGTTCGGGTCGTACGCCTGGATCAGGGTGCGGCCCTGGATGTCGAGTTGAAAGAGGCCCTCGGGGATCTGCCGGGCGAGCTGGAAGAAGTTCAGGACCGGGGCGTCGCCCGCGAGGTAGTGCAGGTGACCGTACTGGGGATGCTTGGGGGGGCTGGGGATGGGAGCCAGGATTCGCGTCATGGAAGTTCCTCTGGGTCGGAGGTGGAGTCGAGGTATTTACGCAGTGAGTAGTTATGGGGACGAAAAACGCCACGCGCTCAAGGTCTTACTACTCACCGCGTAGCAGACAAACTTTACTCCTCACCGCGTAGTAAAATCAAGAGGCCGCCATGCCCAGACCTCCTGCCGACCAGCCCCTGCTGACCCCCGAACGCATTACGACCGCCGCGCTGCGGATGATCGACCAGGACGGGGTGGACGCCCTGAGCACCCGCAAGCTCGCCGCCGCCCTGGGCGTGAGTTCCAAGGCGGTCTACCACTACTACGCGACCAAGGACGACCTGCTGCACGCCGTCTACCTCTCTATTCTCGACGAACTGGAGCTTCCCGCCGAAACAGGCGGAGCCTGGCAGGGTGGCCTCCGCCGCCTCGCGCATAGCTTCCGGCGGCTGGCCTGGCGTCACCCCAGCTTCATCACTGACTTCCTGCGCCCCCACGAGCCCGCCGCCCGCGAGCTGGACGTCACCGACACGCTCTACACCCTGCTGCGTCATGCGGGGCTGCCCGAAAGGGTCGTCTTGCAGACGGGCCGCATCCTGATCACGTTCCTGATCGGCTACCTGCGCGCGGAACTGGACGGAACCTTCAGCCGCGAGGCCCTGCAAAGGCAGCGCACCGTCGCCGAACGCCACCCCACGCGCTACCGCAGCATCCCGCACCTGCCCGTGCCCGACACCTGCAGCGACGAGGACTTCGACCTCGCCCTGAACCTCATCATCGCTGGCCTGGAAGTGGGGGCCGCTGACTCAGGGAGAGGGTGATCGCCTCACGCCGGGGGAGAGGAGGCGTGACCAGCTCGTGTTGGGAGATGAAGGCTGCCACACGTCGGGCATTGGCGGTCGACCTCCCTGACGAGGAACCGCCCATGTCACTCTTCCGGCCATAAACCCTATGGTTTCTCTGCCAAAAAGCCGGAATTGCGGGAGGCGCGGCCGTATCCCAAAAGCAAACCCCCCGCTTCTGGCGGGGGTTTTTCCTGGCGGGCCCTGTAGGACTTGAACCCACGACCTACGGTTTTGGAGGGCGTGGCGGCACTTCTGGCCGCTTTTAAGCAGTCCTGAGCATTCCCCATTTCTCTCGGCTGGGCGGGGAAATTATCCCTTCACGCTTCCGTGTACTTCTGCCCGTTCCTACCCCGGTTTTTGCTCCTACTACACTGCTACTACACCGGAACCTGCGCCCAGAAAGCCGCGCTGGCACGGGCAAAAACAGGTAGAATAGAAAGCCACCGGGTGGGAGCGGGCCAAGCTTGGCGGTCTGGCCTCTCTAATCTACTCTCGGGAGTGAATTGTGCAGACTTGGCCGGTCAAGGTTTTTCGCTAGCAAGGATAGCGCCGCTGATTGATGAGGTGGTGCTGCGCCTACGGCTCATGGAAACCATGCTTACCCTCAATCCCTCGCTGTCCCACCGACTCCTTGAGGCATGGCCCGTCTTCTCCGCCTTGTCTTCTCAAGAGGCCACTGATATACACGACGCGGCTGCTGGCGCACAGTCACTTGACGAGCTGAAGGAGCAGCAGCGTGAACCGTCACGCTGCCTCAAGCACGGCTACCCTCCCAAAAGCCTCTTCAGGCGTGGCCACGACGCCCTGCGTGTCCTGCTCAGCAAGCCCCAGCGTGGCGCTCAGCAGGCGTTTCCCGTTCTCCTCGTCACTTTCGACCTCTAGAGAGGGCAGCCGTATGGGGGAGAAGTTAGGCGGTGAAAGGAGATGCCCCATCTGGATATAGGAACAGGGGGGTACGGGGCAAAGGTCGGGGGTGCCGGGGGTGAGCAGGGGGACGCCCCACCCCGGGCAGGGGCAGGGCGCGTTGAGGGTCAGTTGAGGGTGGGGAGGTGCTGAAGGGGCGGGGTGAAGCCCAGGGCAGCGAGAGCTACGGCTCCCTCGGGCGTCTCGGGGTGGACGCGGAAGACGGCAAGGTGGCGTGGGCGCTAACGCGGTGCTGGGCGGGCGTTTCCCCTCTTCCTCGCTCCTTTTGACCCCTAGAGAGCCCCACCCCTACTCCGCAACATTCGCCAGCCATCCGGCCCCCCGTACGCTCCGGGCACGCTAGAAGGCGACGGAGGGACCCATGAACCGAACGATCAGAACGATGACCGCCCTGCTCGGCCTTTCCCTCTCCCTCAGTACCCAGGCGAGCGCCGGGGCCGTCCCCGCCAGCCTCGTGGGCGAGTGGCACTCGGGCAGCACGTCCACCATGGGGTACGAGAACATCTCCACGGGCGTGTGGACCAGCGCGCGGGCGAGCAGTTTCACCCTGAAGCTCGCCGCCGACGGCTCGTACCAATACGTGGGAATAATGGTGGTAAAGACCGCTGGCTGCGACAGCAAGATCTACAACGCCGAGAAGGGCAAGGCTACCGTGAGTGGGGGCAAGCTCAGCCTCAAACCGGCCGGGGGCGACGCCCAGTACTACGTCTGTGATCCAAAGAACGTCAAGAAAGGCACTCTCAACTCCACCGACTGGACCTGGAAGGTCGGCAAGGACAGCTCGGGCAAGGAGGCGCTGTTCCTGGGCGACGTGAGCGGAAAGGGGCAGCCCACGGCGTACTACCGTCAGGGCAAGGCCGCTTCCACGGGCACGGCGGCTCCCGCGGCTAAACCCGCCACCCCGGTAGTCACCAAGCCTGCCGCGTCCGCCCCCCGCACCATCACCGGCACGCTCACGGCCGCGAAGGGACACTCCCTGAAGGGCACGGTCATCATCGCCTGCCCGAACGGGGACTGCGACTCGGACGACGTGAAGGGGGCGGTGATCGAGAGCGCGAGCTCGACGGCGACCTTCACCCTGAAAGATCTCGGCACCGTGGGCTACGCGGTCTACGCCGTACAGGACCTGGACGGCGACGAGGACGTGAGCAAGGGCGATTGGGTGGACCGCAACCTGCTGCAGGACAAGGAGGCTGTCCTGACGAAGGTCGGCACAGCGGGCGCGAAGCTCGAACTTGTGGAGGTGAAGTGATGGATGCGCGCAGAGGGCTGCTGTGCCTGGGCGCTCTCCTGAGCGCCACGATTAGCCTGGCGGCAGGGGGCACGGTCACGGGACGCGTGGTAGACGCCAAGGGAAAGCCAATTTCGAACGTCGAGGTCGATTTCTTCGACGCGGACCACTCCTGGCTGAGCTTCGTCGCGTCGATGAGGACGGACAGCGCCGGACGTTACCGCTACACGATGCCCACGCCCGAGGATCAGCCATCCTGTGTCGCCAAGGACATCGAGGTTTTTGGAACGACCTATAAGGACACCCGGCACTGCACCTCGCTGGAGGGCAAGAACACCAAGCTGTGGCAGGCGGGCGCGTTCCTCCCGGTGAAGTTCCAGGGTGAGCCGTTCTGCGCCGAACTCGATCCCGTGCAGGAGGGCAAGTTCGGGCAGTTCGATAACGCTGTCCGCGACTTCCGCTTCCCCAAGGAGGTGTGGGGGCTGGTCCTACCCGATTTCTACGTCTCGGGCTTTACGCCACGCGCCAAGTGGACGGTCAAGGTGCGCCTCACGCCGCGCGGCCCCACGTGGAGCGGCAATCGTGCCACCGTCGAGGAGACGATGACGACGGGTGACGTGCGTTCGGGCCTCGCCATTTTTCAGGGTGCCTGGGTGCCACTCGGGCAGTACGACGTGAGGATGTGGCTCGTCGAGCCGGGGGGCAAGCTGCGCGAGGTCGCGGTGGCGGCAAGGCTCAACCAGGGCAGCACCCCGATCAACGAACTCAAGTACGGCAGCTACGGCCCCACCACTGTAACGAGGTTCTTTCAGCGCAAGACCTGCCGCGAGGGCATCATCTTTTCCTTCGGAGCACGGGCCAAGTAGTTTCCCGGATCCTGGCAACTTAAGGCGAGTTGGGTGATGCGCTGTGCCTGACCGTAAGCCGTACCGCCACCGTTTCCCCTTGAGCATCATCGGCTACGCCCAGTGGCTCTATCACCGCTTCCCCCTCAACCAGCGAGACGTTCAAGAGTTCCTCCACGAGCGTGGCATCCAGGTGAGTCACGAAACACTGCGGCATTGGAACTTTAATTCGCTCCCCTCCTCATGGAACAACTGCGTCACCGCGAAGCCCGTCGGGGTTCGCGGTGGCATCTCGACGCGGTGTGCACGCTGCTGGGAGGAGTCAAGCACTGGTTATGGCGGGCCGTAGATGAGCACGGCGCGGTGCTCGACCTCCTGCTCCAGCCGCGTCGGGACACGGAGGCGGGGGTGAGGTCGTGCAGCAGGCCGCTTAAATTTCAAGCGGCCTTACAACTAACGTCGATCTGCTTGTCAACAAAGTTGCTAGAACCTGACCTCTACAGAGGGTTGTCCTTTACGGGTGAGTACGGCGCCAATCAGCGAGCAGTCGCACGTACAACTCGTCCACTACACTCTGAAGATTTTCAAGCGTTCCCATGGAGTCGGCGATGCCCACCGCCCCACTTTCCCAGACGACGCCGGGGTTCGTGCTGCTCCAGGGATCACGAATCAGTTGCATTCGCAGGGTGTACGAAAAACGGGGCTCACGTCCATCAAAGGCCAATGCGATGTGCGTGTACACTTTGCACTTGCCGTGTTGCCCTCCCCCAAAGTACAGTACCTCCCGGTGCCGCTGAGTGACGTCGTACGTCATCTCCGAGTAGGACATCAGGAACGTGTTGGGGATGTCTACCGAGGAGGAGACGGTGGCACCCTCGCCAATGCACACGTCCGTGGATTTTAACAAAGCCAGGACTTCAGCCGGTGACGGAGGCGCGTTTCCGCTCGCTGAGGCGGGTCCAAGCAGGCTGCACAACAAAAAGCTGGCCTGCAGGGCGCGGCTCAGCCAGGGGGAGTGGGAACGGCATAAGTGGAGGCGGACGGCAGATGACAGAGCATTATTCATCCGCTCGATCCTAGAAAACCGGACGTGGCTGATGGATGACAGGTTGCACTTGCAGCGGCCTGCGTCTGAGGGGTTCTGGCAATTTATTGACTTCAAGGAAAAAGAGAAACCTCCGCCAGGAGCGGGGGATTTTTCTGGCGGGCCCTGAAGGACTTGAACCCACGACCTACGGTTTTGGCGGGCGCGGTGGCACTTCTGGCCGCTTCTAGCCTGTTCTAAGCATTCCCGGTTTCTCTCGGCTGGGAGCGGAAATTACCCCTCTACGCTTCCGGGCACTCCTACCCACTCCTACTCCTGTTTTCGCCACTACTAACCTGCTACTACACCGGAAGTTGTGCCGGAAAAGCTGCGCCAGCAGAGGCGAAAATGCGGCTTACATCGTCCAGCCACCCCTTTATGCCGGGCGCGCTTTACGAGTCTACCTTCGCCTGCATCAACCTCAGCGACACTACGACCTACTGGCTTCACAGTTTATTAAAGGAGATACGAGCCCCTATGGCTACCCATATCTGGACCACCCTCACGTAGAAAGACACGCCTTACGACGGGGATATCAACAAGCGCTACTTCGTGAACACGGCCGCCCTCATGGTGTTCGAGGTGACGGCGACCGGCGCCGCCCTGACCGCCGCGCTCGCCAAGCTGGGCGCGACCTACGGGTACGCCATCGACCCCACTACCGGGTACGGCTACCTGAACCTGGCCGACACCACCAACGCGGTGTTCCAGCTGGAGGACGGCCTGATCTACGGGGGCGGCACGACGGGGGATACCAACGTCTGGGTGTAAGCCAGCCTCCTCCCCACCGCCCGCTGACCTTATTCACAGCTTATTAAAGGAGATCACCCCGCCCGCTACTACCGGAAACCCATGAGTGCTATGGGTCTCTACTGTCTGCAACGGCGAATTAAGGGGACCGGAGTATGTGCCAAGTTACCTGCGCCCCCGCCGCACCCTACAGGCGTATATGGACATGACACCTGAACTATTGAGCGCGGCTGACATTCGTAAACAAACCGGCTTTGGGCGTGACCTCACCTTCGCCCTGATGGAGAAGATGCCGCACGTCACCCTCGGCAAATCAGGGCGTGGTGATCGGCGGTTGGTGCGCCGCGCTGATCTCGACCTGCTGCTTGTTCGTGCGGCTGAGGAACGCCGGGACCTCTGGGAATTGGCACGCGACTTCACTCCGGACACGCTGCGCGAGTGGCTGGTCGGTAGCGTGCAAAGGGCCAACTGATGCGCCGCCCTGGGCGAGAGGGCGGCGCGTGGGCTCCGCTGGACATTCTACCCCCTGCCGTGAAGCTGGCCGCCCTGCGGGCCTTCCTCACCCTTGAGGCGTTGAAGGGGAACACGGCGGCGCTTCACCTGCTGCAGGAACTGCCTCAGGTGGCGGGAAAGGTGGAAGCGTGACTCCGACTGATAGTCGGCTCACGGTCGCAGCAGCCGCGGAACAGCTTTACAAGGACCCAGCGGCTGTACGGAAGCTGATCCGGGCGGGGAAGCTGGAGGCTGTGCGAGAAGGTGGGCGGCTGCACGTGTCCCCGGACGGCGTGGCCCGCTACACGGCGCGACTCCCACACCCTCCGCACCTCATGGCTGCCATGTACGAGGCGCGGCGCCTGCTGGCCGTGCGGAGGTGGCGGGAGCGTGTTCTCCCAGGGGAGATGTGGAAAGCTCGGGCCCAGCCGGTAGTGCTGGCCTTTGAAACGTACTTCACGGACCCGGCCCTGCCGTTGTATGCGGGTCTCCTCGACGCCTTGCGCGTCCGGGACTATGACCGTGCCGAAGCTCTCTACCTGGAATTAGGGCGGCTCTCTCTCGACTACCAAATGCTTTACGCGCCCCTGACGCCTGAAGGTGACGAGGGGGTGCGCTCGTGAAGCTGCGCGAGGTGCTGGAGCGGGTGAACCTGCCTGATTTGATCGCGCGGGAACGGGGCGGGGAAGCGGTGCGCGGCCTGACACGGGAACGGGGTGGCGTCATCTGCGACCCTCGCCCCAGTTGGGAGGAACGCAACCCCTCCTTTAGCGTGCGTCTTGACGGGCAGATCTGGCGCTGGAAGCGATTTGGTGGGGACGGAGCAAGTGGGACCGCCTATGACCTGCTGCTGGCCTTCGGGTACTCGGATATTCAGGCCCGGGAAGAGTTGCACCGACTGGCAGGCGTGTCCCTTGACGGCTGGACACCACATCAGGGGCGTCCACTGTCGAAATCGGACAGCGACCCGCTGGGGGAGGCGCGGGCAGTGCTGGCCCGCTGCGCTCCTCTTAACGAGGCAGAGGAACGGCGGGTGCGGCGACTACTCGCCCCCCTGCGGGAAGGGGACGGCGCGGCCTGTGAACTCCTCACCCGGGGCCTGCTCGACTGGGCAGGCTTGGAGTGCGGGAAGCTGCGCCGAGACTTCATCACGCCGGACGGGAGACGGCTCGCCCACAGTGGGGCGCTGGCCTTCCTTGTCCGCGGACCGGATGGGCAGCCCTGGGGTCTGAAGGTGCGGAACGCGAGTACCGTGGACCGATTGCGGGCGGCGGGCCTGGACCGGTACGTGTACCGGTTGGGGAAGCACGGGGCACCCGCATGGTGCTCGCCCGATTATGGGAGCGGGGACAGCGTGCTGCTCGTAGAAGGGGAATTGAACGGTGCGTCAGCGGCGCGGGCCCTGGAAGCAGTCGGTGTGCGGCTGGACGTACAAGGGCTAGCGGGGGCCGGTGGAACGCCCTTCCTTGAAGGCCTGGAGGGGAAACCGGTGTTCCTGTACGCCGATCCCGACGAAGCGGGCACGGCCTGCCTGGAGCGGGTAGGAAAGCTTGCACGAGCTGCGGGTGCTGCTGAGGTGCGACGGCTAGCGCCGCTCCCCTGTGGGGACTTCTGTGACCTCGCTGGGAGTGAAGGGATGGAAGCGCTGGGCCTGCGGCTGCTCGACCTGGTGGCTGGGGCGGATTCCTGGCAGTCCAGTATTTGTAGCAGTCCTACCCTGCCACAAAGCTTTCTTGCTCTGGGCGCGGCTCAAGGGGATGCCTGGCAGTCTGGCAGTTCATACCGGAAGGGCGGCTGGTAAGGCGTGCCGCTCAAGGAAATTGACCTGACCCTGCCCCTAGAGCGGATTGACTTCCTCGTGCCGGACCTCGTCCCCTTCGGCTACGTGACCTTTCTAGGCGCTCGGGAAGGCGTGGGTAAGACCACGCTCTTAACCGGGCTGGCCTGGCAGATGACGCGCCCCGATGGTCGTGGGGACTTCCTGGGCCGGGCTGTGCAGGCGGGGCCGGTGATCTACCTGAATACGGACGCGGCGGACGGACAGTCCCGGCCTGTGCGCTACTGGCTGGAACAACACCGAGAGACCTACCCGGACGGTGACTTGCGCGGTGTGCGGGTGCTGGAGAGTACGGGGACGGGCCTGTCACCGGAGGAGCTGGGCGACCTGCTCAACTTGGCGCGGGAAAGCGGGGCGCGGTGCGTGATCGTGGACAGCTTCATGTCCACCTTCCCAGGCATCGACGGGAACAAGCTGGATCAGGCCCTGCGGCCTATGCTCGCCCTACGAGACTTTGCGGCGCAGACCGGTGCGGCGGTGATCGTGACGGACCACCTGCCCAAGAAGGGACCTGGGGAGAAGGAAGGCGAGCGGGGCATCATGGGCAGCACGGGGAAGAGTGCCCAGGCCCGCGCAGTCCACCTACTGACCCGCGTACAGCCGGACACGGTGCAAGGGCGGGACGTGCTGCGCTGGGAAGTACGAAAGGCCAGCTTCTCCCGCTCCGGATACGCCTTCGGGGTGCAGGTGAGCCGCACAGAGGACGACGAGGGGCATGCGGTCGCGGTCCATCTGGAGCCGTGTGACCTGCCCGACGACGACGCCCAAGACACGCGCGGCGGGCGGGCGACCGCGGCAGTCATAGCGCACCTTCAGGGCAGTGGGAGCGTCGTGGTGCCTCACGCGGAACTGGTGGCTCTCGCTATCGAGCGCGGGAACCTGCGGGAGCGGGCGGCCCAGGACGCGGTGCGCCGTGCGCTGGGCCTGATGTGGGACCGCTTGGAAGAGGTGAAGGAAGCCAAGCGGGGAGCGCCGAAAGCGTACCGGCTCAAGGCGGCCTTTGATATGGACTGCCAGACTGCCACAAATAGCCTGGCAGCCGTATAGAACAGCGTTTTATTTGTGGCAGAGGAGGTCTGCCGGGAAAGCTTGCCTACCACTAATGCAGACGGGGAAGCTGGGGAGGTGCCGGGCAAGTGGTAGCGCGTGCCTCGCCCGGGGCCTATTCGGTAAATTTGCTTGAATCGTCCTGCTTCAATTTTTTAGGATCCATGAAAAACACAAGATTATGCGCTGTAGCTTGATAAGTATCAGATGAATCAAATGATAACCACAACTTAATTTTAATTTCCTTGAAAAGATCCTCTAGGATTTCATAAAGCTCGCAAATATTCATTGAAAATCCACCGTATTTAACCTTTATGTTAAAAACGGAGCCATATATAAGAAAATTATCCGGCGCCGAACACTCAAAGCTGACGGGGTTCTGACCTAGCCCACCAGGAATCATATACAGTTCCCTAATGAAAGGAGGTTCCGCATCTATTAGTTGTCTCCAGCTTACCACGCCCCAGCTTGGTAATCCCGGCTCCTCAAGCTTTATGATTTCCCCACCTAAGTGTTGAGATATATTGCGGAGTTTTCCAACAGTTGGCACGACTTTTTTAAACGTTATGTAGCTTTGCATCTTTGACCTGCCTTTCAAGCGAAGGTGACCTACTAACTCTTGCGCTCTATCGGCACAGTTGATCATATTCCATATGCTACTTAGGACTCTGCCGCGGTTCGGAATTACAGAGATGCCGGTTCCGTCATCCAAGTCCTGAAATTGACGGATGTTGTTAAGTCAATAAAGGACATCCTCAAACGAAGCAACAAATGCTTCGTGATTCAATACCATGGCATCATAAATAAGCTGCTGCTTAATTCCGTACCTTTCCGGCAGGCTAAGGAGAGGGATGTCATCCGTCCTATTTAAGTACATGTTTTCACTCTAGAGGTTCGCGCGGGAGGGTGAAAGAAGGGAAGCCGCCCCAATACGGGGCAGTTTTCCCCTCACCCCTCCAGCGTGCGGGCCCGTAGCGCCTCCAACTTGGCCTGTTGCTCGGCCCTGAACGTGTCGCGTACATCCAGGCTGATCTGCACCATGTGGTTCACGGTCTGGGTGGTCTCGATCTTCTGTCGGTCGCCCCACTTCTCCCGGTTCCAGGCCTTGAGCAGGAACTCCCCCGCCTTTGCAGCGGCGTTCGCCATCTTCGGGTCCTCACTGGTGGCAATCCGGTACAGGCTTTCGACAAGTCGCTGCTCCCGGACCCCCTCAACAAACTCCGTCACGGCCCGGTCAAAGGCCGGGTACTGTTTACGCCACCTCCAGACGGTGGTGTCGTGAACCCCGGATGCCAGACACGCGGCTTGAATGCTCCCTTGTTCCTGAAGAGCCCGGAGGAAGGCGGCCTTCCTCCGGCTGCGTTGCCGCTGTGCAGGGGTCCATGTGCGCGCGTTCACCCCCTGCGATTCCTGCGGGTCCTGGCGGGGCGTTTCATCGTGCTGATCAGGGTTCCTGGTCATGTAGGCAGGGTAAACTCCCGCACTTGCAGGCGTGGCACGCTTGGGGCTCGCGCGTAGGGCACTTATAGCGGTGAAAAACGAGAGGCCACTTAGAGGGACAAGTGGCCGGGTGGGGGTCAAAGGTCGGGGGTACGGGGGGGGCGGAGAGAGGAATGCCCCACCCCCGGGGTCAGGGGCAGGGCGCGGCGGGGACTACTTAGGGTGATGCGGTACCGGAGGGAAAGGCGGGAGAGGTTAGGCGTTCAGTTGTCGGTCGCGTCCCAGTAGCCTAGGGCCTCGCGCACGGCGGGGAGGAACTGTGGGGGCACCCTCAGCGCGTGCGAGCAGCGCAGCACGTCCGGGTAGTCGGCGGGGAAGAGCTGCCCGTGCATCCCGGTCAGGTAGAGCACTGCGTCCCCCTGGGGCGTGGCGTTCAGCATGAGCAGGGCGTCAGGGCCGGGGTGAATGATCCGCCCCTCGTCTCGCTCGCCGTTCGGCAGGCGCACCGTGAACACGTTCAGGCGGTACGGCTTCCCATTGCCGGGGTAGGTGTCCGCATAGATCATGTGCCCCTCGATCACGGGCAGCGCGGCCACGTCGAGCGTCACGTGGGCGGGCAGCGCAGGGGTGACGGCAGGCGGCGCATACTTCATGCCCAGCGCCCGGAGGGTGGCAAAGCGGCGGGGCTCGGCAAGGTCACTTCGGGTGTGGTAGTCCGCGGCGTTCTCAATTACGCCCATCAGCTCGCGCAGGGACACGCCTGCGCGCTGCCAATGAGCTACCCAGGCGCCTAAGTGCGGGCCTACAGAGTCGATGAGAGATTGGTCGGCAGCTTCGGTGAGGGCTTGCAGGCGCGCGCAGTCGGGGCAAAGGGTGCCGAGGGTGCCAGGGGCAGGCAGGGCGGGGACCCGGCCACACATATCGCACATCTCCCAGGGGACAGGCAGGGTGCGGTCGGTGGAGGTGGGCCGGTTCTGTTCGGTCGTGGTCATGTGTGGTTCCTCCGGATAAGGCGGGCCTGCCCGTCTAAGTTGGACAGGCCCAGAGGGGGTTAGGCCGCCAGCGTTCGGGCGCTGGGGTAGAGGGAGCACACGTGCTGCCAGACAGTACGGGCCTCCTGTTCAGTCAGTTCTGCCAGGCTCCCCAGCGGCGTCCACTCGCCCAGAGCAGCGGCAGCCAGCGAGTAATGCTGCGCGCCGGGGAGGCCGAGCAGACCCATGAGCCGGTGCAGCTCATGGGCGCGGCACTTGCCGATGGTGGGCACGGTACGCTCTTCGCTGAGCAGGGTGACACGGCCCTCCCGCTTGCCCCAGTTGAGCAGGCTGACGGCCTCCTCCTCGCTGACCTCGCAGCCGTTGACCTGGGCGACGATGGGGAGGAGCTGGCCGCGAGCGTCACGCCCACCGCTGAGGGTGACGGTGCGCTTGCCCAGGTAGACACGGGCGCTGGGGCCGTCCCCATAGTTGCCATACAGGGCGACCTCCCAGGTGCGGGTGACGCTGACGGGGCTGGTATTGTTCATGGTGCTTCCTTTCGACTGCTCGGGGGGAGTCAGATGGGGCGCTCTCTTTCGACGGGGAAGCGCCCCTTCTGCTGATTGACAGATTAGGCACTATGCCTAACAATGTCAATAGGCATAGTGCCTAACGTAGACTCAGGGGGTTATGGACGTGAACGCAAGAATCCGGGTGCAGATACGCGAGGAGATGAACCGGCAGGGCGTGACTCAGGCAGAGCTGGCGCGGCGGCTAGGCATCAAGCCCCCTTCTCTTGCCCAGGTACTCAGCGGCAAGCGGGGCACCATGCCGGACAGCCTTATGGACGTGCTCGACGCGCTGGGCCTGGAACTCGTAGCCGTGCCCAGGAAGGAGGGCTGACATGCCACGCAAGAAGGCCGAGGAACGCAAGACCAAGGAGCGCGGGAACGGGCAGGGCACCGTCTGGCAGGAAGGGGACGTGTACCGCTGGCAGGTCACTTTGGGCTACAAGGCAGACGGGAAGCGGATTGCCCGGTCGGGGCGTGCGGCGACCAAGGGCGCGGCACATGCGGCCATGCAGAAAGTCCAGGTGGACTTCGCACGCGGCCTGATCGGTGCCCCCGAGAAAGTGACCGTGAGGGAGTACGCGGAACGCTGGAAGCGGCGGCAACTGGAAGTCACGCCCCGCACGGCCAAGCGGTACGGGGAGGAACTGGACTACGCTCTGAAGCACCTGGGGGACCTGCGTATTCAGGAAGTCCGGCCCCACCACCTGAAAGACCTCATGGTGACGCTCAACCGGGAGCCGCTGGAGCGCACGAAACGTCCCATGTCCCCCCGCACTCAGGCCCACGTCCTGACCCGGCTGCGCTCGGTGTTCCGGGCGGCGGTACACGATCAGGTCATCTACGTGAACCCACTGGAGGGCGTGAAGCGGGTGAAGGCCCCCGGCATGAGTCAGCGGGGGAGCCCCTGGACTTCGAGCAGGCCGCGCGCTTCCACACCATCGGGACGGCGCTCCATGCGGCGGGCCTGCTGCGGCTGTGGCCCGCCGTGTTCACGGCCCTGAGTGTGGGTCTGCGGCGCGGGGAGGTCATGGGGCTGACCTGGGCAGACGTGGACCTCGACAGGCGCATTCTGCGCGTCCGGCAGACCCGCGTGATGGGTGAGGAGGAGATCGAGACGGGCGACCCCAAGACAGTTAACTCTCGCCGGGACATTCACCTGCCCGGCTCCCTCGTGGTCGTGCTCCGGGAGCACCTGAAGGCTCAGGAAGCCGCGCGTGCCAAGGCGGGGAGCGCATGGGTGGGGACTGGGGCTGTGTTTGCTACCGCGCTGGGGGACTGGACCCACCCGGACAACCTAAAGCGGGCCGTGCAGAAGGTCGTCGAATGGTCAGACTTGGCGATTCTCCAACGCGAGGCGGATAAGCCCTGGGTCTGGAAGGGTGTGCCCCGTGAACACCGGGCGACCCTCATGGCGACAGTACGGGCAGGGGAGGCCCTGCCGATGATCTCCCCCCATGACCTCCGGCACACCTACGCCACACTGGCCCTACGGCGGGGCGTGCCGGTGGAAGTGGTGTCGAAAGTGCTGGGGCACGCGCGGGTGTCCATAACCCTCGACGTGTACCGGCATGTGCTGGACAACGAACGGCGGGCGTTGGTGGTGGACTTGTTTGAAGAATTGCGGCCCGCCCAGGGGGTCATGCCTTCAGCAGTTAATTAAGGCGACTGTTGCAGGGAAAAGCACACTAATCAAGCATGAATGGTCTGTAGAATTCTACCAATCTGAGGGTATCGATATGAGAGGCCCTCGTATTTTTTGACCATCAAAATAGTAATACCTATCTGAAGTAGATTCTGTTAAAACATAGGTTGAATTGTTGTCCTGATAAACTTGGCAAGACCTAACCTCGCTGGGTAGGGAAGAGATTAGTGTTGGTGCACAACCAGTCCTTGACATAATCAATGCACCAGGGTTTTCTGGTCTATGTATTTCGGCCATGTTAGTAATATTTCTGGCTAAACTTTGGGCACTGCTGTTATTTGCGGCAGCTCGCGCCTTAATAAGGTTTGGTATGAGAAGGCCGAGAAGTATTAGCAGAATAGATGCTGTAAGCAACACCTCGAGTAGAGTAAACGCCTGTATATTTGCTCTGCTCATCTGACTACCGTTTGTGTTTTCTCCTCTAAAGGAGAATCTATACTACTTATCATCAATCCTATAATGATAAGGTAAAAGGGGGTAACGGTAGGCACATAAAACCAAGCAAGGAGATAAATCATATACGGTGACGCAGAAGCTATAAATAGCGGCAAACTTTTTGGATCTCTTTTGTGAACATATAATATAAGAGAAAGAATCATACTACAAAAAACTATAAATCCTATAATCCCTCTTGAGTACATCTCATCGAATATGATGCCGTGTGCTCTCAAATAAATAAGACTACCGGTTTGTTTGTCGTTTCCCTTTGGATCAAAGGTGTAGTAGGTAAAGCCCTTATGAACGACTTTGTAAGTCGAGGGTAGGCTGAGTTCTGCAAGAAACAGGCTGGCGGCGTCCTTTTCTTTGAGATGCTCGAACACTTGAAAGGCAAACGTTTCGTCTCCCCAGCCGAAGAATGGGCGTTGTAGTGCCGCACTAAAAGCCGCACTCCACATGTATAGCCTCGTTTTAATGGTAGAGGTGGATCTATAGTCTTTAAAATTGCTGCTAGTTGTATTTAGGACACTCGACAGCGTATTGGCTGCTAAGGGAAGTGTTAACGTCATGAAAATAAATGCCATAATAGCCAGCAAGGGTAGTTTGAATCGTCTGATATTTACGAAAAACCACCCAAGGAGTCCTATGACAACACCAAGCGTTGCTGAAGAGGTTGTACAAAGACTCACTCCAGCGAAGGCCGATAGCAGCCAAACCCAGAACCAAGGATCGAGTCTGCGGTTGCGATAGATAAAAACAGGGGCAAGAGACATGATTGCGTACCACCCGGCCAAATGCTGACGATGTCCTACGGTGGCTGCTGGGTAGCTGATGGTTCCTGAGTGAATCCAAGATGCTAGAGGTCTCAATCCTATACTTTCTAATATGGTGAGAAGCAGCATAATAGAGGTAGTTGCCGTAAGAGTTTGTATTACAATATTGCGAAGAACAAGTTGTGAGTATAAGGCTGACAAGATAATACTACTTATGATCATAACGCTTCCGAACTGTAGCAATGGAAAGCCTAGCCAGGCGTAACCAGCCATAGGGGAAAGCAAAGAAGAAATACACGTCCATGTAATGTAGATCAGGGTAGGTACTAGTGGGATGAAGGAAAGCCGTCTTATATTCTTTATTTGAGAAATTATAGATTGTCCACGAGTTCGTACAAAAAATAGAATTAGGCTGCCCAGTATTACAAAAATTGGTGTAATGATTATGCGAGGGCTATATAGATTAGAAGAGATAGACGAATTTAATTGTGGAATAAGCATGAAGGCTAGGATTGGTATAAAGGTTACCAGCAAGAAGTTATAGACTTTCATCAATGCTCGTTCCCTTACAAAAAAAGACCCCGTCATTTAACGGGGCCAACTTATATAGGTGAGGATCAGGGCATGCTGGGCAGAGCAGCGGTGCCAGAGACCACCGTGCTACCGTTGAACTGGTAGTTCTGGTTGTTGCTGGAGGTCACGTATCCAACAGTGCCATTCGCGTTCTGGGCGATCTTGCAGGTCGTGACGCTGCTGGGGAGGGAGCCGCCAAGGAGGTCACTGCTAGTGCAGTCGGTGGCAGTGGAGGCGATGGAAATACCGTTCGAGCGAGCGGATTCAGCAGCGGTCACGGCGTTACGCAGGTAGCTCTGAGCCGCCGTGTTGTTCGCCGACTTGCGGGCGTTCAGCAGGTTGGGGATCAGCACTGCGGCCAGGATTCCGATGATGGCGATTACAATGAGCAGCTCGATCAGGGTGAAGCCTTGAGTTCCGTTCTTCATATTCTCTCCTCGGCCAGCGGCAGAAATTAAGGAAGGTAAGCTCCCTGGCCCTTTATTGCTTGTGAGGCCGACTTTCTGCCGCCTTCACAATTAAGAGATTACGCAGAGACCCTGACAGAACTCTCACTAGAAAAATCGCAAATGGGGGTACCTACCCCCCATCCACTGCCAGGAAGGATGCCCATCCCTCCCATTCGGAATAGGTCTGGTTTGGCGTCGAGGGCAGGCCTGGCACCTCCTTGTATCTGCTGGCGTACTCACGAAAAGTGCGGATGCCCGCCGCTCGCGCAGCCCGGCTTGCCTCACCGTAGGCTAAATAGCGAGAAGGGCGCTCGCCTAAGAAGTCACTCCAGGTCGTCCATTCCGGGTACACGCTGGCTGGAGTACTCGGAAGACCGGGATGCTCGCGGTAGCGCTGGTGATATTCCCGCGCCGTCCGGATGCCCAGCTCGCGGACGGCGTGTCGAGCATCCTCGTACGTGAATGCCTGTGGCTCCAGCCCAAGGAACGCCTCCCAGCCTTGCCACTGTGGAAACGAGGTGGGGTGGTGGGGCAGACGGTCATCCTGCTCTAAGCGTTCCATGTAGTCCTGACGAGACTTCAGGCCGAGTTCGCGGGCGAGAGCTTGGGCTTCCAAAAACGGCAGTGCCTGCCGCTGCTTGCGCCGCGCTTTTCCAGTGCCCAGGAACGTTCCCCATCCCGGAAAGTCCGGGTAGTCCCGGTCGGGGTTGCTGGGCAGGCCGGGGATCTCGTGGCAGCAGGCACGATACTCGGCAAGGGTTCGGTACCCCTGGGCCTGCGCGAGTTGCATGGCCTCGGCAAGGGGGAGGAGTGCAGTGCCTAGGAAATCCCGCCAGTTCGTCCACTCAGCGTAGGTCGTAGCTGGTGAACTGGGGAGGCCCGGTACCTCCTGCCGATGGGCGCGGTACTCTGCCTGCGTTTTCCAGCCTGCGGCACGAACTGCTGCCCGTGCCTCCTCATATGTAAGCCACTGTCGACGAGCCATCCCCAGCATTTTGTAGTCAAGATGGGCAGGGTGCTGGGTGGCGGAGAAGAAGCCGGTTCTACTACACCGCTACTACACCGGAGTATCAAACTGGAGCACAATCGGCTTCTTACCAAAAGCAAAAACCCCGCGCTAGGCGGGGCTTTATTATGGCGGGCCCTGTAGGACTTGAACCCACGACCTACGGTTTTGGAGACCGCCGCTCTACCAACTGAGCTAAGGACCCGGGTGCGGCGCGGGGCAAAGCCTGCGCGCAAGCCCGGGCACTATAGCAGGAGGCCCCAGGGGCGCGCAAGGGTGACCACCCTACAGCACGCCGCCGCCCAGCATCAGCCGCAGGGCCGCGAGCACCGCCACGACCACGCTCAGGGTCATGGCGCCCCGGTCACGGGCGAGAGCGCCGAACACCAGGCCCAGGACGGCGGGCGGCAGCACGAAGATCCAATTCAGCCAGCCGAAGAAGGGAAGCAGGCCCAGCAGCAGCCCCAGCGCGGCGAGAATGCCGAAGATCAGGGAAAGGACTCGCATACCTCAGGTACGGGGTGGCTGCGCCCAAAGTTGCGTCCCTCCTCCGCAGACGGGCGGCGGGGGGCGGGTGTAGGCTGCCCCGCGTGACCCGCCAAACCCCTCCGCCCCTGCCCGAGGGGGCTCAGACCCGCGCCCCACTGGTGCTGGCAGCGCTGGAGACCCTGTACCCGGACGCCCGCACCGAGCTGGAGTTCAGGACTCCCTTCGAACTGCTCGTCGCCACCGTGCTGAGCGCCCAGGCCACCGACGTGAGCGTGAACGCCGCCACCCCCGCCTTATTTACCCGCTACCCCGACGCGCACGCCATGAGTGAGGCGACCCCGGAGGACCTCGAACCCCTGATCCGCTCCATCGGCCTGTACCGGGCCAAGGCGCGCAACCTCGCCGCCCTGGCCCGGCTGCTCGTGGAACGGCACGGCGGCGAGGTGCCCAACGATTTCGAGGCCGTCGTCGCCCTGCCGGGCGCGGGCCGCAAGACGGCGAACGTGGTCCTCAGCAACGCCTACGGCTACCCCGCCATCGCGGTCGATACCCACGTGGGCCGCCTCGCCCGGCGCCTGGGGCTGAGTGCACAGACGAACCCGGACAAGGTCGAGCGGGACCTCCAGCGTCTCTTTCCCCGGGATCGCTGGGTCTTTCTGCACCACGGGCTGATCCTGCATGGCCGCCGGGTGTGTCTGGCCCGCAAGCCCCGGTGCCCGGAGTGCCTGATGCGGGACTTCTGCCCGAAGGTCGGGGTGGAGGCGTGAGGGGGTCAGTGGCGCGTGGTCAGTGGGCAGTGGGGGCTTCAGCAGTTGCTTCCCGCTCCCGCCGCACTTTTCCCACTCCCCACTCCCCCCTTCCCACTCCCCGCCGGACTCGCAGAGCCGCGGGGCGGGGGCCAGCATGACCTGGCGCTTTTCCCGGCAGGTCTGGCTGTACCTCACCTCGGCCTTCACCTTCGGGCTGTCGCAGGCCTTCGCGGCGCTCTTTCTCAATTTCTACCTGCGGGCGCTGGGGCTGGGGGCGGAGTGGCAGGGGCTGGTGAACGCGCTCCCGGCGCTCACCCTGGCCTGCCTGAGCCTGCCCGCCGTGGCGCTCGCCCGCCGCATCTCCAACGCGCACACGATCAAGGTGGGCAGCGTGCTGAGCCTCGCCGGGGCCGTGCTGCTGGCTTCGGCGGGGGGGCCCGTCCTGGCGATTGCGGGGGCGCTCGTGCAGGGGGCGGGGGCCGCGCTCCTCTCCGTCTCCGGCTCACCCTTCATGGCGAACCACAGCGACGAGAGTACCCGGGTCACCCTCTTCAGCGTGCAGAGCGCCCTGATGACCGGGGCGGGCTTCCTGGGCAACCTGCTGGGCGGGCGGGTGCCGGAGCTGTACGGGGCGGCGGCGGGTGTGGCCCCCGACAGCCTGAGCGCCCTGCGGGTGGCGCTGCTCGTCTCGGCGGCCTTCCAGCTTGCGGGGCTCCTCCCGGTCCTGTTTCTGCGGCCCAGCGGCAAACCGCGCCCGGAAGGCCGGTCCCTCGCCATCCGCGACAAACTCACGATGATCCGGCTGGTCGCCCCCAACGTCCTCGTGGGGCTGGGGGCGGGGGCGACCATCCCCTTCCTGAACGTGTTCATCGAGGGCAAGTTCCACGTGAACTACGCCAGCCTGGGCACCCTCTTCGCCTGGACCAGCCTCGCCACGGCGACCACGGCGCTGCTGCAACCCCTGCTGGTGCGGCGCTTCGGACAGCTCACCGCCGTGCTGACGGTGCAGGCCGCCAGCCTCCCCTTCCTGGCCGTGCTGGGCTTCGCGCCCGAACTGTGGATGGTCACGGTGGCCCTTTTCACCCGCGGGGCGCTGATGAACGCGGCCGGGCCGGTTTACAGCGCCTACGCGATGACCGCCCTTCCCGACGAGGACCGCCCGATGTATTCCGCGGTCAACGTGATCGCCTGGGACGCGGGCTGGGCGGTCAGCAGCCTGGTCTCCGGTGTGATCCGGGGGATGCTGCCCTTTGGCCTCGCCTTCAACGTGCTGTTCGCCTGGACCCTGCTGATGTACGCGGGGAGCGTGGTGCTGATCTACCTGGGGTTGTTCCGCCCCGCTCGCCGCAGCGGGCATCCGGCAGCCCGGGCGAGTGGGGAGGCTACTCCCTAAAGACTTAAAGGATGGCCCGGCGCCCCGCGCGTCAGGCAGGGGTACACTGGCCCCGATGAGTGACACCGGACCCCTTCAGAGCCTGTACCGCGTGCAGGAGCTTGACCTGGACCTCGACCGGCTGCGGGCCGAGGAGGACAGTGTCCCGGAGGCCCTGAGAGGCGCCCGCGCCCAGCAGGAGCGCCTGAACAACGACCTGGAGGACACCGAGATCACCCTGGAGGGCGTGGAAAAGCAGATTCGCCAGCTTGAGCAGGACCTTGCGGGCACCCGTGACCAGGTCAGCCGCGCGCGCGAGGAGCAGGACAAGAACGCCTTCGACGCCCGCGCCCAGAGCCAGTACGGCAGCCGCATCCAGATGCTCACCGAGCGCGCCGAGGAGATGGACGAGGACCTCACGCCGCTCCGCGAGCGCCAGCGCGAGCTGACCGCCCGCGCTTCCGAGCTGCGCGGCGCGCACCGTGCCCTGCGCCCCCAGCTCGAAGCCCTGGAGGCCGAGGACGAGGCGCGGGTGCAGGGTCTGCGCGACCAGGGCGAGGGTGCCCGGCAGGAACGTGCCCGGCTGGTGGCGGGCATCGACTCGCGCACCGTCAAGGAATACGACCTGATCCGCCGGGCCAAAAAGGGCCTGGGCCTGGTCGAGATTCGCGGGGGCCGCTGCACCGGCTGCAACGTGATGCTCCCGGTCAACGTGCAGCAAAAAGCCGCCCAGGGCAAGTTGCCGCCCGTCAAGTGCCCCTCGTGCGGGCGCTTCCTCGTCAAGCTAAGTTGAGGGTGGGCGGTGCTCAGGGGCGGAACGCCTCTCCAATAGCCTGAGCCGCTTGCTGCCCACCCATCCCCCCTTCTTCGGCCCCGAACCAGGCGTTCGGGGCCGTATCTTGTACACCAGATGGGGATGGAGTACAAGAGATTGTACGCCGACCGTGCGGGTGCTACAGTTTGACATCTGAGAGCGGCCCTCCCGACCGGGCCACCCCATCCGCCCCCGCACCTCCTCCCCGCAGGAGGTGAGGCCTTCTGGTGTCCCGTTTCCCAAGGAGCCCCCGCATGACCACTACGCCCGACCGCACCCTGAGCAACTTCGACGAGAACGCGCACCATATCGCCAAGAGGCAGTACCTCCAGGCGGGGGACGGTGATCTGAGCGGCATGTTCCACCGCATCGCCGACTGGGTGGCGGACGCGGAGACCCCGGAGGCGCGGCTGGAGTGGGCGCAGAAGTACTACGACCTGATGGCCGAGAAGAAGTTCTGCCCGGGCGGGCGCGTGCTGGCAGGGGCGGGGACACAGCACGGGAACGTCTTGAACTGCTTCGTTCAGGGGGCAACAGAACACGCCCCCGAGAGCTTCGACGGCGTCATGGAGGTCGCCAAGAAGCTTGCCCTAGTGACCAAGGTGGGCGGTGGCAACGGGGTGAACCTCGACGTGTACACGCCGCGCGCCGCCTCCAGCCGTCCCGACGCGGGCGTGCGCGGCTGGGCCTATATGAGCGCCACCCACCCCGACGTGACGGATTTCATCGAGGGGCTGATGCGGCCCCCCACCCAGCCCGACGGCGAGAAGCAGCCCGTCGCGGTGCGGAACTGGACCCGGGTGGTGTATGGCCACGCTATTCCCGCCGACCTCGTCGCCAGCGCCCGGGTGAACGGGGTGCAGATTGTCCGCGCGCTGCCCGAAGGTGTGCAGCCGGTCGCGGACGACATGGGCGGCATCGTCGACGCGGCCCGCTCGGTTGCCGAGAGCGCCAAGGTGGGCGTCGAGCCGCGCATTGACCTCTCGAAGATGCGGCCCGAGGGCGCCCCGATCAAGGGCTCCGGCGGCACGAGTTCCGGCCCCGTCTCCTTCCTCATGGAGATTTTCGACAACTTCCTGGAGTGGGCCAATCGGGGTGGGGAGACGAGCGGGCCGATCAATACACTGCGTTTTGTGTATGCGCCTGTCCTCAGAGTTGTGAGGCAGGGCGGAACGAGGCGCGGCGCCGGGATGGCGACCATCTCCATCGAGCACCCCGATGTCCTGGACTTCCTGACCGCCAAGGATCTCGACCGCGAGGCGGCGGAAGGGGACATCTCCACCTTCAACATCTCCATCCTGGTCACCGAGAAGTTCTGGCAGACGCTGGAGCGCGACGGGCTGTGGCATGTGGACGTGCAGGACGTGCCCGGCAAGTACTACCTCGAATCGCAGAGCGGGATGTACGACGGTCGCCTGCCCACACTTCCCGACCGGGCCGAGGATGGGGCGCGGGGCGTGCCGCTGTACAGGACGGCTCCCCAGGGCCGCTACAACCCCGCAGACAAACGGCCTGGGATTCCCGCAAAGTGGCTGTGGGACCAGATCGCGCAGCACGCCTGGGCGACGGGCGAGCCGGGGCTGATCTTCGTGGACCGGGTGAATGAGTTCAGCGCGCTGAAAAACCTGGGGAAGCGGTATGAAATTCGCAGCACAAATCCCTGCGTCACGGGGGACACTCTTGTCGCAGTTGCTGATGGACGTGGTGCAGTCTCGTTTAAGCAACTCGCCGAGGAGAGCAAAGACGTTCCCGTTTACACACGTGATGATCGAGGCCGGGTAACTGTTCGTTGGATGCGTAACCCTCGTGTCACAGGTCTGTCTCAGGTGGTGTATGAAGTTGAGTTTGATGATGGCCTAAAAGTCAAAGCTACAGGTAATCACAAGTTCAACCTTACAGACGGTACGCAAAAGGCTTCCATTGATCTTGTTCCCGGTGACTCGATTGCATCACTGACCCGTTTTGTCGCCACGCTGCCTGAGGCTATTCCGGCCCTCCGAAAGGGACGTAGCAATGACTATGTGTGGGCAACAACGGGGAAGGGACAGCCCAGCGGAGAACACAGACTGATTGCCGCCTTCATGCTTCAGCGAAAGCTGACACGATACGAGGTTGTGCATCACAAAGACCACAACAGCTTAAACAATGCCATGACGAACCTTGAAGTAATGAATAAGGACGATCATGATGCTCTTCATCGGGAGCGCATGTTGGGTGAAAATAACCCTATGCGAGGCCGTTGGTATAAAACTCTGAGCAAAGAAGAGAAACAGAACTATCTTGAAAAGCTTTCAGAGGCCGTTGGTGGAGAAAATAATGGGAGGTTCAGCGGAGTCAGCCATGACGAGATTCTGGAGGCCGCCCGGGAGCTGACTCAAGCCATAGGTCGTGGGTTCACGACTGCTGAGTGGTACGAATTCGCTTCAGAACGCGGACTTCCTCAGCACATGGCTGAATACCGGGTTGAGGCAATTGGAACTGTAAACGATATTTCCGAGCGTGTAGCACGGCAACTCGATCTGCCAGTTCTTCCAAGAGGTACTGGTAAAGGTAGGCAAACGCTTCGTAACATTGATATGTATCGAGATGCCAAAGAATCGGGATACATTTCTGTACGTCACGAGGGAAATTACTATCCCATTGTTACAAAGGCATGCGAAGACTGTGGAGATCACTTTGAGCGCTCTTGGTCAACGCGCGAGGTTGCCTATTGCACCACCTGCGGCCGTAAGCGCGCGTCTGCCCTTGGAGCTCCAAAGGCTCGTGCTGCTCAAAATGCTAAGGCTCGTCGGACAGCAGAATTGCAGATTAAAGCCTTCAACGATCTGAAGTTTAAGCTCGGTCGTCGACCATTTAAGAAAGAATGGGAAGATTTTTGTAAGACGGGAGGCATTCCTGTTCGCCTGCACCCTGGAGGAGTACCTACCTTCGGTGCATTGGAACAGCATGCATCCGTTGCCAACCATCGTGTCATCTCGGTGAGGGAATGTGGTGTGGAGGATGTCTACAACGGTACCGTTGATGATTTCCATAACTATTACATTGGGCATCATGAATCCGTCGGCACCAACAGGAAGCCTCGTTTTGCATACGTAAATACGCAAAACTGCGGGGAAATTCCGCTCACCATCGGCGAGCCCTGCGACCTCGGCGCCATCAATCTCGCCGCCTACGTCAAGGGCAGCACCTTCGACCACGCCACCTTCCGCGCTGACGTCCGCACCTGCGTGCGCTTCCTCGACGACGTGCTCGACGTGAACGTCTTTGCGCTGGAGGATAACCGGGTCGCCTCGCAGGACCTGCGCCGGTTGGGGCTGGGGGTGATGGGCCTGGCCGACGCCCTAATCAAGATGGGGCTGCGCTACGACAACGAGGCCGGGCGTCAGGCGATCTACGAGATCATGAGCGCCCTGCGGGAGGAAGCCGTCGCCGAGAGCGAGCGCTTGGGCCAGGAGCGCGGCGTGTATCCCGTCTACGAGCGCAGCGCGAAGAAGATTCCGCACGGCCCGCGCCGCAACGTCGCCGTGCTGACCGTCGCGCCGACTGGAACGACTTCCATGCTGATGGGCGTCTCCTCCGGCATCGAGCCCATCTTCAGCCCCTTCATCTGGCGCAAGATCGGTTCGGAGTACCGGGCGCTCCTCGCCCCGCTGTTTGTGGAGCTGCTCAACCAGTACCCCGCCCCCGCTGGCCTGGAGAAGGACGGCGGCTGGGACTGGGACAAGGTGACCGAGGCCGTGTCCGAGAACCACGGCTCGGTGGTGGGCCTCGCCTTCATCCCCGAGGCGCTGCAACAGGTCTTCGTGTGCGCCCATGACATCAAGCCGGAGGACCATGTGCGGATGCAGGGCACCGTGCAGCGAGCCTTTGACGACGGTGGGCAGCACGCAGCCAACAGCCTGAGCAAGACGATCAACCTGCCCAACTCGGCCAGCGTGCAGGACGTGCAGGACGCCTACAGCGAGGCGTACCGCACCGGCTGCAAGGGCATCACCGTGTACCGCGACGGCTCCCGCCAGTTCCAGGTGCTGAGCACCAGCAAGAAGAAGGAGAAGAAGGTGGAGGCAGAGCCTGCCCAGGCCGCCGCTGAGGTGATGGAGGAGAACGTTCCCGAGGCGCCGAAGGTCGAGGTGCAGCCCGTACCGGCCCCGGTTCCCGCCGCCCCCGCACGTCCCACCCTGCCCGCGACCCCTGTTTACGAGCGTCCCGCCCGTCTGAGCGGCATCACCGACATGGTCAAGCTCACCGACCCCACCAGCGGGCACCGCCGCTCCTTCCTGGTCACTGTCAACCACCTGAATGGCAAGCCCATCGAGGTCATGGTCATCAGCGGGCGCGCGGGCGACGAGGCGAACGCCGACTCCGAGGCGCTGGGCCGCGTGGTGAGCATCGCCCTCCAGCATGGCGTTCCTGCCCAGGCCCTCATCAAGACCCTGCGCGGCATCAACGGCGGGCTGTACGGCAGCTACAACGGTCGCCTGGTGGGCTCCAAGGCCGACCTGATCGCTGTCGCCCTGGAGACCTTCGCCAAGGACATGGAGGCCGCCGCGCTCCCGCCCCTCGCTGGGGCCAGCGTGGACCTGCCCCCGGTTGCCCCCGCCGAGCCGAGTGGGGTCAACGTCGAGAGCATGGACGGCATGAGCCGCGAACACTGCCCGGTGTGCGAGGAAAAGGCTGTGATTCGGGAGGAAGGATGCCTGAAGTGCCAGGCGTGCGGGTACAGCAAGTGCGGGTGAAGTAGCCGGAAAAGGAGGGGTAATTCCCTCCTTCTAATTTTGGAGGCTGGATGGAACCTGGAAGTGAAGAGTTTAAGACTAAGTTCGAGGTTTGGAAGCAGTGTCTAGATCAGACAAAGCATTTCAACGACATTATTTTAATAATTAGAGGACTATCATTTATTTTTGCTGGGGCTGCCTTCGGTGGTGTTGCAACTCTCTCAAAAGACGCCCCAAGTGAAAGAATGGGCCTTCTTCTACTGGGATTTTTGGTGCCTTGACTGTCGCTCTATATTATGGATAGATACTATTACCACATACTTTTGATTGGAGCTGTTCAAGTTGCTGAAGCAATAGAACAGGAGTTAAGTATTCCGGCTCTTGTATCGAATATCACGTCTGTAAATAGAAGCTACTCCATACCCTTTACAGGAATAAAAACCGGGAGGGCGAAAGTAACTCTTTTTTACCATATGCCAGCGGTGGCTGCCCTATCTGCAGGTGTAGTTCTCCTGTATGGAAGAGCATCTTTAACTTCCATAGGTGCGGCTACTATTATGGCAATTATGTATACAGTTTTGATCCTTAGAACTAGAGTTGATGAAGTAGGACGAGGGCATTAGGGTTAGAGACGATAATCATATCTACTATCTAAGCCCGTAATCAACCGCATATATTTCATTGGCTGTCGGTACTTAGCCTATAATCCTCACAATCCCGGAATAGGCACCGCCACTGGCCGGATTGTCTGCCCTTGGCCCTCAGCGGTGTTCAGCAAGTAGGTCGTCTGGGTGTTGAGGTTCTGAATTCCCTGCTCGTTGAAGCGGCCCGTCTTCAGGTCGTTGCCCACCTGGGTCAGCGACTTGCTGTAGCCCGGCAGCAGCGAGCCGATGCGTTGCAGGAAGGGGTCCTGCGTGTTACGGGTCATCTTGATGGCCGAGTTGACCTGATAGGCGGCGAAGGCCAACGCCAGGCCCGCCTTGACGATGGCGGAGCGCTGGCCGGGAGCGCCCGTCTGGAATTTGTACTGGCGGTACGGCTTCCAGACCCAGGTGTTGAAGGCGTAGTAGGCGGCGCCGAGGTGAAAGACGAACCGGGCCTTCTCGAACACGGTGGCTTGGGCCTGCTGGGCGGGGGCGGTGACGAGCAGGGCACCCGTCAGGATCAGGGCGGGACGCGCGTGTTTCATGGCCGGAAGTCTCACGGGTGATCGGGCCGGAATAGATGAAGGGCGGGTGGACGGGGCTTGGGAAACCCGGCACCGGGCTGGACAGGTTCCCCAACCTCGTCCGTTTCCTTCGCCTGGCTGTGCCACAATGCGCGCACCTGAATTGAGGCGCCGGTGACCCAGAAGATCGAACTGACCCAGAACGGTTTTGAACGCCTTCGGCGGACGCTGACGCATGAGTACGAGCGGCTGGACGAGGCCCGGCGCGTGGTGCAGGAGCAGATGCACGCCAACGAGAACGAGAACCTGGGGCTGGAGGCCGCCCAGCGCGAGCTGATGGCGATTCAGGACCGGATCGCTGATATCGAGGACAGCCTCGCGCGGGCCGTCATCATCGAGCGGGCGGGGGACGGGGACGACCGGGCCATGCTGGGCGCGGTGGTCACGCTGCTCGACGTGGAGACGGGCCGCGAACTGCGCTTGCAACTCGTCAATCCGCTGGAGGCTTCCGCCGTGGCGGGCGAGCTGCCGCGCGTCAGCACCGAGAGCCCGGTGGGACGGGAACTGCTGGGGCGCCGGGTGGGGGAGACGTTCACCGTGAACCTGGGACGGCGCCAGGCGAATTACCGCGTGCAGAACGTCAGCGGCTGAGCTTCAGAATCCGGCCCGTCCCGTACTCGGCCACGTACAGTTCCCCGGTCTCGTCCTCCCCGAAGGTCGAGGGGTTTTGCACATTGCCAATTCTCGCCTTGCTCCAGGTCTGCCCCCCCGTGCGCGAGGCCCAGACGTTGCCCGTGCCGAAGTCGGCGAAGACGTACTGACCCTTCAGGGCGGGAATGGCGCTCCCGCGGTACACGTACCCGCCCGTGATGCTCTGGCCCTCGTCGCGGCCGTATTGCAGCACGGGGTCGGTGAGGCCCTGGGTCCGGCAGACATCCGCGTCGTAGCAGGTCCGGGCCTCCCGGATGCGCCAGCCGTAGTTCTCGCCGCCCTTGCTCGCACGGGGCTGGCGGTTGACCTCCTCGAAGGAGTTCTGGCCCACGTCGGCGATGATGAGGTCACCGGTCGCCCGGTCGAAGGAGAAGCGCCAGGGGTTGCGCAGGCCGTAGGCCCAGATGTTGGGGTTGGCGCCCTGCCGGTTCAGGAAGGGGTTGCCGGGAGCGGGCTTGGCGGCGTCCCCCCGCACGTCGAAGCGCAGGATTTTCCCGAGGGGCGTGCTCAGCTTCTGCCCGTTGTTGTACGGGTCGCCCCCCGAACCGCCGTCCCCCAGCCCCAGGTACAGGAACCCGTCGGGGCCGAAGGCGAGCTGCCCGCCGTTGTGGTTGGCGAAGGGCTGCTGGGTGGTGAAGAGCGTCTTCGCGCTGGCGGGATCGGCCCGCGAGAAGTCGGCGGTGGCGGTGTACCGCGCCAGCACCGTGTCCCCACCCCGGTCGGTGTAGTGGACGTACAGGCGGCGGTTCGTCTTGTAATTCGGGTCGAAGGCAAGCCCCAGCAGGCCGCGCTCCCCACCCGCGCTCGTCCGGCTGCTCACGTCGAGGAAGGGCGCGGCGCGGACCCTCCCGTTCTGAATCACGCGCACCTGCCCGCCCTGCAGGGTGGCGTACAGGCTCCCGGAGCCGTCGCCCGCGTTCGTGAGCGTGGTGACCTCATCAAGCCCGCTCACGAAGGGGACGAAGCGCACCTGGGGCACGTTGTTCTGTGCCCAGACGGGAACGGCCAGCAGGCCAGCGCTGAGGAGCCACGCGGCGCGGCGAAGTCGGGGGGACATGGGTCAGTGTGCCCTGACGCCCCGGGGCACGACTGTAACGGGGCAAACGGGGCGGCAACAGGAGGGGCCGAGCAGCCCCCTGAGTCTCAGGCAAGTACGCTGGGGCATGACCCCTCCCCAGGCCCTCGCAAAGTACCGCACCCCCAGTCCCGACCGCCTGCGTCTTTACGCCGTACTCTTCGCCCTGCTCGTCCTGACCGCCGTCCTGGGGCGGGGGCGGCCCGGCGACCTCGGGGTGTGGGAGACGCTGCGGCGCAGTGCCTTTGCGCGGGTGATGTTTATGGACATCGGCGTGCTGAGTACCCTGGGCGCCCTGTACCTCGTGCTGCGGGGCAAGACGAGGGTCCGGTTCCCCGCGGCCCTCGCCTCGTTGTTCGTCGGGAGCTTCGCGCTGCTGCCCGCGCTCGCCTGGGAGGACTGGGTGGCGATGCGGGAGGAGGAGGAAGGCGTGTAGAAAGCCAAAAAGTGGACCGAGGCTTCCTTCAGTCCACCCGTGACGAGCTCCAGTCCCTTATGCCTCGGCTGCCTCGCCCTTCTTCCCCTTCTTGTACGGCCCCTTCTCCTTCCACTTCAGACGCACCGGAACCCCCGCCAATTGCAGGTCCTCGCGGATGCGGTTCTGGAGGAAGCCCTCGTAGGCGCGGGTCACAAAGTCGGCGCGGTTGCAGAAGATCGCAAACGTGGGCGGCGCCGTCTCCACCTGCGTCATGAAGTACATCTTGAGCTTCTTGCCGCCGAAGTTGGGCACCGCCTGGCGCATCTGCCAGATTTCCAGCCAGCGGTTGAGTTCGGCAGTGGGGATGCGGCTCTGCCACTTCTCGTGCAGCTTCATCGCCTCGGCCAGCATCTCGTGGATGCCGTAGTCGTTGATCGCACTGGTGTACACGCGCGGCGCGAAGGAGATGTGGTGGAGTTTCTGGTTCAGCTCCTTCTCCGTGCGCTTCAGCTCCTCGTCGGGCACGAGGTCCCACTTGTTCACGACCACGATCACGGGCTTGCCGCTGGCGTAGGCGAGGTTGGCGAGCTTGAGTTCGTGGTCGCCGATCTCGGTCGCGTTCACCACCAGCCAGATCAGGTCGCTGCGCTCGATGGCCGCCTCGCTGCGTTGGATGGAGTATTCCTCAATGGCGGTGTCCGGCTTGCGCCGAATCCCAGCCGTGTCCACGAGCACGAAGCGCTGCCCGCCGTAGTTCCACTCCACGTCCAGACTGTCGCGGGTCGTGCCTGGCTGGTCCGCCACGATGGCCCGCTCGCTCTGCGTGATCGCGTTCAGCAGGCTCGACTTGCCCACGTTCGGGCGCCCGATCAGGCTGATGCGAATGGGCGCGACCTCCGGCACGTCCTCGTCGTCGGCGGGGAGGTGCGTCATCACGCGGTCCATCAGGTCGTCCAGGCCACGGGCGTGCTCGGCGCTGATCGCCACCGGGTCGCCGAAGCCCAGGCCCCACAGTTCGGCCAGGTAGACCTCATGCTTGGGGCTGTCGATCTTGTTGGCGACCACGATCACCGGCTTGCCGAGCTTCCGCAGCCACTCGGCCACCTCATAGTCGGCGGCCGAGAGGCCCTCGCGCGGGTCGAGCAGGAAGATCACCGCCTGCGCGCCCTCCATCGCCCACTCGGCCTTCTCGCGGATGGCCTGTTCCCACTCGTCGCCGCTCCACAGCCCGCCCGTGTCCACCAGCGTGATGCGGTGGTTGTGGTAGAGCATCAGCCCTTCCTTGGCATCCCGCGTCACGCCCGGGAAATCGGCCACCACGGCCTCGCGCCGCCCCACCAGGCGGTTGAACAGGCTGGATTTGCCGACATTGGGTCGGCCCACAATTGCTACTTTATGCATGTTCGACGCTCCTTTCGGTGTCGAGCCCCCTCCGGCGTCAGGAGGAAGTTCGCCGCTGCCCACCGCCCCTTCAGGCTGACCGGGCCATAGGTGAAAAAGTATAGCCTCACCCAGTCGGTCAAAAAGTGAGGCTTTCTCCCCCGGCTGGCGGTTCTTGGTGAGGAGGTCGGCCCGCGAAGAGTCGCCTGCATAATTTGACTTCCCCTGCATCCCACGCTATCCTTTTTCCATCACCGTCCGAGAGGGCGGTTTTTTTGGCCCTCTGGTAACCAGAAAAGAGGAGCGCCGCCCCAGGCTTTCCGGGGCGACGCTCCACCCATCGCTTTTATCTGAGGGCCTTGAGATAGGCCTGGATGTCGGCGAGGTTGGCGTCGGTGATCTGCTGGGGCGAGAAGCGCGGCATGGTGGGCGCGAGTTCGTGGTCGGGGGCGTGGCCCTGCTGAACGGCCTCGCTAAACGGCGCCAGGGTCCACTCCGTCGGGCCGTTCGCCGCGACGAGGCTGGGACCCAGCCCGCCCGCCGCGGCAGCCCGCACAGTTGCTCGCAAAGACGGTCTGCCCAGCCTGGGCATTGCCCCCGGGACCGCCGCCGCTGTCCTACTGTTCGCTGCCGCTGTCCGCGGGGGCCGCCTGCTCGGTGCTGCCCCCGTTCTGGGTGCTCGCCGCGTTGCCTGCCGGGGAACCGCCGGTGGTCCCTCCCGCCGCCTCACCCTCGCCGGAGGTGCCGGTGGCCGCCTGACCGGCGCTGCCGCCCGTGCCTGAGGCCGTACCCGTATCCGACGAACTCGGAGTGGGCGTCGTGGCGTCCTCCGACACCAGGTCGCTGCCCGTCTGGCCGTCGCCCGTCATGGTTTCGCGGGTGCCCTGGGTGGGCGTGCCCGCCGAGCCTGGCTGGGCCACGCTCCCGGCCTCGGTGCCTGTGGCGGCGTCGCCCTCGGTGGCCGCGCTTCCTGCCGCGCCCCCGGTGGTCTCCGTCTGCGTGCCCTGGGCCGCCTGGCCTCCCGATCCGGCCGTTCCCCCCCCGGTTTCGGCGGGCGCGGCGATGGTGCCCTCGGCGCTGGGGGCCGCCTCCCCCTGCGCCTTGCCCACGCGGGGCGCGATGATCAGGAGCGCAACCCCCAGAATCAGGCCGAGCGTCACACCCAGCATCCAGGACGCCACGTCCCCCGCCACCCACCTGCTGTGCCTCGTTCGCTTCATGGCGTCAGGATACGCCGCGTTCCCGGGGACGTTCCTCACCGAATTCCTTCACGCGCACGCGGTGAAGCGCACATTTCGCTGTTCCCGTCCATCCTCAGAGGAGCACGTCCGGCGGAGCGTCCCGGCCCTCCTCGGGCGGCCACCATTGCAGCCGGGCGAGGTCGCAGCGGCCGGATTCGTCGAACGTCACCCCCTCGGCCTCCAGCAGCCGCTCCTGCATGTCCCCGAAGCCGAGCTTGTGGGTGCTGACCCGGCCCTGCGCGTTGATCACCCGCTGCCAGGGCAACGGTTCCCCCTCAGTCTGGGAGCCCCCCGCCAGGCTGCCCAGCACGAAACCCGCGAGCCGCGCCCCCCCCGGTCCGGGCCGCCCGGCGAGCAGCGCGAGCTGCCCGTACGTCATCACCCGCCCCGGCGGAATGCGGGCGACCAGGGCGAGGACCCGCTCGCGGAAGGTCCCCTCGGGCACGTTCTCCAGGCCCTCACTCGTCACGGAGTAGCCCCCCTGTCCGCCTCCACTGCCGTTTCGGGCCTCGCCTTCGTCTCCGGGTGCATGGCCCCAGCCTACCCGCAGAGCTGACAGGCGGGGTCTAGTTCCGGAGTCAGGGGGCCAGCTCCCGTGGCGTTCCCGGCCTTGGCCCAAAGCGCAGCGGGGCATGCCCCGGCACCGCCAGCGCGGCGAACTCGCCCAGCCCCAGCCGGTCGGGCGCCTCCAGGTGGTAGCGGAAGTTCCAGAGGTAGTGCTGCACGACCCGTTCTGGAAGTCCCAGCTTCGCCGCGTGCCGGGCCGCCACGTCGGCCAGGTGCCCGATCCCCTCGCGCCGCGCCTCCCGCATCGCCTGCACGAGCCCCACCGGGGGCGGCGCGTCCCTGCGGTACGCCCATACGGCGAACACGAAGGGATGCCCGGTCAGCCGGAACCACTCCTCCGCCAGGTCGGTGACGGTGATGCCCCGGCCCATGTGCGGCAGGGTGGTCATGGTCGTTTCGGGTGTCAGCGGTCCGGTCACCCGGTACCACTCGCGCAGCGCGCTGTCCCCGATCCGCAGCACCCCGTCGTAGCCGCAGGCGAGCAGGTCCTCCGCCTCGCCCTCCACCCGTTCCAGGGTGGGGGCGAGGCCCCGCGCCGCCAGCACGACCTCCAGCAGCGCCACGCTCGTCGCGCTCTGGGCCGTCAGGGCCACCCGCCGCAGCGCCGGGAGCGGCACGGTATGGAAGAGGTTCACCGAGTACACCGGCCCCAGCACGCTCACGGAAAAGTCGGGGAGCGCCTCCAGCCGGTAGGCGTTGCGGATGAACTCCACCACACTGATATTGGCGATGTCCACCCGACCTTCGAGGAGGGCCGCGTTCATCTCGGTCGGCACGCCCGTGACCGCCGTCACGCCGGTCGGCAGCACCAAACGGTCGAGGATGGGGGCGACGTTGGTGTAGTGAATCCAGCCTGCGCGGTAGGTCATGGGCGCCTCCGGTTTCCCCTCACGGCACCACCTGCACGCTGACCGCCCGCCACTCGCTCCCGCGCCGTGCGTACACGCGCAGGAAGCTCTGCATCCGCCCGCCGTCCGCGTAGAGCGTGCCGCGCGTGACCGCCGTATCCCCGAAGACGCGGGCCGCGTGGCGCTCAAACATCAGGGCGGCGGGGGGGTTGTGGCGCATGCCCTCCAGCAGGTCGGGCTTGAACACGACCTGTCCGTCGGGGAAAAAGGCCATCCAGTCGTCGGCGAGAATCATCGCCATCCTCCCCGGGTCGCGGTGGTGGTAGGCCGCGTTCCAGGCGTCGTCGAGGGCCAGCACGGCATCGAGGTCTTCGGCAGGCACACTAGTCCGCCGCCTCCACCCCGGGGCGCCCGAAAACCTCCAGCTCGTTGTAATAGGCGTCACGCAGCACAGGCACCCGCCCGGCGTGCTGGATCATCCGCACCATGCCCGCCTGCGAGAGGGCCATCGGCGAGGTAGCCCCGGCCGCGTGCGCGATGTGTTCCTCCTGAATGGTGCCGTCGATGTCGCTGACGCCCCAGTCCAGGCTCACCTGCGTCAGCTCCGAGCCGATCATCACCCAGTAGCCCTTGATGTGCGGGAAGTTGTCGAGGTAGAGCCGCGCCACGGCGAGGTTCCGCAGGTCGTCCAGCCCGGTCGTGAAGTCGGTCTTGCCCAGGTTCTGCGCCAACGTGTTCCCGAGGGGCTGGAAGGCGAGCGGGATGAAGGCGTGGAAGCCCCCCGTCTCGTCCTGCAACTCCCGCAGACGGTGCATGTGGTCCAGCCGCTCCTCCAGCGTCTCGATGTGGCCGTAGAGCATGGTCGCGTTCGTCCGCATCCCCAGCGAGTGCGCCTCGCGGTGAATCTGGAGCCACTTCTCGGCCTTCACCTTGTTCCTGGCGACCTGACGCCGCACCCGGTCGGCGAAGATTTCCGCGCCGCCGCCCGGCATCGCTGCCAGGCCTGCCGCCTGGAGTTCGCGCAGCACCTCCAGCGTGGGCTTCTTGCTGATCTTGCTCAGGTGCTCGATCTCGGCCGCCGTGAAGGCCTTGACCTGAAGGTCGGGGAAGACTGACCGCAGCCGCCGCACCATCTCGGGGTAGTAGTCCCACGGGTGGTTGGGGTGGTGCCCGCTGCTCATGTGCAACTCGGTGATGCCGGGGAGGTAGCGGCGCCGGACCTGCTCGACCACTTCGCCCGGCGAGTAGTCCCAGGCGCGCTCCTCGCCCTTGCGGGCGGCGAAGGCGCAGAAGGTGCAGCCCACGTAGCAGATATTGGTGAATTCCAGCCGCATGGAGTGAACGAAATACACCTTGTCGCCGTGCAGCCGCTCCTTTTGCCGATTCGCCAGCCGCATCAGCCCGTTGAGGTCGCGGGTGTGGTACAGCCGCATTCCCTCGTCAAACGAGAGACGCTCGCCCGCCTCGACCTTGTCGGCGATGGGCGTGAGGCCCGGGTCACGCAGCCACTTCATGCGGGGAGTCTAGCGGGGTGCGGGATGGAAAGTGTCCCGCCCACGGGATGTTCCACCAGCAGCTGAGGGCTGGCCGGACCCTGGAGCGCGGCGGGCCTTCCTTCCCCCTCCTGCGGCGTCACGAAGAAGAAGGCCAGCGCCAGCAGCAGGTACACGGCAAGCAGCAGCACGCCCTCGAACCACGTCGCCTCGCCGTCCTTCGTCACGGTGGTGACCGTCAGCGCGACGGCCACGATGGCGACGAGTTCCAGCGGGCTGGAGAAGACCAGGTTCATGGGCCTGCCGATGAAGTACGAGATCAGCACGAGCAGCGGCGCGGTAAATAAGGCCACCTGGATCGTCGCGCCCACGGCAATGTTGATCGCCAGCCCGATCTTGCCCTGCCGGGCGAAGTAGCTCCCCGCGATGTATTCCGCGAAGTTGCCGACGACCGCCAGCACGATGATGCCCAGGAAGAAGGGGCTCAGGCCCAGCGTGCTGCTCGTCGCCTCCAGCGCGCCGGAGAGCATCTCGGATTCCAGGGCGATCAGGGCGGTGGCGCCCACCATGACGGCACCCGCGCGCCACACCGGCCAGAGGGGGCCGTGGTGTTCCTCGCCCTCCTCGCTCAGCGCGAACACGTCCTTGTGCGTCACCAGGGTGTACACGAGGTTCAGGGCATACACGACGATGAGGACGATGGCGACGCCCAGGCTGAGGTGCTCCTCCAGGTTCTGCCGCAGGACCTCACCGCCCGCCGTGAACGCGGGGAGGCGCTCGGTGTAGTCGAACAGCGCCGGGATCAGCAGCGCGATCACCACCAGAAAGAGCATCGAGTTGAGCTGGCTGGCGTTCTCCCCGCTGAACTTCTGCCGCCGCCGCCCGAAGGAGCCGATCAAGATGGCGAGCCCCAGCCCCAGCAGCGCGTTCCCGATGATGCTGCCGGTGATCTGCGCCTTCACGACGGTGATGTTGCCCCCCAGCAGCACGAAGATGGCGATGATCAGTTCCGCCAGGTTGCCGAAGGTGACGTTCAGCAGCCCGCCGATGGTCTGCCCGGCCCGCGCCGCGACCTGCTCGGTGGCCTTTCGCAGCCAGTCGGCAAGCGGGATGATGGCGACCGTCGCCGTGAAAAAGATCCACAGCGGCGGCGCCCGGAACACATATTCCAGAAGCAGGCTGATCGGGATGAAGATCAGCAACAGATTCATGACCATGTGGGGAGTTTAAGGGGCAAGCGGAGGCCCCCGGCGGGAGGGTGGGGGAGTTGTGAACGTTCGGCTGGGAGGGAGAGGGCTTGTTCCGACGCCGCGCTCCTGGTGGAATCTGGACGCGTCCACAAGTGGCCCCTCTGATGGAGAGCGTGTAGAACGACGAAAAAGCCCCCCTTGAGGGGGAGGTCGGGTGGGGGTGAGCGGGCTGGGCAGGCAGAGGCAGCCCGAAGGTCAAGGCTGCCTCTGTAGGCGCCCGCCCGGCCTACGCCCCGCCGACTGCCAGCGCCTCCACCCGCACGTCGGGCGCGGCCACGGCGTACTGGGTCTCGTGCAGCTCGTTGCCCACGGCCTCGATGCCCGCGAGCAGGTCGAGGATGTTCCCCGCCACGGTGAACACCTCCAGCGGGTGCTGGACCTCGCCGCCTTCCACCCAGAAGCCCTCGGCCTGGAGGGAGAAGTCGCCAGTGATCGGGTTCGCCCCCGCGTGCCCGCCGGAGACGCCCGTGACGCGCACGCCCGTGAGACCGGAAGCGACGGCGGTTCCCTCCGTCCTGCCCGGTTGCAGGATCAGGTTGCTGGGAGCCACGCCCACCGTTCCCTGGAGGCCGGAGCGGGCGGCGTGACCGGTACTCGTCGTGCCCGCGCGGGCGGCGGTCTGCGCGTTGTGCATGAAGGCGGCGAGCTTCCCGTTCTCGATCAGCGCAAGGGGCGCACTCGGGCAGCCCTCAGCGTCGAAGGCGCGCGAGTTCAGCCCGCGCGGCAGGGTGGGGTCGTCGAGCAGGGTGACGAGCGGGCTGGCGATAGTCTCGCCCAGGCGCCCGGCCAGCGGGCTCTTGCCCTCCTCGACCATCTTGCCGCTGAACATGACGGAGAAGAGGGCGAGCAGTTCGCCCAGGCACTCCCCGCTGATGATCGCCGGAAAGGTGCCGCTGGGGGCGGGTTTGGCGCCGAGCAGCGCGAGGGCCTTTTCCACCGCCGAGAGGGCCGTGCGGGTGGGGTCGAGTTCGGTGAACTCGCGGGTGAATTGCCAGTCGCCCTTCATCTTGTTCTGCCCGCCCTCGCTCACCAGGGGGTAGGCGTACTGCATCGCGTGAAGTTCGCGTGCCCCGCGCTCCAGGCCCTCGGTATTGCCGACGAGGCGCTGGGCGTCGCTGTCGGAGTATCCCCCGTAGGGCAGGCTGGTTACGCGCGGGTCCGCTTCCCGTGCGGCGCGGTCGAGTTCCAGGGCCACCCCCACCTTCTGCTCCACCGTCACGCCGCTCAGTCCCTCGCCGTACAGGTCCAGGGCGGGGGGAGGCGGCCAGTTCTGGAGGCCCGCGCCCGGCTCTGGAGCGACGAGTTCGGCATTCTCGACCGCACTGTCGAGCGCCCGGTCCAGGGCAGGCGGCGACAAGTTCTCGGTGAAGCTGTAGCCCCACGCGCCCTTCACCAGCGCCCGCAGTGCCACGCCCTGCCGAGCAGAGAGCTTGAACTCGCTGACCTCGCCCTGGAAGGCCTTCACGCTGGTGGAGGTGCCCCGCTCGCCGTACACCTCCAGCGTCACGCCGCGCTCCCGGGCACGGTCGAGGAGGTAGGCGCGGGCGTCCTCGAGGCTGAGTTGCTGTTCGGTTGTTGCGGTCATGCGCGGCCTCCCACGGTGATTTCCGAGATCAGGATGTGCGGCTGGCCCACGTCGGTGGGCAGCGAGCCGGAAATGCTGCCGCACATACCCTGCCCCAGCGCGAGGTCGCCCGCCACGCCCACGATGTTTCTCAGGTCCTGCGCCCCGTTCCCGACGAGCGAGGCGCCCCGCAGCGGCTCCGCGATCTCGCCGTTCCGGATCATGTACGCCTCGTTCACCGCGAAGTTGTAATCCCCGGTGCCGGGCGTCACGCTGCCGCCGCCCATCTTGCGGGCGTAGATGCCGAGCGGGACCTGGCGGATCAGGCTCTCGGGCGTCTCCTCGCCACGGTCGATGAAGGTCGAGCGCATCCGGCTGGCGGGCGCGTAGGTGTAGTTCTGCCGCCGCCCGCTGCCCGTGCGTTTGTACCCGGTCTTCAGCTCGCCCACCCGGTCCACCATGAAGGACTTCAGCACGCCGTTCTCGATCAGGACGGTGCGCTCGCCCGGCATGCCCTCGTCGTCCACGGTCACCATGCCCCACGAGCCGGGAATAGTGCCGTCATCGATGGCGCTCACCGACTCGTGGGCGATTTTCTGTCCCAGCTTGTCGGCGAACACGCTGGCGTTCTTCTCCACGGCGGTCGTCTCCAGGATGTGCCCGCAGGCCTCGTGGAAGATCACGCCGCCGAACTCGTTGCCAATGACCACGGGCAGTTTCCCGGCGGGCGCATATCCGGCGCGCAGCATCGCGTTGGCGATCCGGGCCGCCTCCGCGCCGATGTTCTCGGGCGTCACCGTGTCGAAAAACTCCAGGCCCTGCCCGGAACCGGGGCCGTAGTAGCCCGTCTCGCGCAGCGTGCCGTCCTGCGCGATGGCGCTGACCGAGAGGCGCGTCCAGACCCGCTCGTCCTCGGCCCACAGCCCCTCCGAGTTGGCGATCAGCACCCGCTGCACCCGGTCGAGGTAGTTCACGTCCACCGTCTTCACGTCGCCCACGCCCGCCGCGCCGCCGTGTGCCCGCCGCATCAGGGCGAGCTTGTCGCGTTTGGCCGCGTGCAGGGGATGGTCGCGGGCCACGTAGAGGGGCTTGGCGTCAAGGCGGCGGAAGTCCAGGCCGCCCGCACCCTCACGGCTGACCTCACCCGCCCCGCCGCGCGCCCGGGCCACCTGTTCGGCCAGGTCGCGCAGCCCCGACTCCGTCACGTCGTTGGTGTAGGCGTAGACGACGCGCGGACCATACAGCAGCCGCAAACCGGCGCCGAACAGGTTTCCGCCGCCCGCGTCCTTCACCTCACCCTGGTGCAGGCGCAGGGTGGTCGAGACGGTGTCTTCCACAAAGAGTTCCGCGAAGTCCGCGCCACCCGAGCGGGCGAGCGTGAGGACTTCGCTGGCGAGGCTTTCATTCAACATGGGTGGACCTTTCTGTGCTGGCGAGGGGCAGCATCGTGCCCGGAAACCCCAGCAGGGAGAGGGTGAAGTACCGGGCTCCCGGCGCGTCCGGGTCCGCCTCGGCGACCGCCGAGAACACCTCCCACGCCTGCTCGCAGGCCCGCTCGAAGGTGGCGGGCGTCAGGCGCACCATCCGAACCAGGGCGCGGGGGCTGTGGGGAGGGGAGGAGGGCTGGGTGCTCGTCCGCATCGCGCCCGGTCGAAGGTCGTACAGCAGGCCCTCGGGCAGGTGCTCGGACAGGTCGAGTTCCGCCGCCGCCAGGAAGGCGTCCGTGAGGGCGGCCAGGAAGGGCTGCACCACGTCCCGGCGCAGCAACCCCCGCAGTTCGGGCGCCACCACGAAACGGTCGGCGACGGGCTTTAGCCTGCGCCCCCGCCCCCCCGTGTCTGCCGGAATGAGCAGCCCCAGCGCCGCGAGCCGCCGCACGTGGTACGTGACGCGCGGGGCGGGCTCCCCCAATTTGCGCGCCGCCTCGCTCGCCGTCGCCCCACCCCGGAACTGCACGAGCAGGTGTCCCCCGTAGCGCACGTCCATCAGGGCCGCGAGCTGGGCCTCGTCCCGGACCACGTACGTTGTGGGCGTGGAAGACACGTCCTTACTGTGACGTCTCCCTCTTTCAAAGGAAAGCAGGTTTGTTGAAAAAGCGGGGCCAGTCTTCCCGCTAGGCCATTTCGCCGAGCCGTGCCCTCACCCGGGCCAATCCTCCCGCGTCACCGAGTACATCACCGTGTCCCTCATGCTGCCGTCGGGCCGCCGCATATGCCGCCGCAGCACGCCCTCGCGCACGGCGCCGAGCTTCTCGATGGCCCGCTGGCTGCGGGTGTTCAGGAGGTCGGTCTTGATCTGCACGCGCTCCATGCCCATGTCCTCGAAGGCGTGCGTGAGCATCAGGAGCTTCATCCGGCGGTTCACGCCCGAGCCGTGCCAGCGCGGATGTAGCCACGTCCAGCCGATCTCCAGCCCGGCGTGGGCGGCGCGGATATCGCCGTAACGGGTGCTGCCCGCGAGTTCGCCGCCCACCTCCACAACAAAGGGCAGGGCGTCCGCCGCCTCCAGCGCCGCCGTGTAGTAGGCGGGGGAAGACGGCGGTGAGCCCATCAGCCGCAACTCGTGGGCACAGTCGGCGGCGAGCGCGCAGAGGCCTGCAATGTCTGCCTCCATCAGGGGCCGCAGGGTGAGGTCGCCCTCGGTTAGCGTCAGGTCGTGCCGCATGGGTGCAGTGTGGCACAGGGGCAGAATGGCGGCGGTGCGCTACGCTGGGGACGTGAAGGAAGGGCAGCCAGGAGCACAGGAACGCTGGACGGTGGACGGCATCGAGGACAGCCCGCACGGCCCGATGGCCCGGGTGGAGCGGGAGGACGGCCTGACCTTCGACGTGCCGCTCCACGTCCTGCCGGAGGGTGTGCGCGAGGGGGACGTGCTGGGTGTGCGCGACGGCCCCGACGGGGTGACGGTCGAGCGGCTGCCCGCTGAAACCCAGGCCCGCCGCGAGGGGGCCCAGCGCCGCCTGGAGGCCCTGAACAGCACGCCCGGCCCTGGGGAGGAGATTGACCTGTGACTGAGAAGAAGACGGCCCCCCGCAAGTCCCCGGCCAAAAAGGCCCCTGCCGCAAAGGGGACCGCCAAAAAAGCGGCCTCCCGTTCCAAGCCCGCGGGGCGCGGGGGCAAGCGGGGCAGCCCCACCCCCTCCGACCTGCTCGGCGTGCTCGTGCTCGTGCTGACGGCCAGCCTGGCGGCCTGCACGGCGCGCGACCGGGGGGAGCAGGGGGGGAACGGCCAGACGGACAATCAGCCCGCCGGGCAGGTCACGATCCGCTTTCTCGACGTGGGGCAGGGCGACGCCGTCCTGATCCGCAGTCCCGAAGGCAAGACCCTGCTGTACGACGGGGGCCGCAGCAGCGACCGGATGCGGGGCTACCTGCAAACGTACGGCATCGACTCCATCGACCTGATGGTCGCCAGCCACGCCGACGCCGACCACATCACGGGCCTGATCCCCGCCGCCGAGACGGCCAAGCCCCGGCTCTTCATCAACAATGGGCTGGCGGGCACCACGCGGACCTGGGAAAGGCTGGTCGCGGCGCTGGAGAAGGACGGAACGACCTTCCAGAAGGCCAACGGGCAAGTCGTCAACCTGGGCAGCGTGAAGGTGCGCGTGATCGCCCCGCCCGCCGGGATGGGGGACGACCAGAACGACAACAGCGTGGGATTGCGGGTGGAGTTCGGCGACTTCCGGGCGCTCATGACCGGCGACAGCGAGAAGCCCGAGACCCAGGCCTGGCTCGCCGAGGACCGCGCCGAGGTGCGGGGTCCCTTCCAGGTCTACAAGAGCATCCACCACGGGGCCGCGAACGGTGACCACCAGGCCTGGCTCGCCGCTGTCCGCCCCGAGAACGTGGTGATCGGCGTGGGTGAGAACAACTACGGCCACCCCACCAAGACCGCCCTCGACCTCTACAAGGCGAACGGCGTCCGCATCTACCGCACCGACCGTCAGGGCACGGTGACCTTTACGGGCAACGCGGACGGAACGTATACGGTGGCGACGGACCGCTGAGGGACAGCCCTAATTCAAGGAAGAGCACAGTGGAAGTGTCTTTTCTCGCTCTCCCCTCGTGGGAGAGGGGGGCGCACGAGCAGCCTGCGCGGCTTCAAGATGGCCCGCTAGTCGTCCTGGCTGCGCCGCAGAGCGTGCCCGCTCACCCCCACCCAGCCTCCCCCCTCAAGGGGGAGGGGCTTTTTTTGCTGGTCTGCACGATTTCCTCATTAATGAGAGGCTGCCGTGCATGACTCAGCGCCCGAAGGGGGGGAATCAGAACGCCCGTTCCACCGTCATTCGGGTTGGCCAGTCCCCCGACCTCCCCATCTCAGCCCACGTCGCCGTGTTCGGGCTCCTCGATGACCGTGAGGCGCACGTTCACGTTGCCGCGCAGGGCCCGGCTGTAGGGGCAGACCTTGTGGGCCTCCTCGACCATATGCTGCGCCTGCTCGCGGCTCAGGCCGGGCAGCACGATCTGGAGCTCCACGTCCAGGGCGAAGCCGAGGTCGTCGCGCACCAGGCCGACCACGCCGGTCACGCGCGAGGACCCGAAGCTGACCTTCTCGCGCCGGGCGACCGAGCCGATGGCGCTCTGGAAGCAGGCGGCGTAGCCCGCAGCAAACAGTTGCTCGGGGTTGGTGCCCACGCCGCCGCCGCCCCCGATCTCCTGCGGCACGCTGAGCTTCACGCCCAGGTGGTGGTCGGGGGTCTCGATGTATCCGGCGCGTCCGCCGTGGGCCGTCGCCTGGGTGGTGAACAGCACTTTGCCCTGGTTGTGGGTGCTCGGGTTCTGGGTCGCCTGGCTGGTGTCGGTCATGTCGCCTCCTGAGCGCCCACGCTAGGGGGGCTGCCCCGGGCAGACGGTCAAACGACCCACCTTCTGAAGGTTGTCCCTACCCGGGGGGTTGTCAGGATTCGGCAAGAGGCAGGTGCTTACGCTGCCCCCAGCATGGCTGGCCCCGACCTCCCCCCATCCGTGTCGAGTGCACCGGAGGACTCCCGGGAGGCCGAGCGGATTCGGGCGCTGCGGGAGTACGCGGTGCTCGACACCGAGCCCGAGGAGGCGTTCGACCGCTTCGCCCCGCTGGCGGCCCGGTTGTTTCGCGCGCCCATCGCCTGGTCTCGCTGACGGACGCCGACCGGCAGTGGTTCAAGGCCTGCATCGGGCTCGATGGGCGCGAGGTGGACCGCTCCCTGGCCTTCTGCCCGCACGCCATCCTCACGGGGGACGTGCTGGTGGTGCCCGATGCGGCCCTCGACCGGCGGTTCGCGCACAACCCGCTCGTAACCGGCGGGCCGTTCCTGCGCTTTTACGCGGGCGCACCCCTCCTGACGCCCGGGGGGCAGGTGCTGGGCACCCTGTGCGTGATGGACATAGTGCCCCGCGCGCCCCTCACCCCCGGGGAGTGCGACACCCTATGCGAGCTGGCGGCAGGCGTGGTGAGTGAACTGGAGCTGCGCCGGAGCCTGCGGGAGCGCCGCCGCAGTGACGCCCTGCGGGACGCGGTGCTGACCTCCGCCCTGGACGCGGTGATTATTATCGACGGGCGGGGCCGGGTCGAGGAGTGGAACCCGGCGGCGGGGCGGTTGTTCGGGTACAGCCGGGAGGAGGCGCTGGGCCGGGAACTGGGCGAGCTCATCATCCCCGAACACCACCGCAGCCGCCACCGGGAGAGGCTGGCGCAGTACGTGCGGACTGGTGAGGGTCCGGCGCCGGGGAGGCGGCTGGAGGTGACCACACTGCGGCGGGGCGGTGGGGAGTTTCCCTGCGAGCTGACCATCACGCCCTTCCGGCTAGGGGATGAGTCCCTCTTCACCATCTACCTGCGCGACCTGACCGAGCCAAAAGCCGCTCAGGAGGCCCTCCGGACCAGCGAGAACCTGCTGCGGGCGGTGGTCGAGAGCGTGCCCGCCTCCATCTTCGTGAAGGACCTGGCGGGCCGCTACCTGATGATCAACGGGGCGGGGGCCGCGCAGATCGGCCGCCCGGTGGAGGAGATCCTGGGCCGGGACGACGAGGCGCTCTTTCCCGCCGTCACGGCGCGGGCCTCCCGTCAGCGGGACGCGCAGGTGCTGCTGAACGGCGAGACCCTGACCTACGAGACGACGGACCTGCTCCCCGACGGCACCTCCGCCAGCTTTCTGTCCACCAAGGGCGTGTACCGCGACGGCCAGGGCCAGATTCGGGGTGTGATCGGGACGGTGCGTGACATCACGCGGCACAAGGCGGCCGAGGCGCTAATTCACGAGCAGAACGCCGCCCTGGAGGCCCTGGTCCACCGCCGCACCCAGGAGGTCGAGGAGGCGCAGCTGGAGGTGCTCGACCGCCTGGCCCGCGCGGCCGAACTGCGCGACGACGCGACGGGCGAACATCTGCGCCGGGTGGCCCGCACGGCCGCCGGGCTGGCCCGCCACCTGGGCCTGGAGGAGGAGGTCACGCTGATCGAACGCGCCGCCCCCCTGCACGACGTGGGCAAGATCGGGGTGCCCGACGCCGTCCTGCTCAAGCCCGGCCGCCTGACCCGGGAGGAGTTCAGCCTGGTGCAGGCCCACACCCGGCTGGGGGCGAGCATCCTGGCGGAGGGTTCGTCCCGCCTGGTGCGGGCGGCGCGGGAGATCGCCCTGACCCACCACGAGCGCTGGGACGGCACGGGGTATCCCCAGGGCCTGGCGGGCGAGGCGATTCCCCTCTCAGGCCGCATCGTGGCGGTCGCTGACGTGCTCGACGCCCTGACGAGCGAGCGGCCCTACAAGCGCGCCTGGACCCTCGACGAGGCGCTGGCGGAGATCCGGGCGCAGGCGGGCGGGCAGTTCGACCCCCGGGTGGTGGCCGCCCTGGAAGAACTGCTGCGCGAGGAGGAGCACGGGGAGCAGGAGGCCCCGTCCTCCTGGCCGGGCTGAGCCGTCTGCGTTACACTTCCCCCCTGATGTTCGGTCCTTCAACACCCCGCAGCCAGCCGCAGCCGGGGCACCTGTACGACGTGGCGGTGGTCGGGGCGGGCCTGGCGGGCACCGAGTTCGCCTGGCGCCTGGCGCGGGCTGGGCGGGACGTGCTCCTCGTCACGCAGGCGCTCGACCACCTGGGCAACCTGTACCAGCCAACAGTGGAGGGGGCCGGATTCCCCCCGGGGAGCCTCTTCGCGTCCATTGCGGCCCACATCGCCCCCGACACCGACGGTTGGACCTTCCACCGTCATCTCAAGGCGGAGGTCGAGGCCACGGCGGGCATCCACCTGCTGCAAAGCACCGTGACCGCGTTGGACGAGGAGGGCGGCGCGGTGACCCTCTCGACCTGGGAGGGGCCGTCCCTGCGGGCGCGCGTGACCGTGCTCGCCGTCGGCGCCTTCCTGAAAGGCCGCCTGCTGATCGGGGATACGCTGGAGGAGGCCGGGCGGCTCTCCGAGGTCGCCTACGACTTCCTGGCCGACGACCTCGCCCGCTCGGGGGTGTGGCTGATCGGCGCCGAGGGGACGGCTCCGGCGGTGGAGGGGTCGCCCCCCTACGACGTGCGCTTCCTGACGCCCGCGCCCCCGGAACTGGACGGCTTCCGCCTCACGCGCTTCGACCGGGTGTACGCCCTGGGCCGCTGCACGCCGGGGGATCACACCTACGCCTCCGTGCTCACGGACGCGGCGCGGCTGGCAGACGAGCTTCTGCGGGTGAGCCCATGATCCTCCGCCTCGCCGACTTTCATTTCCCGGACAGTGCGGCCCGGCTCTACCCCGACACGCCCGGGCGGCCCTGGGTGCTGGAGGTGGGCTTCGGGGACGGGCGCTTCTGGCCGCACTTTGCCGCGACCTTTCCCGAGGCGCCGAACTACCTGGGGGTCGAGATCAGCGGCGTCTCGCTCCTCAAGGCCGCGCGCACGCTGCACCGGGCCGGACTCACCAATACGGTCCTGACCCGGCTGCCCGCCACACCCCTGATCCGCGAGGTGGTGCCGGAGGGCGGGCTGGACAGCATCATCGTGAACTTCCCCGACCCCTGGCCCAAGGCGGGCCACGAGGAACACCGCCTGCTGCGTGCCCCCTTCTTCCGCCTGGCCGCCAGCCGCCTGAAACCTGGCGGGGCCGTGCTGCTCACCACCGACCACGAGGAGTATTTCGAGTTCGCCTGCCGGGAGGCGGAGGTGAGCGGCGTCATGGGGGTAGACTTCACCGATCCCCCTCCCGCCGCCCTGGAGACCAAATACGCCCGCAAGTGGCGTGACCTGGGGCTGGGGGCGCGCCACGCCCGCTTCGTCCCAACCGAACGGCCGCACGTGCCGCACGGTTCCGCCACCCGCTACCCCGACCAGGAGGATCCCCCTGCCGTGCCCCACGCCGTCCTGACCCTGCCCCAGCCCTTCGCCCCCGCCGAGTTTCACAAACACACCGCCCGCGGCGGCCAGACCCGCGAGGACCCGGTCGGTTGGACGGTGGTCCTGCTCGACCTGTACCGCAGTCTGGGCGGCATCGCCCGCCCCGGGCCGGGCTGGGTGGTCCTCGCCCACGTCGTGGAGGGCGAGCTCACCCAGGAAGTGCTGATCGACCTCACGGCCCGGGAGGACGGCACCCACCTTGTCCGCCTCGCCCGCTTCGGCGGTCCGGTGGTCACGCCCGGGGTCAAGGCCGCTGTGGGCACGGTCACGGATTGGCTGGAGGCGCGGGGGGGAACGGTCCGGCACCGGGGCTACTGAGGGCCGGGAACCGGGGGTGTTCTCAGGATTGAGTCAAGGCCCCCCCACGTAACGTGGCCGGACCGCCGACAGGGCCGGGGGCAACACCGTGAGTTCACCGCTCAGGACGCGCCGCCGGAGGTTCGGTTTCCCCGAGCCTCCACCTGGAACCTGGTCAAGCTCACCTGGAGCGTTGCGCCTGCGGATGGTGGGGCGTAGGCGGCAGTTCCCTCCTCGCTTGCTTGGATAGCATCGAGCGGGCCGCTTCTGTCCACCATAGTCCCGGGCAGCCCCCAGGTAAGAGATTTGCGAGGCCCAGTGTTGAACTCTGGGCCTCGCGTGCTGTCGGCCCTGTTTGTCAACTTCTCCATTCTCGTGACCTTTACCAGTATCGGTGGCCTGACCCATACGGCCACCGAGCGTCACCACACCCTGCGCCTCGCCCTGCGGTACGTCCTCTCTGTCGTGGGCGGCCTGATCCTGATCGGCTATGGCGTTCCCCTCGCAGAAGGCGTCCGGGTCGATTTCCGGCAGGTGCCTGTCGCGCTTGCGGGCCTCTTCGGTGGACCCCTGCCCGCCTTCGCCGTCGCCCTGCCCCTGGCCCTGTACCGCGCCTGGCTGGGTGGCGAAGGTGCGGTGGGCGGCATCTCGGGGCTCCTCACCACTGCGGCCGTCGCCAGCGTATTTCACACCCGCTTGCACCACAGCCACCTCACCTGGCGTGATGCCTGGGCACCCTTCGCGACCTTTGCCCTCGCCAACCTCAGCCTGCTCCTCGTACCCGGCCGCGGCCCTGCGCTTTTCCAGACCGCCTACCTGCCGCTGACCCTGCTTCAGGGGCTGGGCCTGCTCGTGACCTTCGCGGTGATCGCCGTGCGCTTTGACAGCGTGGGCCACTCCCGCACCCTGCACATTCTCGCGTACCGCGACGCCCTCACGGGGCTGCTCAACCGCCGCCAGTTCGACCTCGACCTCGCCGACCTTCCCGCCGACGGCCACGTTCACCTGCTGCTGCTTGACCTCGACCATTTCAAACGTCTCAACGACACGTTGGGGCACGGGTTCGGGGACGTGGTGCTGCGGGAACTCGGCGGGTTGCTCACCGTGCATACCCGGGGGACAGACCGGGTGTACCGGGTGGGCGGGGAGGAATTCGCGGTGCTGCTGCACAGTGCCGACCCGGAGGTGGTGGCGGGCGTGGCGAACCGCCTGCGTGATCTAGTGCGGAGGCAGTTGGGCGCCCGCGCGGGTCGGCCAGACTGGACCCTGACGTTCTCGGCCGGGCTCGCCCGGCACGATACAGGTCCATCCAGCACCTTCGAGACGGCGGACGCGCGCCTGTACGAGGCCAAGCGCTCCGGCCGCGACCGCGTGGTGGGGGAAGAGGTCGGCCCTTCCCTGACGGAGGTCGAAGCCCCGGCTGTTCGGTTGGGCTCCACGACCTGAAAAGGCCCAGCCTGGGTGTGCTGCGCCCGCCTTGACCTGGGTGCGGCAGCGGGTGGAGGCAACGAAAAGGCCCCCATCGCTGGGGGCTTTCTTCTGGCTCGGCAGGTTGGGGTCGAACCAACGACCGTCCGGTTAACAGTAAGAGATAGGGTAATTCTGTGGGGACAAGAATGGACAGCGGTGGACAACCTGGACACGGATGATAACGCGTGCAGGACGAGAAATCCCCGCGTGCGGCCGAACATGAAGGGGAAGGCCGGACAGGGGTGGACACGTCTGGAAAGGGGGACAAAAAGGGCGCGTTGGCCACGTGTTGGACATGAAGAAATGGCTCAAGGCACTGGGATGGAACGCGGCAGGGGAGTGCCTCGGCGGGCAGCGTCAAGCACCGCGCGCACGGCCGCCTCCTCGACCTCGGTCTCTGTGATCGCCTTATTGTTCGGGTCGTCAAGGTCGAAGAAAGACTGACGGCTGTTCGACGAGATCTTCAGCAGTTTCGTCTGCTGGGTCGCGAACACCTGGGTCATCCGTTGACCGTAGGTGACGGTCGGTTCCTCACCCATCCCCGAGAACATGTTGAAGCGGGACGTCACCACCACGACCGGCAGCTTTCCAAACGGCCTGACCGACCGCGCCTGCTGATCCCCGGCACGGATGTCCCACTGCATCATGGGCGGCGCGTGCCCCGCCTGGTACGCCTGGACGTACGAGTGGAACTCGTTCAGCCAATCGTTCATCTCGCCGCTGAGCCCGGCGCGCGCCGGAGGGTTCGAGCGGAAGAAGTTCACCATAGCGGCGGGCACGTCCTCGTGCCAGGGGTCGATCAGCACGAGACCCGCGACGCCCGAGCAGTACCGCTCGGCGTACACCCTCACGGTGGGATAGGCGCTCTGCCCGGTCGAGGTGGTTCCGCCCACGCTGAAGACGGTCCCGCCGCGCGGCAGGTGCGGGTGCGGCGTGATGGGTGGCCGAACCGAGCTGGATCGCCGCGAACAGACAGGGGTTCGTACCCAGCACGCGTCCCTCGACCTTCCAACTTGAGGGGCCGCGTGAACAGTTCAGCCTTGCCGAGGAGCGGCAGGAACCGCGCGAGATCCGCCGAGGACAGCGCTGTCCCCATCCACTTGCACGGGCGGGGCACAGCTGGAGGCCAACGCGCAGGACACGGGGGCGAGCGGCCTCCTGCTGTTAGACTGGCGACATCCGGTCCGTCCATTCGCTTCGTCCTTCCCGCACCGTCGCCGCCCGGCAGTGATCGCGCGATTCCCAACCTGGGGGTGAGACCATCTCCGACGACCTTCCCACCCGCCCTCACGCCCAGCTTCCACTCCTCGGGAGTCACGACCAGGCTCTCTTCGAGCGCGCGCCGGTCGCCTACCTCCTGCTGGACCCGTCTGGCACCCTCCGGGACGCCAACCTTCGGGCCGAGTCGGCCCTGGGCCTGCCGCGCGCCCGTCTTCAGGGCCGCCGCCTGGCCTCCCTCACGGCACCCTCCCATGCCAGCACCCTGACGCGGTTCCTGCGGCAGGTGTTCGGTCAGCCGGGACCCGCGCGGGTCGAACTGCCCCTCCTGGGGCAGGGCGGCGCCCCCTTTCACGCGCAGGTCGAGGCGGAGGCGGACGGCGACGTGGGCCGCCTGATGTTTATGGACATCAGCGCGGGGCGGGCCGCGCGGGAAGAACTCCTGCGCGTGAACGCGGCCCTGGAGCACCGGGTAGAGGGGTACGCCGCACAGGTGCAGGAAGTCACCCAGGAGTTGGATGCCTTTGTGAGTGCCGTCATGCAGGAGATGGACGCGCCGTTGAGGCACATCCGGGCCTTCGCGGAACCGCTCGGCGGTGAGGAGGTAACTGCCGGGGAGCGGGTTCAGGCCACGGCCCGGATCCTGGGCGCCGGGGACCAGCTGGAGGCCCGCCTGCGCACCTTGGCCCTGTACTCCAGCGCGAGTCGGCAGCGGCTGAAGTTCGTGCCTGTGGACCTGAACCGGGTGCTGAGGGTGGTCGTCCAGGGGCTGGCCCCGGAGTTGTCCGGCCGGGAGGTGTACCTGACCCACGACGCCCTGCCCGTAGTGCGGGGGGACATGGGCGCCTTGCAGACCGTGCTCCTCCAGTTCCTGAGCAACGCGCTGAGGGCGACCCGGACATGCGCCTCCGCCCGGATTCACGTGGGCGCGAAGAACCTGGACTGCGAGGACGTGGTCTTCGTGGAGGACAACGGGATCGGCTTCAACATGCGCTACCGCGAGCAGCTTTTCACCCCCTTCAACCATCTGCACCGAGCGGAGGACTTTGGGGGGAGCGGCCTGGGGCTGGCGCTGGTCCGGCGCCTGGTTTCCCGGCAGGGGGGCCGGGTGTGGGCCGAGGGACGGCCCGGGCAGGGAGCCACCTTCTGGCTGGCCCTCCCCAGAAACACGGCGGAGACGTAACCCGCGAGCGGCACCGGTGAGGCCGCTTCAGGTGTCCCGTTCATCCTGCCGGAACAGGGCCTCCAGTTCGGTGACGGTCTCGTCGCGGGGAAAGGCGAGGACGACCTTTCCCCCGTTCAGGCGGGACTCGGCCCAGGCCCAGCCCCCGTGCCGCGCCAGGACGCGCCGCACCAGCGCCAAACCACTGCCCTCCAACAGGGGCACGTCCTGGTTCGTTCTCACCGAGAGATCAAAGAGGGTGGCGGCCTCCTCGCCCGTCAGGCCGGTCCCGTCGTCCTGCACCGTCACCCACACCTCGCCCGCGACCTCCTGGCTGCTGACGTCCACGTACCGCGCGCCCCGGGTGTCGCTCAGCGTGAAGGTGAGCAGTACCTCCAGGGCCTGTTTCAAGAGCGCCTGGTCTCCCCGCACGATGGGCAGCGGCCGAATCAGCCACTGCACCCGGTCCCCCGCCGCGGCGCCTGCCCGCACCTCGGCGAACAGCTCGCCCAGCGGCAGCAGTTCCCGGTTCACGTGCTGGTCCTCCAGCCGCGCGAGTTCGCGTAGGTCCCGCGAGACGCCCCGCAGCCGCGCCAGCTCGTCCTGAAGGGTGGAGGGGGCGTGGGGCGGCAACTCCGCGAGGAGGTCCTGGGTGGACCCCGGTTCCAGGAATCGGCTCAGGTACCCGACCGGAACTTCGAGGTTGTGGGCGGTGCGGGTGATCAGGGCCCCCAGTTCCGCGTTGAGGTCGGCCAACCTCTCCCGTTGCCGCTCGACCTGTTGCAGCCGGGCGGTGCGTTCAAGGGCGAGGCGGAAGCTGTCCCCCACCGCGCGGAACACCGCCTTCTCGCGCTCGGTCCACATGGGGCGGTCCGTCACCGCCATGCTCAGCATCCCGGCGGGGTGGTCGGCTGGAAACAGGGGGTAGGCCGCCAGGGCGGTAAAGGGCACGGGGGCGGGTGAAGTCCGCGCGCCCGGGTTCCAGTGCTCGAAGAACATGGGCTCCCGGCGCCCTTCGGGCAGCGCGAAACCGGGCAGTCCGGCGGGCACCCCGCCCCTCAGCGCGTCTTCGAGTTCAGGAGGGAGCGAGCCGGACGCATGGCGCAGCCGCCAGACTTCCCCCTCCCGCTCGAAGTACACGGCGCTGTTCACGTCGAGCACCTGCCCGAGCACGTCCGTCGCCTGCCGGATGAGTGCCCCCACCTCCCGGGTGTCTGCCGCCCGGTCGGTGAAGTCGGCAAACGCCGCCAGGGCCTCACGTTCCTCGGCCAGGGCGCGCACCGCCGCCGCCCGCTCCAGGGCCAGGCTCAGGCTGCGCACGACCGTCTCCAGCACGGCACGGTCGGAGGCCGACCAGGCGCGCCCGCCGAACAGCGCCACGGCGAGGACCCCCAACCGCGCTCCGTCCACGCTGAGCGGGAACGTCGCCCCCGCGTCTACCCCGGCCCCCAGCTCGCCCAGGCCGTCGATGTCGCCGTGATACCGCTCCTGAAAGAGCGGCGTCCCGGTCCCCCAGGGCCGGTCGAGGCTGGGGGTCCCGCCCACTGGAAACCCGGCCGCCGCCGCCGCCTGGAGCGCCGGGTTGGGCATGTCCCCCACCTGGGCCCGCAAGCGCCACCGGCCCCCCTCGGGCTCGTAGTAGGTGGCGAAGCCGTCAGGCAGCAGGGAGAGCGCGACCTCCTGCCCCCACCGGATCAGGGCGTAGGGGTCGAGGTGCGGGGTGAGGTTCCGGGTCAGCTCCGCGAACGCCTCCAGCGCCCGGGTGCGGGATTTCAGCTCGGTGTTCAGCTCAGCGAGGCGGCGGGTGCGCTCCTCCACCCGCTGTTCGAGGGTGGCGTTCAGCGCCCGCAGGGTTTCCTCGGCGCGGGCGCGCCGGAGGGCCGACCTCGTTCGCTCCGCCACCCCACGGATCAGGTCGGTTTCCCGGGGCGTCCAGGCACGTGGGGTGGCGCTCTGCACCGCGAACAAGGCCACCTGCCGCTCGTCCTCGTACAGGACGACGTCGGTGAAGGCCGCCACCTGCCGTTCCCGCAGCGCCGCCCGCCCCCCTTCGGTCAGCTTCGGGTCCGCCTCGACGTCATTCACCTGGATGACGGCGCCGGGCTGATACGCCGCGAGAAACCCTGGGCCGAAGGGTTCCAACGAGTGTTCACCCACGATGGAGGGGACGCCGCGGGGACAATCCTGTTCGACCTTCAGCAGGTCGCCCTCGATCTCGCCGTACAAGACCCGGTTGATGTCCAGGCGTTCGCACAGACGAGTCAGGGCGAGGGCGGCGATCTCGGAGGGTGTGGTGAGGGGAGCGAGGGCGTCGGACAGCGTCAGCAGGAAGGCCTGCTGCGCTTCGCTCTCGCGCAGGGCTTCCTCGGCGCGGACGCGCTCGACAGCGGCCCGGATGCGCTCGGCCACCTCGCGCAGCAGCTCGACCTCGCTCTCCTGCCACACCCGCGGGTGGGAGTTGGTCACGCACAGCGCCCCCACCAGCCGCCCTCCCTTGATCAGCGGCGCGCCCATGCACGCGATGATCCCCAGGGCGGCCGAGGCGGGACGGTCCTCCGGGGGCACCAGCGCCGAGGTCCGCGTGTCGGTGACCACGTGGCATTCCCCCCGGCGCAGGATCGCCACCGACCAGCCGAAGTCCGCCACCCGGTGCTCACCCGCCAGCGAGGGGGCGCCGCCGCGCACCCAGTCGCGGGCGACCCGCGCGACACCCGCGGCCTCGTCGACCTCGACGTAGTAGGCGCGGTCCACGTCCAGCTGCTCGGCCAGCAGACGGCACGCCTCGCCCACCAGGTCGACCGGATCGGCCAGGGGGCGCAGGGCGTCGCTGAGGCGGAGCAGGAAGCCCTGCGCCCCGCTGTTGAGCAGGGCCTTCTTCGCCGGGGCATGTGGTGCCGTCCAGGAGCCTTCGGTCGTAGCCTCACCCGGCGGCTGGAGAAGGTGCTCACCCGCCAGCAGGTCCGCGACGGCGCGGCCGAGGTCTTCTCGCGGCAAGACCAAGTCCGCCGCCCCGGCCTTCATCACCGCGCGCGGCAGCTCGGCGGGAGCGGCCGTCTCCGGGTCCTGCACCAAGACTGTCCCGCCCGCGCCATGCAGGGCGCGCACGCCCATCACGCCGTCATGCCCCGGACCAGCGAGGATGACCGCCAGAGCACGCGAACCGAAGCTCACGGCCAGGGACGCCAGCAACCGGTCCAGCGGACGTTCCGAGGACAGCTCCCCCTCGGGCGGCGTGACGGCGCAGCGGCCACCCGGCCGCATTTCCAGAACCGTGTGCGGCGGGCTGAGGTACACGTGCCCTGGCTGGAGCGAGCTGCCGTTCTCGATCAGTTCCACCGGCTGCCCAGTGTGGCGGCGGAACACCTCCACCGCGCCGCTCGCCCCACGGACAAGCACCGCGGCGGGCAACTCGGCGGGGAGTTCGGCCAGCACCGCCGCCGTCACCTCGGGCGTGTCGACCGGGGCGACCAGCACCAGCACATCAAAGGACGCTGGTGTCGGATTAGGGGGTGAGGGCATACACGTGCCGTAGTTTAGGTGTGCCCTCTTGGAGCCCAGTGAAGCGGAAATTGCTGTTCTGTTGGGAAAACGTGCGCTGAGTGGGGGACACGGTCATCACCTCCGTGAGAGGACCCATGGCGAGGTGGGAGCGGCGCCTCTCCGGGGAAGCAGCGCTGCCCCAGCACCGGGCTGGATGAAGGTGGCCCTGTGGCTGTACCGCGCGCAGGGTGTCTTCTGAAGGACGTGGCGGCGGGACCTGTCCTCCTTCAGGACCGGGCTCCCCCTGAACGTCCCGGCCTTCCTTGGCGTTCTCCGGGACCGCGTGCCCGGACGTGCCGCCCGGTTCATCCTCGGTGCCTGGACCGGATCACCCGGACTACAGCTCCACTGCCGCGGGTGACACCCTCGCCAGGGTAGACCCCCGATCGCCGTGAAGGGAAAGGGTTCTGCTTCCAGCCCCTGGAGCCGTGGCTTCTTCACACGAGGGCGGTGACTGCGGGTCCCTCGGTCGCCTCTTCCTGCGGGCGCGGAAGGGTAAAGGCGAAGACTGCACCCTCCCCCGGCTGCCCCTCGGCCCACACCCGCCCCCCGTGGCGTTCCACGATGCGCCGCACGTTGGCGAGCCCCACGCCAGTCCCCTCGAACTCCTCCTGGCGGTGCAGCCGCTGGAATACCCCGAACAGGCGGCCCGCGTGCGCCGGGTCGAAGCCTGCCCCGTTGTCCCGCGCCTGCACCACCCATTCCTCCGCGCGCACCTCCGCGGTCACCTCGATGCGTGCCTGCGGTGTGCCGCACGTGTACTTCACCGCGTTCGACAGCAGGTTCAGCATCACCTGTCGCAGCAATTCCCCGTCGGCCTGCACGTCCGGCAGCGCCCCCACCACCCACGTCACCTTGCGCACTTCGGTCTCGGCCGCCAGCTCCGTCCGCACGGCCTCCACCAGTGCGCCCAGATTCACCCGTTCCAGGCGCAGCGCCTGCCGGGAGGTCCGCGCCAAATCCAGCAGCGCGTCAATCAGGGTGTTCATGCGCGCCGCGGCCTCCTCCACCACCCCCAGGTACCGCGCCGCCTGCGGGTTGCCGTCCAGCCCGTTCCCCAGGGCGCGGCGCAGCAGCGCCAGGAAGCCGATCATGTGGCGCACCGGGGTGCGCAGGTCGTGGGACACCGACAGCGCGAAGGCGTCCAACTCCGCGTTGGCCGCGTGCAGCGCCCGCGACTGCGCCTCCAGCGTGGTGTTCTGCCCCCGCACCGCCACCTCGCTGGCCCGCAACGTCGCCAGGGTGCCCGCGCGGTCCAGGGCGAGCCCCAAGGTGGCCGCGCCGCGCCGCAGCAGCGCCCGTTCCTCGGGCAGCCATGGCCGGTGTTCCGGCGCGCGCCACATCATGAGCAACCCGGCCAGGGTGCCGTCTGGAAGCGTGACGTGCTCCACACCCACCGCGTCACGTGTGAGTCGCCGCATGGCGGGCAGGCTGGCAGCATCGTCCGGCAGGTAGCACCCGGCCCCGCACGCCTGCACGTGTGCGACCAGCGGCAGGCGACTCAGCGGCAGACCCTCCGGGGTGAGCAGCGACCGCAACGGGGACGGCACCTCACCCCACCACACGGGCGCGTGCGCCTGGGTACCGTCCAGCTGCACCATCACCAGCCCCCGCGCATCCAGCGCCGGACCGAGTTGCGCGAGCGTCACCCGGGCGACCTCCTCCGGGGTGGCCGCACTCAGCAGCGCGTCGCCCAGCACGGCCAGGGTGTCCGCGCGGGACCGCTCCGCCCGCTCCGCCGTGGTGCGCGCCACCACCTGCGCCTCCAGGCCGCGCAGCAGACGCGCGCGGCCGATGGCAATGGCGCACTGCGCCGCGAGGATGCGCAGGAAGCGCCGCTCCTCGTCCGTGAAGACGTGCGGCTCGGTGAAGTCCAGCACCAGGACGCCCAACGGCCGCTCGTCCAGGAACATGGGCAGCACCGCCGTGGCCGCGACCGGCGCCGTCGCCCCGGTGCGCGCCTCCAGGGTCGGGTACGCACGCGCCAGGTCCCCGTCGTGCTCGAAGAGCAGGGGTGTGTGCCGCCCCAGGGCGTCCGCGGCGGGGCCGTCGTCGTCGACCAAGGCGTCCGCCCATACGGACGGCAGGAACTCGTCCTCGCCGACGGTGGCGACGCGGTGGAGCTGCGGGTGCGCACCGGTGGTGAGCAGGACGGTGGCGGCGTGCGCGTTGAGCGCTTGCGCGGCGGGATGCAGGATGACATCGAACACCGCCTGTTCGGTCTGGGCGCTGGCGAGCGATTCGGTCACGTCCTGTAACCGTGCGCTCAGCATCGTAAACACGTCGGGCACCACCCGAGCATACGGTGGACGTGCACACGGTGACGAGGAACGGTCCACAAGTGAACGCGCAAGGGTAGGGTGGTTCACGGCCCCTCTGACTAGCCCTCCCACCTTCCGGGACTACTCGCGCAGCCGGGGCTGCTTGGGCCAGGCGAACCAGAACGTACTCCCCTGATCCACCTTGCCTTCCCCCCATGCCCGGCCCCCGAAGCGCTCACACACCCGGCGCACGGTCATCAGGCCCACCCCGGTCCCCTCGTAGTCCCTGGACGAGTGCAGCCGCCCGAACAGCTGGAAAATCCGGTCCTTCTGGCGCATGTTGAAGCCCGTGCCGTTGTCCTCCACCCCGATGTGGTACTCTGTCTCCGTCTCCCGCGCCAGGACATGCACCCGCGCCGCCTCCCGCTCCTTGGTGAACTTCACGGCGTTCGACACGTACTCGTTGAGGATCAGGTACAGGCCCTGGATGTCGCCCTGCACCGTGGGCAGGGAGTCCCTGGTGATTCGAAGGTTCCGCCCCACCAGCTGAGGCTGGGCCTCCTTGATCACCTGATCCAGCACTTTGTTCAGGTCCACGCGCTGAAGGCGGACCCGCATGCTCCTCAGCCCCATGTAGCGGTCCAGGGTAGCCAGCAGCGCGATGACCGCCTGCACGGCCCGTTCCGTCTTCAGCAGCGGTGCGGTGACCTGTTCCGGCTGTTCCCCCAGGGCTTGGCGCAGCAGTCCCAGGAAGTTCATGGCCCGCGCGGTGGGCAGGTGGAGTTGCTGGAGGAAGGTGGCGACGATCTGCTCCAGTTCCTGGTTCAGTGCCCGAATCCGGGCGGCCTGTTCCTGAAGCTGGCGTTCCTGGGCCGTGGTGGTGTCCAAAAGGTCCTGTTTGACCTGCTGGTGGGCGGTGATGTCCGTCATTACCAGCCGGAAGTGCTGGAAGGCCCCGTCCACGATGGAAGCGTCGACGTCCAGCAGGACGTCAAAGGGGGTGTCATCCGCGTGCAACACCCTGGCTTCCCCACGGTGCTTCAGGCCCCCGTCCAACACCTGCTGGAGCAGCACGTCGAAGGAGCCTTGCGACTCAGGGGTGAGGAATCCGCCCAGCCGCTTGCCCAGCAGGACCTCACGGCTGCGGCCCAGCAGGGCGCACCCAGCGGCGTTGACCTCCTGAACGCGGCCCTGGGAGTTCAGCAAGACGTAGGGGGCGGGGGCCTCGCTGAACAGGGTCATGGCCTGCTGCTGGCGGGTCTGGAGTTCCGCTTCCAGGGCCTGCACACGCTGCTGAAGGTCCGTGACCAGCGGGTTGGGTGTGGGTTCTGGGTTGGTCATGGTGTCCTGTCACCTCTTTCCTGATCAGCGTGTCCAAGGGTGGAGTGAACGAAAGGCGAACGGTGCAGCCTTCCTGACTCCCGCACCTTACCGCAGCGGGTGGGCACTCAACAGCCGAACTCGAGAAAAGGAATGGTTTCGCGGCTTGAGAGGCGACGCGATGAACACGGCATTTCTGCGTTGCAAAACCCTGAAGCGAAAGCCACTTCTTGTGCAATAGACTTTCGCCCGGCCCGGCACCCTCATCGGCTACGCTCGCGTGTCGACCGACGACCAGACCACCGCCTCCCAGCTCGGCGCCCTGAAGCAAGCGGGGGTCCTCAAGATTTACCAGGAGACCGCCAGCGGTGGCCGCTGGGACCGCCCCGAACTACACAGGATGCTCGACTTCCTGCGCGAAGGCGACACCGTCGTCGTGTGGAAGATCGACCGCCTGAGCCGCTCGCTCGCCGACCTCGTCCGCATCATGAAGTTGATCGACCAGCGCGGCGCCGCGCTCAAGTCCCTCACCGAGCCGATCGGCACGACTACCGCCGTGGGCAAGGCGATGATGCAGATGGTCGGCGTGTCCGCGGAGTTGGAAAGGTCGAATCTCCGCGAACGTACGCATGCCGGTTTGAAGGCCGCGCGGGAGAAGGGGGTTCGCTTCGGGCGGCCCAGCAAGCTCAACGCGGCGCAGCAGCAGGACATCGTGCGACGCGTCGGCGCGGGCGACCTCACCGCTGCCGACGCCGCCCGGTTGATCCGGCGACGGCGGCCCGCGTCTTGAAGCGCGCTGACTTGTGCAGGCGACGGAGTGAGATGATGCCGGTGTGATCGGCCTGGAGGCGCGTCGACTCCCGTGGGACGCCTGCCACAATGCGCGGGACCTCGGCGGCCTCCCCACCTTCGACGGCCGGGTGGTCCGCTCGTTCGCGTTGATGCGCTCCGACAACCACGACCGCCTCACCTCGGCAGGCCAGGCGGCCGTGCGGGCGCGAGAGGTCAGCTTGATCCTCGACCTGCGCAACGCCTGGGAGTCGCGCAGGTTTCCCAGTCGGTTCCTGGGGGACTCCGTCTATTTGAACCTGCCCGTGCTGGATGATGCGGACGAGGAGAGTTACGCGCGCGTGAATGCCGCACCTCACCTGGGAGCGGTCTACCGCACGACCGTCGACGGCTTCGCCCGGCAGCTGGGCGAGATCATCGCCGTGATAGCGGACGCTCCGGCTGGCGGGGTCGTCTTGCATTGCCACGCGGGCAATGACCGGACAGGCATCGTTGTGGCGCTGGCGCTCGCCGTGGCGGGCGTGGCGCCTGGGGTGATCGCCGAGGACTACGCGCTGTCGGACACCTGCCTCGCGCCGCATTACGCGGCGGAACTCGCGGGGCTGAACGAGGTGCGGCGGGAGCGGGTGCCGCGCTGGGAGCACAGCCGCCCGGAGGTCATGCTGGACCTGCTCGATCACCTCCAGCAGGTGTACGGCGGCGTCAACGCGTACCTGCGGGGCGCGGGCGTGAGGCAGGATCAGTTGCAGGCGTTGCGCGACCGGCCCCGCGAACGCCCGTGACCAACGTAGAAGCTGCCGCGCACTCGTCAGGTGCAGCGTGAACGCGGCGGGCTGGAAGACCTATTCTCAGCCCACTCACCGTCCGAGGGTGGCCAGCGCTGGAGGGGTGGGGACCTGAGCGTCCTCGCTCTCCTGTGGATGAGACAGGTCGGGACAGGGGAGAGAGACACGCGGCAGGAAGGTGGGGCGCGTTGGCCACGGCTCCAGAAGCGAGCAGAGCAGAAATGGAAAAACCCCCTCCTAGAGGGGGTTTCTTTGGCTCGGCAGGTTGGGGTCGAACCAACGACCGTCCGATTAACAGTCGGATGCTCTGCCACTGAGCTACTGCCGAATACCTGTGTGGTGAGCCGTTTCCGGCGCGAGAGGGAGAGTAGCATGGGTTTCCAGGGTTTGCAAGTCCGGCTCTCAGGCCTGGGCGCCTCCCGGCATGATCGTCCCCGGATTCACACCCAGACGGTCGAGGGCGGCCTGCCAGCGCCCCGGCACCGGCACGTCCCAGATCAGCTCGGGCGTGTCCTGCTCTACCCACAGCCAGGTGCCCTCGCGGGCCTCGTCGGCAAGCTGGGTGGGGGCCCAGCCGGTATAGCCCAGCATCAGCATGAACTCCTGGCCGGAGGCCGCGACAGCGTGGAGCACGTCCAGGCTGCTTGTCACCAACAGGCCCGGGGCTAGGCGCATCTCGCCCTCCAGGTTCAGCGGCGTGCGGTAGAGGCACCAGCCCACGCCGGGTTCTACCGGGCCGCCCGCCCACACGCTGCCTGTCTCACCCCCGGTTAGATCGGGCAGCAGTTCGGCGACGCTCTGAGCCAGCGGCGCCGTCACGAGCAGGCCCAGAGCGCCCGTCTCGTCGTGTTCCAGCAGCAGGATCACGGCACGCTCGAAGAAGCTGCCGCGCAGGTGGGGGCTGGCGACCAGGAACGTCAGGGGCGCGGTCATACGGTCTCAGGATAAAGCGCCAGGCTGGGTGGGGCCGTTGAGGACCACTTCACCGGAGCAAAGCAGCTCCCCCGTCACGCGGGGTGGGCGGGGGAGCTGGAAAGGGGAGAGGTCCTACGCGCTCGCGCCGGGGCTGCGGCGGCTCGTCTTGCGTGCCTTGGGGGGTGGGGGGGTCACCCCGCTGGCCTCACGCGGGGTCTCCAGCGCCTTCAGGCCGCCGACCAGGGCCACGTCCAGCACCTCGTCCACCGTCTCGCAGGGGTGGAAGCGCATGGAGGAGCGCAAGTGAAGCGGGATGTCGCGCAGGTCGGGCTCGTTCGCCTTGGGCATGATGATGTGCTTGATGCCCGCGCGCCGGGCGCCCAGCACCTTCTCCTTCAGGCCGCCGATGGGCAGGTAGCGCCCGGTCAGCGTCATCTCGCCCGTCATCGCCACGTCGTGCCGGACAGGAATGCCGCTCAGGGCCGAGATCAGGCTGGTGGCCATCGCGCCGCCCGCGGAGGGGCCTTCCTTGGGGATCGCCCCGGCGGGCACGTGGATGTGAATTTCGGAGTTGTCGATCCGCTCGCGGTCGAGGTGGAAGCGTTCGGCGTTGCTCTTGGCGTACGTCAGGGCGGCGCGGGCCGACTCCTTCATCACGTCGCCGAGCTGGCCGGTCAGGACCAGGCCCTTGCCGGGCATCACCGAGGTCTCCACGAACAGGATGTCACCGCCGACGGGTGTGTAGAACATGCCGGTGGACACGCCGACCTTGTCCTCCTGCCCCTCGGTCTCGGGCACGTAGCGGGCCTGGCCGAGGTAACGGTCAAGCTCCTTGTCGGTCACCTTGGCACGCTTGATCTCCCCGGTCGCGATGCGGCGGGCGACCTTGCGGGCCACCGTGCCGATCTCGCGCTCCAGGTTGCGCACGCCCGCCTCGCGGGTGTAGTGGCTGATCAGCCGCTCCAGCGCCGCGTCGGTGAAGGCGATCTGGTTGGGCTTGAGGCCGTTCGCGGTGATCTGGCGGGGCAGCAGGTAACGCTTGGCGATCTCCAGCTTCTCCTGCTCGATGTAGCTGGAGAAGTCGATGACCTCCATGCGGTCCATCAGGGCCGCCGGAATCTGCTCGGGGTAGTTCGCGGTGGCGATGAACATGACCTCGCTGAGGTCGAACGCCACGCCGAGGTAGTGGTCGGTGAAGTGCTGGTTCTGCGCGGGGTCGAGGACCTCCAGCAGCGCGGCCGAGGGGTCACCCTGGTAGCTGGAGCCCAGCTTGTCGACCTCGTCGAGCAGGATCACCGGGTTCTTGGTGCCCGCCGTCCGCATGCCCTGGAGGATCCGGCCGGGCATCGCGCCGATGTAGGTGCGGCGGTGGCCACGGATGTCGCTCTCGTCACGGGCGCCGCCCAGCGCAATGCGGACGTACTTGCGGCCCAGCGCCTTGGCGATGCTCTGCGCGATGCTCGTCTTGCCCACGCCGGGAGGGCCGGTGAAGACCAGAATCGGCCCCTTGTTGACCTCGGAGGCCTCGATCTCGCCGCGCTCGGCCCGCTCCTTGCGCAGGCGGCGCACAGCCAGGAACTCCAGCACGCGGTCCTTGACCTTCTCCAGGCCGTAGTGATCGTCGTCGAGGATCTTGGCGGCCTCGGGTACGTCCAGGCGGTCGTCGCTGCGGACGTTCCAGGGCAGCTCGGTGATCCAGGTCAGGTAGGTGCGGATGACCGAGGCCTCGGCGGCGTCGGGGTGCATCCGGGCCAGGCGGTTGACCTCGCGGTCGATCTCCTTCTTGACCTCAGGGGATAGACCCAGCGCGTCGATCTTGGCGCGGAAGGCCTCGGCCTCGTCGGCGTCCTCGCCGTCGTCGCCGCCCTGAAGCTCCTTCTGGATGACCTTCATCTGCTCGCGCAGGTAGTACTCGCGCTGGTTCTTGTCGATCTCTTCCTTGACCTGCGCGCGGATGCGGGCCTGCACCGCCTGGACTTCCTGCTCGGTGTCCAGCAGGGTCAGCACCCGGCGCACCCGGTCGGTCACGCGGGTGGCCTCCAGGATAGCCTGCTTGTCCTCCAGCTTGAAGTCGAGGTTGAAGGCGATGTGGTCGGCCATCTCGCCGGGGTCATCCTTGCCCTGGATGGCCTGGACACTCTCGGCGCTGACCTTGCCGTTCGACGCTACGCTCTCGAACTTCTCGCGCAACTCGCGGCTCAGGGCCTGGAGTTCCACCGGGTCGCCCGGCTCGGAGGGCAGCGCCTGGATGTCGGCCTTGAGGAAGTCGCCCCGGGTGTAGCGGGTCACGCGGGCGCGCGACACGGCGGCGACCAGCATCTGCACGGTGCCGTCGGGGTTCTTGCGGACGCGCAACACGTTGCAGGCGGTGCCGACGTCATACAGGTCGCTGCCCTGGGGGTCGTCCACATCCTTGTCGCGCTGGGACACGATCAGGATGACCTTGTCCCCGGCCATCGCGGCCTCAATGGCATTGATCGAGATGGCGCGGCTGGCGTCGATATGCTGCACCATCGTCGGGTAAATCACGCTGCCGCGCACCGGGCATACAGGCACGCTGGCGGGCAGGCGGGTGGGTTGGTTGTCGGTGGGCATGGAGGCTCCTTTCGCCCGAAGTGGTTCTGGGAAGGGTTCTCTGGTAGAGAGGATACCAGGAAACTTGAGTGCGACTATATCAACCTTTTGGGGTTGAGGCAAGTCCGCACGCACGCTCCGCCACGTGGCCTGGAGCACGTCTGCCACGCCAAAACCTTACGCCCCGCCGTCTGACACTACCCTCACGGGAGGCTGACGCAACGTTTAGCGTTGAAGGGGCAGTTTTCCAGTGGGTTGCCTCATACTGGCTCCATGCCCCGCGTCCGCTTTCGGCTGTCCGCCCCGCCCCCTGTGCCCGGGGCCACCCTCTTCCTGACCGGCGACCACCGTGCCTGGAGCAGCGACCCGGAGAGGTGGACCTTTCAGGACGGCCCCGGCAGTTCCGAACTGAGCGCCGAGTTTCCCGAGGGCGCGCTGCTGAACGTGAAGGTCCGCGCCCGGCACCCCGACGGCACAGTCACCGAGGAGGGCGACGCCTGGGGAGGCCGTGCCCCCGCCCACCGGGCCGTCGTGCGTGGCGACACCACCGTCGACCTGACCCTCGCCGGGTGGCAGGACGAGCGGGAGGGCCGGGACCGCCCCTGGCGCAGCGCCCTACCACGCGAGACCCTCACGCTGGCGGCCCCCTGGGGCGAGCAGGCCGTGCGGCTGTGGTGGCCGGAGGGCCAGGACGGGGAGTTGCCGCTGCTGATCCTGCACGACGGCCAGAACGTGTTCGACGAGGGGCCGACCTTCGCGGGCGAAAGCTGGGACGCCGCCGGGGCCGCGCGGACACTCGCGGACGAGGGCTTCCCCTGCCGCATCGCCGCCCTGCCGGTGAACCACGAGCGCAGCCGCCGTTACGTGCCCTTTCCCTTTGAGCTGAACGGGCATGACTCCGGGGCCGACGAGTACGCCGATTGGGTGAGGGAGACGCTGCTCCCGCACCTGCACGCGCGCTTCGGGTCCGTGCCTCCCAGTCGGGTCGCCCTGGCCGGGTCGTCCTTCGGGGGCCTGATCACCGCGTACGCGGGCCTGCGCGACCCGGGCACCTACGGCACGCTGGGGGTGTTCAGCCCCGCCGTCTGGCCCGCCGACTTCGCCTTCCTGCGCTGGCTGGAGGAAAGAAGCGACCCGCAGGCCCGCGTGTGGCTCGACATGGGCGACCATGAGGGGAACAGCCTGGAGAGCGCCGCCGAGATCGTGGTGCTGACCCGCGACCTCGCCGCCCGCCTGCGCCCCAGGGTGGCTGAGGTGCATCTCACCATCGGCGAGGGCCACTGGCACGACGAGCCCGCCTGGCGTGCCCGTTTCCCCGATTTCCTGCGGTGGTGGCTGACCGGGCTGGAGGGGGCTAAGCCAGCAGGCTCCGTGCGATGATCAGCTTCTGGATCTCGCTGGTGCCTTCGTAGATCCGCAGCAGGCGCTGGTCACGGTAGTAGCGCTCGATGGGTGAGTCCTTCATGTAGCCCATGCCGCCCGCGACCTGCACGGCCTTGTCCGCCACCTGCGAGAGCATCTCGGTCGCGTGGTACTTCGCCACGGAGGCCATGCGGCGCACGTCCTGCCCCCCGTCCACCATCCAGGCGACCTTCTGCCACAGCAGTCGGCTGGTCTGGATGGCGACCTCCATCTCGGCGAGCATGAACTGCACTGCCTGGAACTCCGCGATGGGCTGCCCGAACTGCTCGCGGGTCTTGGCGTGGGCGATGGAGAGGTCGAGAAGACGCTGCATCGCCCCTGTCGAGCGCGCGGCGATCCCCACCCGCCCGTTCGTCAGGATGCCCAGCGCCTCGCGGTAGCCCAGATGTTCGGGGCCGAGGAGGTTCCCGGCGGGAATCTCGGCATCCTCGAAGATCACCTCCGCGGAGAGGGCGCCCTTCTGGCCCATCTTCTCGTCGACCTTGCCGATCTTGATGCCGGGCGTGCTCTGTGGCTCAACCAGGAAGGCGCTCATGCCACGCGTTCCCTTGGACGGGTCCGTGATGGCGATGACGGTCAGCAGCCCCGCGATGGGCGCGTTCGAGATGTAGTGCTTGGTCCCGTTCAGGACGTAGCAGTCGCCCTTCTTCTCCGCCCGGGTGCGGATGTTCGCCGCGTCCGATCCACTGCTCGGCTCGGTGATGGCGAAGCCCGCGATGCACTCGCCGCTTGCCATGCGGGGGAGAAACCGCCGCTTCTGCTCCTCGGTCCCCAGCTTCACCAACCCGCTCGTGCCGATGGAGGCGTGGGCGCTGATCACCCCGCCGAAGCCCATGTGCCCCTGCCCCATCGCCTCGTACACGGCGCAGCGGCCCAGGGCGCCCAGCCCGACGCCGCCGTACTCCTCGGGGATGCTCAGGCCGAAGAGGCCGAGTTCGGCGGCCCCCCGCATCAGCTCGCCCGGCACCCGGTTCGTCTCCTCGATCTCGTGGGCGCGGGGCTCGACCACGTCCAGCATGAAGTCGCGGACGGTCGCCTGCACGTCCCGCAGGTCCTCGGGCAAGTTGAATTCCATAGGTGCGGACAGGGTAGCGCCCGGAGGAGGGTGGGGGGCGAAGCTTCCCTCCCCCGCTGTCCGTCCTCCCGGGCGCCTAGAACCTGAACGCGGGGTTCCAGGCCCGGTTCTCGGCCTTGAACACCAGCCACAGGGCCCCGGCCGTGTCGCTGAAGAAGAGTTCCAGGTGGTTGCTGAGTGGCTGGTACTTCACCGCTAGGTCCCCGCCCGGAGCGGCGACCCCGGCGGCCGTGAGCCCGACGGGCGGCTTCCAGGCCCCGTTCTGGGCCTTCCAGAGGAGGGTGACCCCACCATTCGCGCCGATGGTGAAGACCTCGAGCTGATTGTTGGGTGGATAGAAGGAGGCCGTGATCGACCTGCCCGGGACACCGATGCCCGGCGGGCTGATGCCGACCGGCCGGTTCCAGGCGCCGTTCTGCGCCTTCCAGATGACGTTGACCGTGCCGTTGTTGTCCACGAAAAAGGCCTCGAACTGGTTGTTCGGGGGATAGAACTGGAGGGTGATGCCCGCACCCGCCGGGGCGAGGTTGGCGGCGGAGATGCCGACCGGGGCGTTCCACGCGCCGTTGTTCGCCTTCCAGGCCACGCGGACGGCGCCGTCGTTCGCCACGAACAGCGCCTCAAGCTGGTTGTTCAGCGGGTAGAACGCGGCGCTGATGCCTCCCCCCGGGGGAGCGACGTTCGGGGGGCTGATCCGGGCAGGCGCATTCCAGCGGCCATTCTGCGCTTTCCACAGGACGTTGAGGGCACCACCCGCATCGAAGTACAGCACCTCAAGCTGGTTGTTCGGGGGGTAAAACACGGCGCTCAGGTCGCCCCCCGGCCGGGTGGTGCCCGGCGCGGTGAGCCGGACCGGTTCGGACCAGGGGCCGTTGTTGGCCTTGAAGGTCACGTAGACAGCACCGTCATTTGCGGCATAGAACGCTTCCAACTGGTTGCCCAGCGGGTAGTTGATCATGGCGATGTGGGCATTTTGCGGCAGGAACCCCGGCGCCGACAGGAAGACGGGCCCCTTCCAGATGGAGTTGTTGGTTTTCCAGACCAGGCCCAGCGCCCCGGCCGGATTGACGAACAGAGTTTCGAGTTGCTGGCTGTTCCCGGCGATGTAGGAGGCCATCGCCAGCCCGTTGCCGGGGACGGGGGTCGCGCCCTTGCCGTACAGGACGTTCACGCCCAGCCGGTCCAGGTCGCTGAGCTGGCCGTTGCCGTTCCAGTTCGGGTTGCAGTAGTTCATGACCGAGGCGGTGTCGTACGGCGTGACGAAATAGTCGGGGTCGGTGCCCTGGTGGGCAAGGGTGCAATTGAGCCGGTCCGAGCGGTTCTGTTCGTGAGCGATCCCCAGCGCGTGGCCGAACTCATGCACCGCGATGGCGTCGATGCAGAACTGCCTCGTCGTCTTGCAGCTCGTGCCGAAGTTGTTGAAGGTGAAGTTCAGTTGCATGCCGTTTCGCACGCCGTCGAGGTTGTTCCCCAGCCCCTGCGTGTGCGGGTTGTTGTCGATGATCTGGATACGAATGCCCCGCGTGTTCCTGGCACACAGACCCCAGCCCACGAAGCGGACGGCGGAGGCCGTCTCCCAGGTCCGCCGCACGGCCTGCCGCACCCAGCCCCGTTCCTGAGCGAAGGTGCCTGGGTTCTCCCAGCAGACCGGAATCTGGGGCGACGCCCACACGCTCTCCCGCTGAATGCTGAGCGGTTGCTGGGTGGTGCCGACGTTTTCCCTCTGCGCCTGAGCCGCGCCCGCCATTCCGAACGCTGTCAGGCAGCCCAAGACGACCTGCTTCATCCCTCCGCGTCCCGTCCCCATCGCTGGCCTCCTGTCCTCCAGCGGTCCCGGCTGTCAATCAGACGTTTACAGGTGGAATTTTTGGTGGATATGGCGGAAAGAGGAGCTCAAGAAGTGTGTAGATATACCCGTCTGGTTGTTCATGCCGGAAATCGGCCGCGTCAACCATGGTGTAAGGCTGTGGCCTCTTTCTGACGTGCTGCCGGATGATGCGGTGTGCAGGTGGCCTCCCGCCATTGACATGGGACTGGGTCTCCTCGCTGTAGGCCCGGCCCGGCAGTGACCACCAACGCTCCTTCCTCAAGGATGGTCCTTGGGGTGTGGTTGAGAGGCCGGGGTGGCTCCGTGCCCGCAGGGCTGGGGCCAAGCCGCCCGCATCGGTCCAGCGGCGCCCATCCTTGCTTCGGGGGGCCCCGGGCAGCGTGGGCAGGATCGGCGAGACGTCCGGGCTTCTCGTCCATGCTTTCGTCCTCGGGCCGCCCGTCAGACGGCAGTTGCGGAAAGCTCAAGGGTTCGCGGCGAACGGGGCACGCCAGCGGTCAGGCGGCCCTCCTCCCGGCGGTACGGCGCGGGGTAAGTTCCACCATCCTACCAAACCCGCTGGCGCTGCCCGCATTGACACCCCGCCCGACCCCATCTAAGATGTGTGGGCCTGCGAAGGCATGTGCGGTGGGTTTAGCTCAGTCGGTTAGAGCGCCGCTCTGTGGAAGCGGAGGCCGTGGGTTCAAATCCCATAACCCACCCCAAGTTCTCCGGCCTGCCGCGGTCAGTGGCGGCCGGATTTTTCTTTTGAGTCCAGGTGTGCGGGGATGGCGGAACTGGTAGACGCACCAGACTTAGGATCTGGTTCCCGTAGGGAGTGAGGGTTCAAGTCCCTTTCCTCGCACCAAAAAAGGCTTTTGCGGCAAGGCGAGCGGTCCCCGGTTCCCCCGGCGGGCCGCTTCGCCCTGTGGTGTCGCGCGAGGGGCGCCCGAGGCACTATGATGCGCGGCGGCATGTCGCGCGCCCGGGACCCCCAGCGCAGGCGGCACAGGCACACAGAAGCACACCGCTCCCCGCACGCGGGTGACCGCGCGGGCGGAAGACGGGGCGGCAGGATGGGAGACGTATGGCAGAGCTGATCAGTCGTGAAGGCAACAAGGTGCAATTCCGGGTCGCGGTGCCCGCCGCCGAGGTGAACCGCGCCTACGAACAGGTGTGGGCGGGGCTGGCCCGCGACGTGCGCGTGCCCGGCTTCCGGCCCGGCAAGGCGCCCCGCAAGGTCCTGGAGGGCCGCGTGGGCAAGGGCTACGTGGAGAACGAGGTCCGCGACCGCCTCCTCCAGGCGCACTACCCGCAGGCCGTGCGCGAGCTGAAGCTCAGCCTGGTGGACGCGCAGATCGAGCCTGGCAGCCTGACCAGCGGGCAGGGCTTCGACTTCACCGTGCGGGGCGAGACGTACCCCGAGGTCACGCTGGGCGACTGGCGCGGCGCGCAGCTCACCGCCGCCGCCCCCGCGATCACCGACGAGGTGCTGGAGCGGACGCTCGCCGACCTTCAGGAGCGCAATGCGACCTTCCAGACGGTGGAGCGCCCCATCGAGGCGACCGACCAGGTGACCATCGAGGAACTCGGCGAGGAGGGCGGCTCCTACCCCGTGTACCTCGATGTGGCCGAACCGCACGTCCGCGACGCCCTGATCGGCAAGAACGTCGGCGACGAGGTCGAGATCACCGTCCCGGCCCACCAGCACGGCGACCATGAGCACCCCGCCCACACCGTCCGGGTGCGGGTGCAGGGCGTGCAGACCAAGCAGCTTCAGGAGCTGAACGACGAGTTCGCCAAGAGCCTGAACTTCGACGGCCTCGACCGCCTGCGGACCGAGCTGCGCGCCGAGCTGGAGCGCCGCGCCCGCCAGGAGGGCGACGCCGCCCGCCGCGAGGAGTTCATCAACCACCTCGTGGACGGGATGCAGGCGGACATTCCCCAGGCCCTGCTCGACCGCCGCCGCGAGGCAATGCTGGAGGAGATCCGCGACGACCTGGGCCGTCAGGGCGTGAAGTGGGGCGAGTACGAGGGCTTCATGCAGGAGCAGGGCAAGCTCGACGAGTTCATGGCCGACCTGGCGAAGAACGCTGAGAGCCGCGTGAAGCGCGACCTGGCCCTCGAAAAGCTCGCCGAGAACCTGGGCGTGCGCGTCAGCGACGCCGAGTTCAACCAGACCATGAACAGCCTGGCCCAGGCCAACAGCCTGACCCCCCAGCAGCTCCAGAGCCAGCTCGGGCCGGAGGGCCTGAACTCCTACTACATCAGCCTCACGCGGGAAAAGGCGCTCCAGCAGGCGCTGACGCAGCTCGGCGGTGCCGGGCAGGCGCAGGTGGGCGGGCAGGAGACCGCCGAGGGTAGCGTGACCAGCGACGGAGAGGCGGCCGCGGATGGCACGACGACCGAACCCAGCATCAGCGCTCAGCAGGCTGAGGCGGCCAGTGAACAGACCGGCGGCGAGAGCGGAAACGCCGCGCCCGCTCAGCCAGAGGAGCAGGCCGGGGAGCAGCCCCAGGAGCAGCGCGGGGAGTAATCCTCCATTCAAAAGAAGAGGGGGTGTGGCTTGTCGCCGCGCCCCTTCTCTCCTTTTGGGTGGCTCCGCTTGTATCCTGTCCCAATTTCTGGACGATTCCTTGAACGGCTGTTCAAAGAATGCTAGCGTTCCCCCATGACCTCCTCCCCGACTCCCCCCCGACCCAGCATCGGCATCACGGCGCTGGGCACGTACGCCCCGCCGCGCGTGGTCACAAACGCGGATTTCGAGACGCGGATGGACACCAGCGCCGAGTGGATCGAGAGCCGCACCGGCATCCGCGAGCGCCGCTTCGCCGCTGAAGGCGAGTACACCTCGGACATGGGGGTGCGGTCGGTGCAGGACCTGCTCGCCCGTGACCCCGATGCGCTGCGGGACGTGGACCTCGTGATCTGCGCGACCGCCACGCCGGATGCCCTGTTCCCGTCCACCGCCGCGCTCATTGCCGGGCAGGTAGGGCTGACGGGGGCGGGCGCCTTCGACCTCTCGACCGCATGCAGCGGCTTCGTGTACGGGCTGGGCATGGCGCAGGGCCTGATCCTGGGCGGCACCGCTCGGCGGGTGCTCGTGGTGGGCGCGGAGGTGCTCTCGCAGCTCGTCGATCAGGACGACCGCGGCACCGCCATCCTGTTCGGGGACGGCGCGGGCGCGGCGGTCGTCGGCCCGGTGCCCGAGGGCTACGGCTTTCAGGACTTCGTGCTGGGAGCGGACAGCGCGGGTGGACCCAGCCTCTACGCCCGCTGCATGGCGGATCGCCTTCCCAACGGCTTCCCGATGGGCGACCGGGTGGGCATGAATGGCCGCGAGGTGTTCAAGTTCGCCGTGCGCGTGCTGGGCGACAGTGGCCGTCAGGTTCTCGCCAAGAGCGGGCTCAGCAGTGGGGACGTGGACTGGGTCATTCCTCACCAGGCGAACGTGCGCATCATCGAGGCGGCCAACGAACGCTTCGGCGTGCCCATGAGCAAGACGGTGATGAACCTCGACCGCTACGGGAACACGTCGAGCGCCTCGGTGCCCCTCGCGCTGCGCGAGGCGGTGGACGACGGGCGGGTGCGAGAGGGACAGCAGCTCCTGCTCGTGGCCTTCGGTGGCGGCCTGAGCTGGGGCTCCTGCACGATGAAGTGGTGGGGAGGGGCTCCCAGCCTGACCGCCCTGGCGCAGCGGGCCGAGGTGACGGCGTGAAGATCGCCGCGCTGTTTCCGGGTCAGGGCTCCCACGCGGTGGGGATGGGCGCGGACCTAACCGCTGCCTTCCCCGAGGCAGAGGTCCTCTACGCCGAGGCGGAGGCGACTCTCCCCGGCCTGCGCGCGTTGATCGAGAGCGGGCCGCTCGAAGCCCTGACCCTCACCGCGAATCAGCAGCCCGCGCTCGTCGCCGCGTCGGTCGCCGCGTACCGGGCGTGGCAGGCCCAGACGGGGTTGACTCCCGCCTTCGCCGCCGGGCACTCGCTGGGCGAGTATTCGGCGCTCGTCGCCTCCGGGGCGTTGGGCCTCGCGGACGCGCTGCGCCTGACCCGTCGTCGCGGCGAGCTGATGCAGGAGGCCGTCCCCGTGGGCGTCGGGGCCATGAGCGCCGTGATGGGCGACCCGAACGTGGTGCGCGAGGTCTGCGGGGCGGTGGAGGGCATCGTGCAGCCCGCCAACTTCAACGCGCCGACCCAGACCGTGATCTCCGGGGACAAGGCCGCCGTGGACGCTGCCGCCGCCGAACTCAAGGGGCGCGGCCTCAAAGTCATCCCCCTCAAGGTCAGCGCGCCCTTCCACTGTGCCCTGATGGCCCCTGCGCAGGATGCTCTGACGCCTGACCTCCAGGCCACCTCTTTCGCCCCGTTCGCTTTCCCCGTTTACGCCAATGTGACCGCCGAGGCGAACAGCGACCCCGCCGCCCTGCCTGACCTGCTGGCGCAGCAGATCACCGGGAGCGTGCGCTGGGTGGAAACCATCCGGGCATTGGCAGAGGCGGGGGCCGACGTGTTCATCGAGTTCGGCCCCGGCGCGGTGCTGACCGGCCTGGTCAAACGTATCCTGCCCGAGGCCCGGACGCTGAACGTGGGGACAGCGGAGCAGGTGCGGGGCTTTCAACTTTCAGCCGCCAGCAGCCAGAATTGAACGTTGTTGGCTGGCCGTTGAAAGCTGGCGACTCATCCAAGGAGCCCCATGACTGGACCCCAACCCCATAAAATCGCCCTCGTGACCGGCTCTAGCCGTGGCCTGGGCCGCGCGATGGCCCAGGCCCTGGCCCAATCGGGCTTCGGCGTGGCCGTGCATTACGGCCGGAATCAGGCGGAGGCCGAGAAGGTGGCCGACGAGATCCGCGCCCTCAGTGTGTCCGTCCAGGTCTTCGGCGCCGACCTCTCCGACCCGGCCAACGCCGGAACACTCGTGGAGGACGTGATTAAAGCGATGGGCCGCCTCGACGTTCTGGTGAACAACGCCGGAATCACGCGCGACACCCTCGCCGTCCGCATGAGAGACGACGACTGGAACGCCGTGCTGGACACCAACCTCACGAGTGCCTTCACGGCCAGCCGCGCGGCGATCAAGCACATGATGCGCGCCCGCTCGGGCCGGATCATCAACATCGCCTCGGTGGTCGGCCTGATGGGTAACCCCGGGCAGGCCAACTACGTCGCCAGCAAGGCGGGCCTGATCGGGCTGACCAAGGCCCTTGCCAAGGAGTACGGCGGGCGCGGCATCACCGTGAACGCGGTCGCCCCCGGCTTCATCGAGTCGGACATGACGGGCCAGCTTTCACAGGACGTGCAGAAGGCGTACCTGGGCAGCATCCCCCTTGCCCGCTTCGGCCAGCCGGAGGAGGTCGCCGCCCTCGTCGCCTTCCTGGCCTCGGACGCGGCCGGGTACATCACTGGGCAGGTCATCGGGGTGGACGGCGGGCTGTACCCGCACTGAGCACGGGATTCCGCTTGAACCCCGTCCAGTCTCGCCCGCATTTCGGGACTTCACGTGTAGACTGGCGCAGACTTCAGTTTTGAGGAGGTACTTACACATGGCGAATTTTGAGGATGTGAAGGACGTGATCGTCGAGAAGCTCGGCGTGGACGCGGACAAGGTGACCCCGGAGGCGCGGTTCGTCGAGGACCTGGGCGCGGACAGCCTGGAGACGGTCGAGCTGATCATGGGGCTGGAGGACCGCTTCGGCATCTCCATCAGCGACGAGGACGCCGAGAAGATCCGCACGGTGCAGGCTGCCGTCGATTACATCGGCTCGAAGCAGTAGGAGTACATTCAGGCCGGACGGCGCGGGGTTCTTCCCGGCACCGTCCGGTTTTGCCGCTGTCCGGCACTTGCCTGGGCTCGGCAGGTGGAGGGAGACAGCATGACAGTCACGGGACTCAAACGTGTGGCGATCACCGGGCTGGGGCCGGTCACGCCCATCGGGACGGGCGCGCAGGCCTTCGCGGAGGCGCAGCGTGCCGGGAAGAGCGGCATCGGTCTCATCGACCGCTTCGACACCGCCGAGGTGGCGAGCAAGATCGCGGGTCAGGTGGACGATGACCTGGGCGAGTACGTGGACGCCCGCGAGGCGCGCAAGCTCGACCGCTACGTGCAGCTCGCGCTGGCCGCGGCGGAACTCGCCGTGCGCGACAGCGGCCTGACGGAAGAGGAACTGCGCGGCGAGCGCACCGGGGCCGTGATCGGCAGCGGCATCGGCGGGGTGAAGACCTTCGAGGACCAGGCAGCGGTCCTGCACTCGCGCGGCCCGGGCCGCATCAGCCCCATGTTCATCCCCATGATGATCGCCAACATGGCGACCGGGCACGTCGCCATGCGCTACGGGGCGACCGGGCCGAGCAGCACCGTCGTGACCGCCTGCGCGACCGGCACGGGGGCCATTGGGGACGCCGCGCGCTACATCCAGCTCGGCCTGGCGGACGTGATGCTCGCGGGCGGCACCGAGGCGGCGGTCACGCCCATCGCCATCGGGGGCTTCTCCAACATGAAGGCGCTCTCCACCCGCAACGACGCGCCGCAGGAGGCCAGCCGCCCCTTCTCTGCCAGCCGCGACGGCTTCGTGCTGGGCGAGGGCGCGGGCGTGGTGGTGCTGGAGGAGCTGGAAAAGGCCAAGGCCCGCGGCGCCACGATCTACGCCGAGATCGTGGGCTACGGCACCTCAGCCGACGCGCACCACATCACCCTACCTGCTCCCGAGGGGCGCGGCGCGCAGGTCGCCATGCGGATGGCGCTCGCCACGGCGGGCGTGAACCCCGAGCAGGTGGGTTACATCAACGCCCACGGCACGAGCACCCATTTCAACGACCTGCACGAGACGCAGGGCATCAAGCACGTCTTCGGCCCGCACGCCCACCAGCTCGCCGTCAGCTCCACGAAGTCCATGACCGGGCACCTGCTCGGCGCGGCGGGGGCGGTGGAGACCATCGCGGTCGCGCAGGCGCTGAAGGACGGCGTGCTGCCCCCCACCATCAACCTGACCGACCCCGATCCCCTGCTCGACCTCGACTACATCCCGGAGGGGGCCCGGGAACAGCAGGTCGAGTACGCGCTCAGCAACTCCTTCGCCTTCGGCGGTCAGAACGCGGCGCTGCTGTTCAAACGGGTCTAGGACCCGGCGAGGTGTGGACGGGTGGCGGTGGTGCCCCCGTCCCATTTTTTGCCCTAAAGCTCATGTTGGCCGGGGGAGGCGCCGCTGTCTGCTACGCTCGGAGGAAGTCCTCTTGCGGTGGGCCGGTGCTTCTGGCCGCCCCATGACACGACTGATAATCTGCGAGGTTCTCACCGTGCGTGCCCCCACATCCCCTCCGCCCGCTCCCGACGTGCTGGCCCCTTCCGCCAAAAGGGGGCGGCGCAAGAAAACGCCCCGGGCTACCTCCACCGCCGAGGGGGGACAGACGTTCAGCACCGTCGCCAACCAAGGCAGCCCCTTTCTCAACCGCGAGTTGTCGTGGCTGGCCTTCAACGCGCGCGTGCTGGCCGAGGCGCGCGACGAGCGCAATCCCCTGCTGGAACGCTTGAAGTACGCGGCGATCTGCGGCAGCAACCTCGACGAGTTCTTCATGGTGCGCGTGGCGGGCGTCCACCGCCAGATTGCAGCGGGCGTGAACACCCCGGGTCCCGACGGGCTTCTCCCGCGCGAGACGCTGGACCTCGTGCGCGAGCGGACCCACGTCATGCTGCGCCAGATCGAGAAGGCGGCCCGGCGGACGCTGAAGGACCTCGCGGCCCAGGGCGTGCGCCTCGTGCGGGTCGCCGACCTGGGCAAACGGGCGCGGGCAGCGCTGCGGGAGCATTACCTCGCCGAGATTCAGCCGGTCCTCACGCCACTCGTGGTGGACCCCAGCCACCCCTTCCCGTACCTCAGCAACCTCAGCCTGAACCTGGCTGTACTGCTGGACGGCGGCGAGGGCGAGGAGCCGGAGTTCGCGCGGGTGAAGGTGCCCGTCGGCGTGCTGCCGCGCGTGGTGCCGGTCGGGGACGTGCTGCTGCTGCTGGAGGACGTGATCGCCGCGCACCTGGACGATCTCTTCAAGGGCCGCACGGTGCTCGCCGCCCACGTCTTCCGGGTCACGCGCAACACCGACTACGAGTTCGAGGAGGAGGAGGCGGAAGACCTGCTCGCCACCATCGAGGACGGGCTGCGGCGGCGGCGCTTCGGCTCGGCGGTGCGGCTGGAGGTGATGCAGGATACGCCGCCCGGCATCGTCACCTTCCTGCAGGAGCGGTTGCGGCTGGCCCCCGAGGACGTGTTCACCCTGGAGGGTCCGCTGGGCACCGCCGACCTGATGGGCCTGCCGGTGGACCGCCCCGACCTGAGTTTCCCCCCCTACGCGCCCGCCGTGCCCGACCTCGACGGCGACGAGGAGGGCGGCATCTTCGACACCCTGCGCCGGGGCGACGTGCTGCTGCATCACCCCTACGACGGCTTCACGAACGTGCTCAACTTCCTGGAGGAGGCCGCCCGTGATCCCCAGGTCCTGGCGATCAAGCAGACGCTCTACCGCACCGGGGACGACCCCCGGCTGCTGGGCGCCCTCCGCACCGCCGCCGAGAACGGCAAGCAGGTTGTGGCCCTGATCGAACTCAAGGCCCGCTTCGACGAGCAGCGCAACATCTCGTGGGCGAGGAAGCTGGAGCGGGCCGGGGCGCACGTCGTCTACGGCATGGCGGGCCTCAAGACCCACGCCAAGGTCACGCTCGTCGTCCGGCGGGAGGAGGGGGGGCTGCGCCGCTATGTCCACATCGGCACCGGGAACTACAACCCCAAGACGGCGCGGCTGTACACCGACCTCAGCGTGCTGTCTGCCGATCCCGACCTGGGGGCCGACGTGTCCGAGCTGTTTAATCACCTGACGGGGTACGCGGAGGCGGGCTACACCCGGCTGCTCGTGGCGCCCGACACGGCCCGCAGCGGCTTCGAGGCCCTGCTGGACCGCGAGGCGGAACACGCCCAGGCCGGGCAGGACGCCTGGGTGCGGGTCAAGGTCAACCAGCTCACCGACCCCGGCATGATCGAGGCGCTGTACCGGGCGGCGGGGGCGGGGGTGCGGGTCGAACTCATCATCCGTGGGGTGTGCTGTCTGCGGCCCGGGGTGCCCGGCCTCTCCGAGACGGTGCGGGTCCGCAGCCTGCTGGGCCGCTACCTGGAACATGCGCGCATCTACGTCTTCGGGGGCGGGGGCAGCCCGGAAGTGTACTTCGGCAGCGCCGACTGGATGAGCCGCAACCTCGACCGCCGGGTGGAGGTGGTCGCGCCCGTGCTCGACGACCGTCACCGTGACGAACTCCTGGGCCTGCTGGACACGGAATGGGCCGACGAGCGCGGCTCGTGGGAGTTAAACGTGGACGGCGTGTACGAGAAGCTGCTCGGCGACTTCAACGCTCAGCAGGCCTTCGCTGAGGCCCGTCATCCAGCTTGAGGTGACGAGAAGTCCAAAAGGAGGACGGGGACGTGGGCCAGGTGCCGCGTCCCCGTCACCCCGGCAGCAGGCTCAGGCGATGCCGTAGTCGTCCGCCCCCTGCGGCGTGGCCGACCTGGGGGCGTGCGCGATTCCGTAATCATCGGCGCCCTGGGTCGCCGTGCGTTGGTGGCTCCGGACGATGCCGTAGTCGTCGGCCCCTTGCGTCTGGATCACGCGGCCCGCCTTGGCGATCCCATAGTCGTCGGCTCCGGCCTGGGCCACCGAGAGTCCGAACACCGCCGCCACCATCAGGAACTTCACCGTTCGTTGTATGGGCATGAAACTACTCTACTCTATGGCCCAAGAGATGACCCTGGGTATGGAGCGGATCACGGAACTGCGGGCGCACTTCGATGCCGGGCAGTACGAGGCGGTCATCGCCCGGCTGTCGGGCGACGGGCCGACCACCCCGGAGGAATGGTGCCTGCTGGGCATGGCCTACCTCTGGAGCGGCCGCTTCCCGGAGGCCGAGCTGCCCCTGCTGCGCGCCTCTGAGCTGGGCGACCCCGAGGCGCGGGTCGAGTACGGCAACCTGCTGCGCGTCCAGGGCCGCTTCAACGAGGCGATCCGGCACTTCGAGGCGATCACCCCCAGTCTGAGCGGGGAACTCGCCCTGCGCGCCCTGCGCTGGTGGGGCACCGCCGAGTTCCAGGCGGGCCGGGTGGCCCAGGGCCTGGAGCGCTGCGAGCGGGCCTGGCGCGGCTACCTGGCCGCGGGCACCGACGAGCAGATCGGGCGCGTGACCCAGACGGTCGCGCAGATGCACGTCAAGGTCGGCGACCTCCGCCGCGCCCGGCACCTGTACCGCGAGGCGCTGCGGCTGCTGCCGGTGGGCCGCACCCCCATCGCGCGGCTCTCAGCACTGACGGGCCTGGCGAACGTGCAGGTGCTCACCGGGGACTTCGCGGGCGCGCGGGCCACCCTGGCGCAGGGCTGGGAGGCGCTGGAGCATACCGACGCCCTGACGCCCCGAGCCTACCTGCTCACCGTGGAGGCCGAGCTGCATCACCTCACCGGGGACCGGGCGGCGCACCTGCGGACCCTCCAGGACCTGCGGCTCATCGTCGAGACCACCCACGATTTCGAGCTGCTGACCTGGACCGCCACCCGGCTGGCCGACCTGTCCAGCCACCAGGGTGACCACGCGCGGGCGCTGGAGACGCTGCACGACCTCGCTCCCGATCCGGCGCATCCGGCCGTGACGCTGACGCGTGGCCTGCTGCTTCGGCGGCGCGGGAACCACGCCCAGGCGGCCGAGTCTCTCTCCCGGGCGCTGGAAAGCCCCGGCCTGGGCGAGCAGGGGCGCGTGCGGGCGCTGCTGCACCTCGCCGACACTCAGGCGTCTCTGGGGGACGAGGGGGCGAGCCTGGGAACCTTCTGCCAGGCTCTCACAGCGTTGGTGAACGCCCGCGACCGTATGCTCTACCGACCGGACCTCCAGGAACTCGCCAGCCTGGTGCAGCGGGCGCGGCTGGACCCCGACCTGGCGCCCGACCTGCAACTCGTGCTCGAAAAGCTCGCCTTCCCGGGGGCAAGCGGCGGCGAGGCGGTCCCCGCGCCGCTGTACCTGCGCGTCTACACCCTGGGCCGGGCGGAGGTCGAGCGCGGCGGCGAGCGCATCCCCTTCAGCCTGGAGGGCAGCGTGCTGACGCTCGCCTACCTCGCGCTGCACCCCGGGCAGACCCGGCGCGACCTGGAGGCCGCCATCTACCCCGACCGCGACCCCAAGACCGCCGGGGACTACTTCCGGGCGGTGTTCCGCGAGCTGCGTGTGCGCCTGGGCCCCGAGGTGCTGCAGATGGAGGGGAGCGCCAAGCAGCCCCGCTACCGCCTGGGGCCGGAGGTCCACGTGGAACTTGACGTGACCGAGTTGCGCTCGGCCCTGGAGGCGGGCGACCTGGGCCGGGCGCTCGCCCTGTACCGCGGCCCCTTCCTGCCGGGGCTGCGGATGGAGAGCGAGTGGGCCGACGACCTGCGCGAGGAGCTGCGGGTGCTCCTCACCCTGGAACTCAAGGGCCGCCTGAGCCGCGCCCGTGAGGAGGGCGACCTGCGCCGGGCGCTCCTCCTCGCCAACGAGCTGCTGCGAATCGACCCCTACGATGTGGCCGTGCTGGAGGCCCGGGTGGAGATCGCCCGTCAGGTCGCCGCCCCCCAGGAACTCGCGCGCTACGTGGTGGAACTCCACCGCATGCGCTCGTGAATCGGGAGGACGGCCCGCGCGTGCCCGACCGTCCCTTCCTGAATGACCCGAGCCCCGACGGCGAACGCCCGGCGGGAGAGGTTCCCGACGCCCTCTTCGACCTCGCTGTGAACCGCGCCGACGCCGCGCTGCGCGGACTGCGCCCCGCCGACCCGGCCCGCGCCCTTTCGCAGTGGCACGCCCGCACCCGCTTCGCCCGGCGCGTGCCCCTCGCGGCGGTCAGCGGGGCGCTGCGGCAAAAACCCCAGGAGGGCGGCGAGTGGCACTGGGTGGGCGGGCCGGGGGGCGGCTGGGCAGAGGGGAAGGCGCCCTTTCCATAGGAGGTGGGGGAGAAGCGTCGGCCCCTCCCTACAGCCTGCGACCAACGACTTCCACCGCCACACGCACCGCCCGCGTGATCTCCTCCTGAGGCAGATAGGGAATCGGGGCGCGGTCCTCCAGCACGGCGAGCGCGACGGCGGCGTTGGCGGGCACGTGCAGGAAGCCGCAGGGAACGTGCGCCCGCCCCGCCCGGGCCAGAAAGTCAAGGGTGTGGTACAGCACGAAGTTGCAGACGTACAGCCCCGCCGTGTTGCTGATGCCGCCGGGAATCTCCGCCTCCCGCCAGGCGTCCAGAATGGCGCGCAGGGGGAGCGTGCTGAGGTAGGCGGCGGGCGCCGAGGGGTCCGGGTGCGCCGGGTGGTCCCGGTACGTCTGCCCGGCATTGTCGGGGATCACGAAGTCCATCACGTTCAGCCCGACCCGCTTGGCGGTCAACTGCGGGCGTCCCGCCGCGAGGCCGGTCAGGAGGACGGCGTCCGGCAGGTGCTGTTCCAGCAGACCGCGCAGGGCCTGGGCCGCCGCGTGCGGTTCGACGGGCAGCAGGGCGGACCGCACGCGCAGTCCGCCGACCTCCAGCCCGTCCAGTGCCTCCGCCGCCTGGGCGCTCGGGTTGGTGGGGTGGGTGTGAAAGGGCTCGAAACCGGTCAGCAGCAGCGTGGGCACGGGTCAGGATAGGGCAGGAGGTGCGTGCACCGCTTGCCAAGGGACTGGTCATGCTGAGCCGCAGGCGAAGCATTCCGACCGGAAGTCGGGGCCCTTGACTTCGTTCAGGGCGACAGGCGACGTTCGGGTGTGCTTGAGAGGAACCAACTGCCGCCCGCTTCCCAGTTGCCCCTCGTTCCATCACCTATCCTCCCCCTGTGCCGGAACTCCCCGAGGTCGAGACCACGCGTCGCAAGATCGAGCCGCTGCTTGCGGGGCGCACCATCCTGAGCCTGACCCACGACTCGCCGCACCGCTACCGCGACACGCACCTCGCGCACGGGCGCCGGGTCAGCCGCCTCTCGCGCCGGGGCAAGTACCTGATGCTGCACCTCGCCACGGCAGAGGCGGAGGGGGATGATCCCCATGACCTCGAACTCATCGTCCACCTGGGGATGACCGGTGGCTTCCGGCTGGAGGAGGGGCCGCACACCCGCGTGACCCTGACGACTGACGCGGGCCAGCTCTACTTCAACGATCCCCGGCGCTTTGGCAAGATGGCGGTCGTGCCCGCAGGCGAGTACCGGGGAATGCCCACCCTGCTGGGCATGGGTCCCGAACCCCTCGGGGACGAGTTCCAGGAGGAGGAGTTTGCGCGCCAGGCCGCCCAGGCTGGGGCCGTCAAGCCCTGGCTGCTCTCGCAGAAGCCCGTCAGCGGTGTGGGCAACATCTACGCCGACGAGAGCCTGTGGCGGGCGCGCATCCACCCCGCCCAGACGCGCCTGACCCGCGAGGAGGCGGGCCGCCTCTACCACGCCGTCCGCGAGGTCATGCACGAGGCGGTCGAGGCGGGGGGCAGCACCCTGCGCGACTATGCCCAGCACGACGGCGAGATCGGGGAGTTCCAGGGGAACCACATCGCCTACGGGCAGACAGGGAAGCCATGCCCCCGCTGCGGCACGCCCATCAAGAAGATCGTGCTGGGGCAGCGGGGAACACATTTCTGTCCCGAGTGCCAGCAACTCCGCATGCAGGATTGACCGGAACCAAAAGAGAGGGTCCCAGGATGTTCACCCGGGACCCCGTTTGTTGATGTTCCTCAGTCGATGCTGGCCCGCCAGCGCCACTCGGAGGCGCGCTTCATCACGTGGGCGAGGCCACCCGTGATGGCGAGCTTCTGATTCCACGGCAGCTTCATCCAGCCGACCGCCATCAGGCCGCCCAGCGAGACGAACTCGCCCAGGGTGGTGGGCTCGTAGGGCTGAAGCTCCTCGCCCTTGGCCAGGCGGATCAGGTTCTTGCCCGTCAGGCGGCCCTGCTGCCCGGCGTGCTGCGCGGTGGTGGGCACCGGCTTGCCGTCCTGGTTGAGCGCCAGGCCCATGTCACCAATCACGAACACGTCGGGGTAATTCTTGGCGCGCAGGAACTCGTCGACCGCGATGCGCCCACCCGGCCCCTTCTCCAGCCGCTCACCCTTCACGATGTCGCGCGCCTGGATGCCGCCCGTCCAGATGATCTTGCCCGCGGGGATGACCTTCTGCTCGCCGTCCTGCGTCTGCACCGTCACGCTGTCGGGGGTCGCGCTCATCAGGCGGTGGCCGATCAGGATGTGGATGCCGTACTCGCGCAGCGTGTTCTCGGCCTTCTGCCGCAGCGCGTCGTCAAGGACGGGCAGAATCTTGGGTCCCGCCTCCACCAGGTAGATCTGGAAGGGGGGCAGCCCGCGCTCGCGGCTGAGCACTTCCGCCCGCTGCGCGAGTTCGGTCACCAGCTCCACGCCCGTCAGACCCGCGCCGCCCACCACGATGTCGCGGTTGCCGGTGTAGTCACTGCTGTAGGCGCGGTTGACGAAGTTGAAGATCTCGTCAGCGTCGCTGAGCTGCTTGAGTTCGGCGGCGTTCTCGGCGAGGCCGGGGATGCGGTAGAAGTTCGTGACCGAGCCCAGGCCCACGACGAGCGTGTCGTAGGTGAGCACCCGGCCGTCCTTGAGGGTGACTTCCTTAGCGTCCACATCGACGTTCTCGACCTGCGCCTGCTCCAGGTGGACGCCCGTGCCGCGCAGCAGCGGCGTGAGGGGCAGGGTGACCGGCGTGTTGTGCGCGGCGGCCTCGTGCAAACGGGTTTCGAAGGTGTGGTAGGCGTTCTGCTCGACGAGCAGGGCCTCCAGACCGGGGGTGGGCTTCATTTTGGTGGCCGCCGCGAGGCCCGCGTAGCCAGCGCCAAGGATGAGGGTCTTCATGCAAGCACTCCTGTGAACGAATTCACGAGTTGGGTCCAGGACAAAGGTCGCCCCAAAACCCGCCGGAGGTCCTCCCCCGGCCGTGACAACAGTGTACAGCTTACACCAAAGCGGTCTGTCACCCTCCACACCCCCAGAAGGTTCATGTCCGGGTCCTCCTCCGAGCTTAGCCCAGCCCGCATTTCGAGCAGCCCGATTCATGCTTGAATAGGGGAGGTACACACAATACACGCGGGGTCCGGCCCGGCCAGGGCACCCGGACCCACTTCGGCCCTACGCCTCGCCGCCCTCACCCTGGAGGTGGACCATGCAGGAGAGCCCTCGCCAGACCCGCACACGTCCCGGAGCCCCGCTATGAACGTCACGGTGACGGTCAACGGTCGCCCCCACACCCGCGACGTGGAGCCGCGCACCCTGCTCGTGCATTTCCTGCGCGAGGACCTGGGCCTGACGGGGACCCACGTGGGCTGCGACACCAGCCAGTGCGGCGCCTGTACCGTCCACCTGAACGGCGACGCGGTGAAAAGTTGCACCCTCCTCGCCGTTCAGGCCGAGGGCATGGAGGTCACGACCATCGAGGGGATCGGCACTGCCGCCGAACTGCATCCCCTCCAGGCGGGCTTCTGGGAGAAACACGGCCTCCAGTGCGGCTTCTGCACCCCCGGCATGATCATGAGCGCCGCCGAGCTGCTCAGGCACGACCCCGACCCCAGCGAGGAGACGATCCGCCACCACCTGGAGGGCAATTACTGCCGCTGCACCGGTTACCACAACATCGTCCTCGCCGTGCAGTACGCGGCCCAGGCGATGCGGGAGTCGCGGCAGGTGGGGGCGGAGCAGGCGGCGGACGATTGAAAGACGTGAGTGGGGAGTGGTCAGTGGAGAAAGCGCAGCGGAAGCAGATGCCCTCGCCGAAGCTCCCACTTCCCACTGACCCTCCCGGAGGCACCCAATGACCGAGCGAACAGAGAAGTACATGGGCCAGGCCCTGAAGCGCAAGGAGGACCCGCGCTTCATCACCGGGACCGGGCGCTATACCGACGACTTCGTGCTGCCGGGCATGCTGCACGCGGCCATGGTCCGCAGCCCCTATTCACACGCGCGAATCACGAACATCGACAAGAGCAGCGTGGACGGGATGCCCGGGGTGGTGGCCGTGCTGACAGGTGAGGACGTGAAGGCGGCCGGGCTGGGCAGCATTCCGCCCGGCTGGCTGCTCCCCGACCTGAAAATCCCGGCGCACCACGCCATCGCTCAGGGCGAGGCGAACCACGTCGGTGACATCGTGGCGGTTGTGATCGCCGAGACCCGCCCCCAGGCGGAGGACGCGGCGGCCATGCTCGCTGTGGACTACGAGGCCCTGCCCGCCGTGTCCCTCGGCAGCGCGGCGCTGGAGGACGGAGCCCCACAGGTCCATGACGACGTGCCCGACAACGTCGCCTTCCGCTGGGAGATCGGCGACGAGGCGGCGCTGAACGAGTCCTTCAACCGGGCGCACAGGACGGTGAAGGTCAAGCTCCGCAACCACCGGCTGGTGCCCAACGCCATCGAGCCCCGCGCCTCGCTCGCCCAGTTCACTCCGGCCAGCGGGGAGTACCTGCTGTACACGACCTCCCAGAACCCGCACATCCACCGCCTGATCCTGGCAGCCTTCGTGATGGGCATTCCCGAGCACAAGCTGCGGGTCATCAGCCCGGATGTGGGCGGGGGCTTCGGCTCAAAGATCTTCCAGTACCAGGAAGAAGTGATCGTGCTGCTGGCCGCGCAACGGCTGGGCCGGCCCGTGAAGTGGGCCGCGCGGCGCAGCGAGAGCTTCGTCTCCGACATGCAGGGCCGCGACCACGAGTCGGAGGCTGAACTCGCGGTGGACGAGCAGGGGCGGATGCTGGGCCTGCGGGTGAACACGGTCGCTAACCTGGGCGCGTACCTGACCCTTTTCGCGCCCGCCGTGCCCACCTACCTGTACGGCACGCTGATGAACGGCGTGTACAAGTTCCCGGCCATCCACGTGAAGGTCACGGGCGTGATGACGAACACCGTCCCGGTGGACGCCTACCGCGGCGCGGGCCGACCGGAGGCCACCTACCTGATCGAGCGTACGGTCGATGTGATGGCCCACGAACTCGGGATGGACCCCGCCGAGTTCCGCCGCCTCAACTTTATCCAGCCGGACGAGTTCCCCTACCAGACGCCCGTGGCGCTGGTGTACGACAGCGGCAACTACGAGCCCGCGCTCGACATGGCCCTGGACATGATGAAGTACCCGGAACTGCGGGCCGAGCAGGAGCGGAGGAAGGGCTCGAACAAGATTCTGGGCGTGGGTGTCATCTCGTACCTGGAGGCGTGCGGCCTGGCGCCCTCCGCCCTCGTCGGTCAGCTCGGTGCTCAGGCCGGACAGTGGGAGAGCAGCCTCGTGCGCGTCCACCCTACCGGCAAGGTCGAGCTGTACACCGGCTCGCACAGCCACGGGCAGGGGCACGAGACGGCCTTCCCGCAGATCGCCGCCGATGAGCTTCAGATTCCCATCGAGGACATCGAACTCATCCACGGCGACACGGGCCGGATGCCCTACGGCTGGGGCACGTACGGCTCCCGCAGCGCGGCGGTGGGCGGCAGCGCCCTCAAGATGGCCCTCGGCAAGATCACGGCCAAGGCCCGCAAGATCGCCGCGCACCTCCTCGAAGCTTCCGAGGAGGATATCGAGCACGCGGATGGCGTCTTCCGGGTGAAGGGCGCCCCCACCCAGAGCAAGACCTTCTTCGACGTGGCGTTGATGGCCCACCTCGCGCATAATCTGCCGGAAGGGATGGAGCCGGGGCTGGAGGCGACCGCCTTCTACGACCCCAAGAACTTCGTGTATCCCTTCGGAACGCACGTGGCAGTCGTGGAGATCGACACCGACACCGGCAAGGTCAGCCTGAAGAACTACGGCTGTGTGGACGACTGCGGCCCCCTCATCAACCCCCTGATCGCCGAGGGGCAGGTTCACGGCGGGATCGCCCAGGGTGCTGGGCAGGCCCTCTGGGAGGACGCCGCCTACGATGAGGAGGGAAACCTGCTCGCGGGGACCTTCATGGAGTACGCCGTGCCCCGCGCCGACGACCTCCCCACCTTCCACATCGACCATACGGTGACGCCGAGCCCGCATAACCCCCTAGGCGTGAAGGGGATCGGCGAGGCGGGGACCATCGCCAGCACCGCCGCGGTGGCAAATGCCGTGATGGACGCCCTGTGGCACGAGTACGGCATCGCGCACCTCGACATGCCCTACACCTCCGAGAAGGTCTGGCGGGCGATTCAGGCGGCGCGCACGGCGGGGATGGGGCAGGCGGCGGACGACTGAAAACGGCCTGAACGTCGAAGGTCCCGAGGGAATAGTTTTCCGGATTCTCAGACCTTCGACGCTCACGACGGGGAGGCAACATGTACCCAACCAATTTCGACTATCAAAGAGCCCACAGCGTTGACGACGCGCTTGCGGCGATGGCGGCCAACCCCGACCTCAAGGTGATTGCGGGGGGGCACTCACTCCTCCCGGCCATGCGGCTTCGTCTGGCCCAGCCGCCCGCGCTCCTCGACATCTTCGGTCTGGAGGAACTGAAGGGCATCCGCCGCGAGGGGGACATGTTCGTGGTGGGCGCGATGACCACCCACGCCCAGGTGCTGCGCTCGGACCTGCCGCTCTTTCCCGAGGTGGCGCACGAGGTCGGCGACCCGATGGTCCGCAACCGGGGCACCATCGGCGGCTCGCTCGCGCACGCGGACCCGAGTGCGGACTACCCGGCGGCGGCCCTCGCGCTGGGCGTCGAATTCGTCATCCGTGGGCCGGAGGGGGAGCGCGTCGTCCCCGCCGACGAGATGTTCCTGGGCATGTTCGAGAGCGCCGTGAAGCCGGGCGAACTCCTCACCCACATCCGCATCCCCGCGAGCGTGCAGGCGAGCGCGTACGAGAAGTTCAAGCACCCGGCCAGCCATTACGCGATTGCTGGGGTGGCCGTTGTTCGGCATCTGGACGGGCAGATTCGGGCGGCCTACACCGGGGCGGGGGAGAAGGCCGAGCGCCTGCACCGCCTGGAAGAGCGCGTGAACAGGGGTGAGCCGGTTGGGACCGGGCTGGTCGAATCGGCGGGCCTCCTCGGCGACCGCTTCGCCAGCCCGGAGTACCGCGCCCATCTGGTGGACGTACTGGCCGCCCGGGCGGCGGCGCGAATCTAGGGCATGGGCTAAAAGAACGGTGTCATGCTGAGCGGAGCGAGGCATCCCATGTGTGCCCGAGGAGGCCCTTCGCTGCGCTCAGGGTGACATCGCTTCTTCCCCCGGAAACATGCAGCAGCAAGAGCGAAGGTGGGCCACTCCGACTGGGGCGGCCCACCTTCGCTCTTGCTGCTCCGGTCTACTCGTGGTCGTGCATGCCCGCCGTGTGCGCGTGCCCGTGCTCCAACTCCTCGGGCGTGGCGTCGCGGACATTCTTGACCGTCACGTCGAAGTTCAGGACCATGCCCGCCAGGGGTGGGTTGAAGTCCACCTGCACCTGATCGCCGTCCACATCCACCACGGTGAAGGGCAGGACGCTGCCGTCCTCCGCTTGGGCGTAGTACGTCGCGCCGATCTCTACCTCGTCGTCAAAGTCGCTGCGGTCGAGGGTCTCGACGTTGTCCTCGTCGCGCTCGCCGTAGCCGTCTTCCGGCTGGACGGTGACGTGCAGGCTGTCCCCGGCCTTCTTGCCCTCCAGGGCCTTTTCGAGCCCGGGGATGATGTTGCTGTGGCCGTGCAGGTAGGTCAGCGGCTCGCCCGGCTCGCTCTGGTCCACAACCTCGCCGTCCACCTTGAGCACGTAATCGAGGTCGACAACCTTGTCCTGGGTGATGTTCATGAGTTCTCCGTTCGCTGAGTGCCTGAAATGTTTCGGCTCGCCCTAGAAGTGTACCCTCTCACGAGAGTATGAAGCTGGCACCGCACCTGCCTTAACGGAGAGAAACCCGCCTATGCTGCCCGCATGACGGCCCCATTCCAGCCCTATTCCATGCATGTCGGCGTTCAGGAGGCGCGCGACATGCTCGCCACGCTGCTGCCTGCTCCCGGCGCTGAGACCATCCCCCTCGCCGCGGCCCGTGGGCGAATGCTCGCCGCTGACCTCCAGGCCCGGGTCAGCCATCCCAGCGCCACCGAGAGCGCTCTGGATGGCGTCGCGGCCCGTGAGGTGGACACGGTGAACGCCTCAGCGACCTCGCCCGTCCGCCTGCGGGTGGTGGGTGAGAGCCGGGCGGGGGTGCCCTTTTCCGGCGCAGTTGGACCCGGCGAGTGCGTCCGCATCTACACGGGGGCTCCTCTGCCAGCAGGCGTGGACGCCATCTGCCCCGTCGAGCAACTCACGGACGAGGGCCCCGACCACGTGCTCCTGGCCCGCCCCGCCAGCCCCGCCGACGTGCGGCATGAGGGAGGGGACTTCCGGGCCGGAGAGACCATTCTGACGGCGGGCACCCTGCTCACACCGCCCCGGGTCGCCCTGGCCGCTGCCCTCGGCCACGCCGAGGTCCCCGTCCGCCGCCGACTGCGGGTCGCGCTCCTGTCGACCGGGGACGAGGTGATCGAGCCCGGCCATCCCCTGGGGCCCGGTCAGGTGTACGACAGCAACCGCTACGGCCTGCAAGCGATGTTGGAGGAGTGCGGCTGCGACGTGCTGGCCCTGGGTCACGCCCCCGACAGCCCGGAGGCACTTCAGGAGGCGATCGCGCAGGCGGGCGGCGCGGACGTGCTGCTCACCAGCGGGGGGGTCAGCATGGGGCGGTACGACTTCATGCGGGACCTGCTCATCGAGCGGGGGCGCGTCGCCTTCTGGAAGGTGCGGATGCGTCCCGGCGGGCCCGCGCTGCTGGGGGGCTGGCAGGGGCTCCCCGTGTTCGGCCTGCCGGGAAATCCAGTCAGCAGCCTGGTCGTCTTTCACGTCATCGTCCGTCCGGTGCTGACGGGGCAGCCGGTGGGGACGCTGAGGCTGCGGGCGGGCACGCCGTTTCGGGGGCTGCCGGACAAGACAGCCTTCTGGCGCGGGGTGCTGCGGGGCGGGGAGGTCTGGGACTACGGGAAGCAGGGAAGTGGGGTGCTGCGCTCGTTGAGTGAGGCGAATGCACTGGTGGTGGTGCCGGAGGGTGGGGCGGTGCAGGTGGGGGAGGATGTGGAGGTGATTTTGCTCTGAGCCATGGGCCATGCCCCCACCCCCCAGGGGGCAGGGGAGCGGCGCTGTGCTTGGCAAGGGCTCGCCCGCCGCGCCTGTGATCGCTTTTCTCATCCCGTAAAGTTTGATCTTGCTGGGTTCCAAGTCGCGTGCTCACCGTCTCGCTGCGCGAGCAAGGCGGGGTGAAGGCCGTGCGAGCGTCAGCTCGCCCCACACGTCGGTCTCGCGGCCCAAACATCCCGGTTGTGAACTGCTGGGGACAAGGCAGACATAGGTTCGCCATAGGGTAAAGAAGCGGGGAGAGGCACAGACACCCCTCCCCGGTTAGGACCTTCTCTATCTCTATCTATCGCCTACAACAGCGCCCTGTGGTCAGCCAACATGCAGCGGTCCTGAATCACGTCGATGTCGCGCTCGCTGAGGACCCGGGCGGTCGCCTCGTCGCGGATGCCCTGCTGCATCCAGACCACGCGGGGCAGGGGCGACATGGACAGGATGTCGGCGAGGTGGTCACGCACCTTGTCACTGCGGCGGAAGACTTCCACGATGTCCACGGGCGTCGTGATCTCGGCGAGGGTCGAGACGGCCCTGTGTCCGAAAAAGCTCTCGCCGCGCGCCACGAGGGCCGGGTTGACGGGGATGATGGTGTAGCCCTGGCGGTACAGGTATTCCGGGACGTAGTATGCGGGCTTCATCGGGTCGTGGTGAAAGCCCACCACGGCGATGACCTTGTTCTCGGTGAGGACCCGCAGGACATCGGTTTGGCTTTGCAGCAGGGTCATCGTGTTCCTCCCAGCGTGCGGTAGGCAGTGCGCGCCGCCTCCAGTGTGGCGCTCAGTTCCGCGTCCGTATGGGCCGCGCTCACGAAGATGCTCTCGAACTGGCTGGGGGCCCAGTAGATGCCCTGGCCCAACATGGACTGGAACCAAGCGGCAAAGGCGGCGGTGTCGCTGTGGGCCGCGTCCGCGTAGGTGCGGATCGAGCCTTCCGGTGCGTCCTGATGGAAGGCCGTCAGCATCGAGCCGATGTGGTTGATGCTCAGGGGCACGCCCGCCTCCTGCGCCGCCGCGCTCAGTCCCGTAGCGAGCTGCGAGGTGTAGGTTTCCAGGTGCGTGTAAATCCCGGGGTTCCCCTCCAGCACCTCCAGCGTGGCGAGGCCCGCCGCCATTGCCAATGGGTTGCCGCTGAGGGTGCCCGCCTGGTACACCGGACCCTGCGGCGAAACGAAGTCCATCACGTCCGGCCGCCCACCATAAGCGCCCACCGGCAGGCCCCCGCCGATGATTTTGCCCCAGCAGATCAGGTCGGGCTCCAGGCCCAGCAGCCCGGTGGCGCCCTGCAGCGAGAGGCGGAAGCCCGTCATCACCTCGTCGGCGATGAGGAGGGCGCCCCGCTCGCGGACGCGATGCAGGGCGGCCAGGAATTCGGGGGTGGGGATCAGCACGCCCGCGTTGCCGACCACCGGCTCGAAGATCACGGCCGCGACCTCGTGCCCGCGTTCGGCCATCAGGGTGTCGAGCGCGGCCGGGTCGTTGTACTCGCTCACCAGCGTCAGGCGGGCGTATTCCTCGGGGACACCGGCACTGCTGGGGGCCGAGGCGCCGAGCGTGCCCTCCGCATTCGTCAGCAGACCGCTGCCCGCCTCGACGAGCAGGCCGTCGGCGTGGCCGTGGTAGTTGCCGCGGAACTTCACGATGTACTTGCGTCCCGTAAAGCCCCGGGCCAGGCGCAGGGCGCTCATGGTCGCCTCGGTGCCGCTGTTCACGAAGCGCACCCGCTCGGCCCCGGTGATGCGGGTCACCGCCTCGGCCAGCCGCACCTCGCGCTCGCCGGGCGCGCCGAAACTCGTGCCACCCGCCAGGGCCTCCAGAATTGCCTCCCGCACCGCCGGATGGTCGTGTCCCACGATTATGGGTCCCCACGAGCCTATGTAGTCCACCAGTCGGTTCCCGTCCACGTCGGTCAGGTACGCGCCGTGGGCCTCGCGGATGAAGCGGGGGGAGCCGCCCACGCTCCTGAAGGCCCGCACCGGGCTGTTCACGCCGCCCGGGGTGACCGCGCGGGCCCGGGCAAACAGGGCTGCCGATTGCGCGGTAGAGGGGAGGGTCTCGGTCGTCATGCCGACCACCTTACGGCAAGCTGATGAGGGCGGCGGGAAGGGAAGCGACACTTCAGGGAGGGTGAAGTTGGGGGTGTGCCCACCCCCTACCCAGTGGGCAGAGGGGAGCGGCGCTGCGCTAGGCAAGGGCTCGCCCATTGCATCCGTGGCCGTCCTCCTTTGGGCGGACTGTTTGATCTTGCTGGGTTCTCAGCGACTGGCCCACTGTCTCGATGCGCGAGCAAAGCGGGGTGGAGGCGGTGCGAGCGTCAGCCACTTGCAGGCGTTGGTCGTCCACAGGAGACGGTTTTAAGAAGCAAAAGCTTTGGCGCTGTTGCTCCTCCCGCCTTGCGGGCGAGGCTGGGTGGGGGCGGTGAGCGTAGCTCGCCCACGCACCAGACGACGAAAAGCCCGCTCCCAGCTTCTCATTTCGCATCAAGCGTTTGTGGGGAGGCCAGGACGCGCAAAGTTGCGTGCAAAGGGAAGTGCCAGGCAGCGCTTACCCTCATCAGGCAAGCCCCACCGTCCACCCCTCAAAAAGCCGGGGCAGGCATCGCGTTCGCCTACCCCGGCTAAAAACCAATGGCTCCCTACATCCCTACAGCCCCAGCAATCCCAGCGCCGCCGTTTGCGTCAACTCCGCGCGGAAGGGCTCGACCAGGGCGCGTTCCTGGGCGGTGGCAGTCTGCACGGTGGTGTTCAGGTCGGGGAGGCGGCCCTGCTGCAACGCCTCGGCGGCGCGGGTGAAGTCGACGTTGGGAACTCCCAGGGCGCGGTTCACGGTGCTGCGGATGACGGCGTAACGCTCGGCGCTGAGGCCCTGCCCGGCGAGGGCTGCCGTCTGAGCCTGGCGGGCGCGGCCGATGCTGCCCCCCGCCTCGCGCAGGACGTTCAGGACCGTCAGCAGGTTCGGGGTCTGCCCGTTCTGAACGTCGCCCCAGACCCGCTCCAGGCCAGTCAGGCTGCCGCCAAAGGCATCCCGGACCTCGCGGCGCACCCGCACGAAGCGCTGCACGTCCGCCTGGGTCACGGGGCGGTCGACGTTTCCGGTTGGAGCGGGAGCCGTGGCGTCCCCGTTCGCGGGCAGGTTGGGTGAAGGAATGTTCGTCCCATTCCCGGTCTGGCTCTGGGTCTGCGTCTGGGCCGGACCACGCCAGGAATCCAGAAAAGTTCGGGCGGGCTGAATGACGAAAAACCACGCCAGCGCCCCCAGCAGAGCGAGTACGAGCAGGGTGCCGCCCCCGCATCCCAGACAACCACAGCCGATTCCACGTCCTGATCTCATGCCAGGGATACGGGGGAGAGGGGGAGGGGGTTCCCGGCAACCCCTCTGGAAGACGAACGGCGCCGGGTTGACATGAGCCCGGTGGACACCCTTAAATACGGGAGTTTCTCACAGAACAGCTCATCTAGGTGCCCTTCCCTGCCTGAGCCGCCGCGCCCAGACGTCGTTCCCTCTCTCATGGAGGCTTTATGACCCGTACGCCGACCCGCCTTGCCTTTCCGGCCCTGACCCTGCTGGCCTGCGCGCTCACTCTCGCCAGTTGCGGGGGTCCGGTTGAGTCGACCGTTCCGCCGCCCGGCGCGTCGCCCGTTGTGGACTCCGGCTCGGACACCCGCGCGCAGGACACCCGGACCTTCAAGCCCGTGGTGCCGTCGACCGACCCTGCGGCGCTCGGTGGTGTGGGGGACCTGCCCGGCGGGGTCGCCACCCTGTACCGGGGCACCTACAGCGGCCTGCACGGTCAGGCGAGCTACCTGATTGAGGTGCCCGCCAAATGGAACGGCACCCTGGTGATGTACGCGCACGGCTACCGCGGGACCGGCGAGAACCTCACGGTCGATCCCCCCGTCATCCGCGAGTACCTGATCAGCCAGGGGTACGCCTGGGCGGCGAGTTCCTACTCGGCGAACTACTACGACGTGCAGGCCGGGGTGGAGGACACGAACGCGCTCGCCCTGAAGTTCGGCGAGCTGACGGGAGGCAAGTACGAGAAACCCAAGGAGTACCTGATCATGGGCGTCTCGATGGGCGGGCATGTGGCCGGGGCCGCCGTGGAGAAGGAGTCGCTGGACACTGAGCAGAACAAGGTGACCTACGCCGCCTCTCTGCCCCTGTGCGGGGTGATGGACGAGGAGTACGAGTTCCAGTGGCTGGGCGACTACACGACGGTTGCCGCGCAACTCGCCGGGCTGGGAGCGCGGAGCTACCCCCAGACGAGCTACCAGGACATCCTGCCCGACATCAAGGCGGCGCTGTTCACCAGTTCCTCCGGCGACCTCTGGCAGGAGAACAGCGGTCAGGGGACCAAGCTGCGCGAGATTGCCCGCAACCTGACCGGCGGTGACCGACCCGTCTTCGAGCTGGGCTTCCGCCTGGGCGCCTACCAGAACGCAGTGTTCGGCACGGGCGGCTCGGACGGGACGCTGAACGGCGTGCTGAGCAAGAACTTCTACGGCAATAAGGACGTGACCTACCGCTGGACGACGGGCGCGACTCCCACCCCCACCGAGGTGGCCTTCAACGCCGCCATCCTGAGGGTGGAGGCGGACCCCAACGCGAACGCGGCCCGGCTGGGGGGGCTGCGCTGGCTGCCACGCATCAATGGCGAATTCAGCGTGCCGGTGCTGACCATGCACACCCTGGGTGACCTCTACGTGCCCTTTGCGCACCAGCAGAGGTACCGACGCGCCGCCGAGGCGAAGGGCAACGGTAACCTCCTCGTCCAGCGGGCCATCCGCGCCCCCGGCCACTGCCAATTCACCGGGGCCGAGGTGGTGGAGGCATTCAACGACCTCGTGGCCTGGAAGAAGACCGGAGTCAAGCCCGCCGGGGACGACGTGCTCACCCCCGCCACGGTCGCTGACCCCAACTACGGCTGCCGCTTCACGCGCGGAGCGCGGGCCGGTGTGGTGGCCTGCCCACCCACCCCCTGAATTAGGCGGAGTACACCGGGCCGGGGGGGTTCCCTTCGGCCCAGCTCTTCTTTAAGCAAGACCGGTGGGGAGGGGAAGACCTGTAGGCCCGCACACCTTCTGTATGTGGGGCCTCACACCAAGTAAAGGAAGACTTCTGGGCAGGCGGACGGGAGACGGGGTAGGGTCAGTTTTGCTTTCACCATGCCACCCAGGAGATTACCCATGTTTAAATCTGCCTCCCTATTTCTCGCCGCCCTCAGCCTCTCCGCTGCCTCGGTCGCCCACGCCGACCTGGCGGACGTGAAGAAGCGGGGTGAACTGCGCGTCGTGATGAGCGGCGAGTACCCGCCCTTCTCTCTACCAGCCCCTGACGGCTCGCTGACCGGCTTCGACGCTGACGTGGCGCGCGAGATCGGCAAGCGGCTCGGGGTGAAGGTCCGGCTGATCAAGGCCGAGTTCTCCTCCATCATCGCGGGGCTCCAGTCGGGGCAGTTCGACCTCGCCGTCGCCTCGCAGAGCAAGACGCCCGAGCGCGAGCGGGCGGTGGACTTCCTGAGCAAGCCTTACTACTACGACGGCTTCCAGCTCTTCGTGCCCGCGAACTCGGCGGCGAAGAACCTGGCGGGGCTGGGCGGCAAGCCCGTCGCGGTGGCGCAGGGGACCGTGTTCGAGAAGTTCCTGCGCGACCAGAAGTACCCCAATGTGGTGACGTACAGTGGTGAGCCGGAGATCTACCTGGCGCTCGCGTCGGGCCGCGCGGCGGGCATGATCACCACCCGCACGGTGGGCAGCGTTGCCATCAAGAACGGGCAGAAGCTCAAGGCCGCCGGGCCGGTCCTCCAGCAGGACAACCCCTACATCACCCTGGGGAAGAACCAACCGCAGCTCAAGGCCGCCGTGGAAAAGGCGCTCGCGCAGATGCGGGTGGACGGCACCCTCAAGCAGCTCAGCGTGAAGTACCTGGGCTCGAACATCACCGTGCCCACCCGGTAGACGCCGGGCCGGGAGGAGGGGGCCGTGCGAGAAGCCGCGCGGCCCCAGTTCTTGAGTGGCCGCTGACGTCCCACCCTCACCCGAGGAGGTGAACCCATGCTCGACGTCTTTACACCGGATGCGCTGCGCGCCCTGTGGCGGGGCGCGCAGCTCACGCTCTCCCTGACCCTGCTCGCCAGCGTCTTCGGCCTCGCCCTGGGGCTGATCGCCGGGCTGGGGCGGATGTCGCGCCTGGCCCCGCTGCGGCTGCTGGCGGGCCTCTACATCGAGACGTTCCGGGGCACGCCGCTGCTCGTGCAGCTCTTTTTCCTGTTTTTCGCGCTGCCGCAAATTACCCGGGTGTCCCTGCCCGCCTTCAACACGGCGGTGCTGGGTCTGAGCCTGTTTGCCGGAGCTTACGCCGCCGAGATCATCCGGGGCAGCCTGAACGCCGTGGACCGCGGGCAGGTGGACGCGGCGCGGGCGCTGGGCCTGAACCCGCTCCAGACGCTGCGGCTGGTGCTGATCCCACAGGCGGCCCGGACGGCGGTCCCCGCGCTGGGCAACCAGTTTATCGGCCTGCTCAAGGATTCCAGCCTGGCGAGCGTGATCACGGTGTCCGAGCTGCTGCTCACCACGCGCGGGTTGGTGTCGATCACCTACCAGCCGGTGCCGCTGTACCTCGCCGTCGCGCTGATCTACTTCCTGCTGTCCAATGCGGCGGCCCGGCTGTTCCGGCTGCTGGAACGGCGGCTCAACCGGCCGTACCGGACGAGCGCGGCCTGACCCTCCTTACGAGCTATGTAGCACGGTAACGAGCGCCGTTCCCTGTTTAACCGAGGCCGTCACCCGCCCCCCCGCCGCCTCGTTGCTGACGGTCCAGCCGCTGCCGAGGGGAACGGAGGCGTCCTCAAGGGGCCAACGAACGCCCCTCAGGGAAAGGCCCTGTAGGGGGCTGAACGCAAGCACGCTGAGGACCGTGCCCCCCGGAAGGTCAAGACTCATTTCCGCACCAGGAAGCAGCGGATGCGCGCTCTCGTCCCCGCTGTGCAAGGTCACCCCCAGGCCCTCTCCCGCGAGCCGCAACCCCCCCAGCACGAGCGCCGCCGTGTGGTCGAAGCGCCCGCCGAAAGCGCCCAGGAAGACGAGGTCGCTCGTCCCTCGTTCACGCGCCACAAGCACGGCGAGTTCCGCGTCCGTCTCGTCCTTCGCCGCCGGGTGAACCTCGCGCGGGGCCTCCAGCTCCAGGCCGTTCGAGGAGTCGAAGTCGCCCACCCAGGCGTCCACCCTCACGCCCAGCACCGCCGCGTGCTGCCCCCCGCCATCCGCCGCCACCACCAGGTCGGGGCGGGGGAGAGCCCGCAAAGCTTGTGTCATCACCAGGCGTCCGCCAACCAGAATCCAGCCCGTCATGCCCGCTCCCGGTCGTCAGGGAGAGTCAGGATGCGTGCCGGATCGAGGGTCAGGTGCAACGTGTCTCCCTGAATCCCCGCCGCCTCCCGCGCACTCAGATGCAGGGTGAGGGGGCCGAGGGGGTGCTGGATGGTGACTTCCGTTCCCGTATCGGTCGTCTGCCGCGCCGTGACGGGGAGGGGCCCACCCTCACCCAGCCGCACGGCGTCCTCGGGGACGAGGTGGGCACAGCCGTTCGGCCCCGGCAGAACGTTCGCGTGACCGAGGAAGGCGGCGACCCAGGCCGTCGCGGGCCGGGCGAAGACCTCTGCCGCCGCGCCCACCTGCACGATCCGCCCTGCCCGCATGACTGCCACCCGCGAGGCGACCGCCAGCGCCTCCCGCTGGTCGTGGGTCACGAGGAGTACGCCCGCCCCCACCCGCGCGAACAGGGCGCGCAGGTCCGAACGGAGCCGGGCGCGGAGTTGCTCGTCCAGGTTGGAAAGCGGTTCGTCGAGCAGCAGCAGGGGGGACCCGGTCGCCACCGCGCGGGCGAGGGCCACCCGCTGCGCCTGACCGCCCGACAGCTCCGTAGTCCGCCTCCCCGCCAGTCCTTCCAGGCCGACCAGCACCAGCGCCTCCCGTGCCCATTCCTCGGTCTCGGCCCGTTTTGCCCCGCGCATCCGGGGACCGTAAGCCACGTTGCCCAGCACGCTCAGGTGCGGGAAGAGGGCGTAGTCCTGAAACACCAGTCCGACTTGCCGCGCCTCCGGGGGAAGGGCCGTCACGTCCCGGCCCCCCACGAACACCCGCCCCGCGTCCGGCCGCTCCAGGCCCGCCACGCAGCGCAGCACCGTGCTCTTGCCGCAACCGCTCGGCCCGAGGAGGGCGACGGTCTCTCCCTGCCCGACGCTGAGGGATACGTCCTCCACCGCCACCGTAGGCCCGAAGCGTTTGGAGAGGTGCTGGAGGTCGAGGGCGGGCGTGACGTGGGTCACTCGCTGACCAGGCCCATCAGCCGGTCCACGGCTTCTTCCAGAACGTCCCTGGGAACGGGCTCAATGGTCTCCATCCCCGCGCCTGCCAGTCCAGGGTGTAGACGTGTGAGGTCAGGATGACCCCCCGCGCCCCGAGGCCGGGGGGGAGGGGCAATTCCGTGAGGTAACCCTCGACGCGGCTGGTCACGTGGAGGCAGACCAGCAGCCCGGTCACCCGGTTATACTGCCCGCTGCTGATAACGAGGGCGGGACGTCGGCCTTCCTGCTCCTCACCCCGCCTGGGGTCGAAGTCGGTCCAGACGAGTGGTCCACGTTCCGGGGCGCTCACCAGTCCAGCTCCCGGCCCGCCGGGACGCACTCGGGAACGTCCTCGTAGCGGAGCGGTTCTTCGGGCACCCCGCGAAGCAACTCCTTCGCGCTGTACCGGCTCCGACGCCTGGTCCGGGGGGGCGAGAGGCGAAAGCCGCCATCCGCCGTCACCTCCAGCTCGTATTCCTGCCCTGGCTCCAGCGCCTCTTCTCGCACCACACTCGCGGGCACCACGAAGCCCAGGCTGTTGCCGTACCTGCTGAGCTTCACGCGCATGTTCCGCCTCCTGTCCAACAAAGTATGACATTGGTGGTCACGTCACCTCGCCCTCGCCGCCGTCGAGCAGGGTGAAGGACGCCGCCGAGAGGAGGAGCAGGACGGTCGCCAGCGCGCACGCCTCGCCCAGGTTGCGCTCGCCGGGGCGGCCCAGCCGCTCGTACAGGCCCACGCTCAGGGTGGCCCACTCGGGCCGGGTCAGGACCAGGGTGGCCCCGAACTCGCCCAGCACTGTGGCGAGGGCCAGCGCGGCTCCTCCCCGGAAGGCTGGAAGGGTCAGGGGCAGCGTGACCGTGCGGTGGGCGGTCAGGGGTCCCGCCCCCAGACTCCGCGCCGCTTCCAGCAGGCGGGGGGGCAGGGCGCGCAGGGCGGGGAGCAGGCTGCGAGTGACGAGGGGAAAGCCCAGCAGCGTGTACGCCGCGATCAGCATAGGGAGCGTCGCGGACAGCGCCGGGTAGGCGAGCAGGTAGCCCACCGCCAGGCTCACCGGGGACACCATCAGCGGCAGCAGCGACAGCAGGTCGAGCGTCCGCGACCGGGCCAGCCAAGCGCCGAGGGCATGCAGGCCGCCCAGCAGCGCCGCACCGATCAACGACATTCCGGCGAAGCGCAGGGTGTTGCCCAGCAGCAGTGGCATGTCGGGGTCGGTCAATACCCCTTGCCAATAGGCGGGCGTCGGCCCACCCGACCCCAGCAGGCCGCGGGCGACCACGGCGACCAGCGGCCCGAAGCAGATCAACACGGTGATGGTGAGAAGTCCCCACAGCAGCAGAGCCGTCCCGCCCCGCGCCACTGGAAGCCCCGACGTGGGAACACCCGCCCCGCCGCGCGACAGCCACACGTACGCCCACGTCGCTCCCAGCGTCAACGCCAGTTGCCCGGCGATCAGGGCGCTCGCCTCGCTCAGCCGGAGTTGGTAGGCCGTCAGGGTGTAGATCTCCACCTCCAGCGTCGCGTACCGTTCGCCGCCCAGGGCCAGCGGCAGCCCGAAACTCAGCGCCGAGTACAGGAAGACCAGGATGAACCCGGCGCTCAACCCCGGCAGGGCCAGGGGCAGGGCCACGGTCAGCGCCGCCCGCAGGCCCGAGGCGCCCAATGTCCGGGCTGCCCCCGTCAGCGCAGCGGGCACCCGCGAGAAGCCCCCGTACGCCAGCCGCACCATCACCGGCAGGTTGAAAAACAGGTTGCCCAGGATAAGCAGGGCGGGCGTCTCCTCCAGGTCGAGCCCGAGTGGCCCGGTCAGCCAGCCGCGCGGCCCCAGCAGCGCCGTAAGGCCCAGGACCGCCACAAGCGTGGGGGTCACGAAGGGCAGCAGCAGCAGGCGCAGCAACAGGCCTTTGCCGGGCACCGCGTAACGGGAGAGCAGGTAGGCGAGGGGACCTCCGACGGCCAGGGCGATCAGGGCGGAGACCGTCGCCTGGCCGAGCGTCCAGCCCAGCCGTTCCAGGAAGTAGGGGTCGTGCCACACGCCTAGGTTCACGCCGCCCTCGGCCAGGGTGCGGGCTAGGGGCAGGGCGAGTAGCAGGCCCAGGAAGAGGACGGGGAGGAGGGCGAGGAGCCAGCCGCGCAGGGTGAGGGGGAGGTGGAACATGGTGTTTTGGGTCAGGGTGGAGTGTTGGAAGGGCCGGGCACCTTGCTACGGTTTGCCCCCACCCCCCTGCTCTCTACCCCCACAGGGGGCAGGGGGAGCGGCGCTGCGCTCGGCAAGGGGCTCGGCCCACTTCGCTCGTGGCCGTCTCCCTCTACGAGGGGGGTTTGATCTTGCTGCATGCCAAGCTACGTGCCTACCGTCTCGCTGCGCGAGCCGACGTGAGGGCCGTGCGAGAGCGAACCGAGGGGTGGGAATCGGTCGCTCATAGGAGACGATTTTGAACAGCAAAAGTCTTGGCTGTTTTTCTCCCTCTCCCCCGTGGGAGAGGGCCGGGGTGAGGGGGCGTGTGGCCAGCCCCGCTCGCCCAATTCCCTCACCGCGCCCGCAGCACATTCGTCACCCAGGCGTCCACCAGCCGTTGTGGGTTGGCGAGTACGCTCGGCTTGACGGGAGTCACGTCGGGCTCTTGGGCGAACTTGAAGACCGGGTCGAGTTGGGTGCCCTTGACGGCCGGATAGACCCACATCCGGGTGGGGAAGTTGGCCTGCACGCCGTTCGAGAGCATGAAGTCCACGAACTTGCGGGCAAGTTGCGGCTGCCTGGCGCCTCTCAGGATACCGACGCCCTCCAGTTGCAGGAAAGTGCTGCCGGGCAGGAAGAGATTGCCCGTGGGGGCCTGGGCGGGGAGTTTCTTCGGGTTGTACCCCTCGGCGTAGAACACCTCGGCGGCGGGGCTGCTCGCGTAGCTCAGGACGATGGGGTACTGGCCGCCATTCTTGCCGAAGTCCTTTTCGTAGGCGTCCGACCAGCCGCGCGTGACCTTCAGGCCGTTTGCGCGGGCTTCTCGCCACCACGCCCAGGCACCCGCCTCGCCGTAGTGGTTCACCGTGGCGAGCAGGAAGGCGAGGCCGGGGCTGCTCGTTGCCGGGGAGGGTACGACCGTCAGGCGGGCGTACTGGGGCTTTTTCAGGTCATCAAGGCTTTTCGGCAGGGCCAGGCCCGCCTTCTGGAAATACGCCCGGTCGTAGTTCAGGGCCACGAAGCCGTAGTCCACCGTGTTCAGTAAGCCAGGCTCGTCCAGGCGGTAGGCGGCGGGGACTTTCGAGAGGGCGGGCGACCTGTACGCCTCCAGGATTCCGGCGGCTCTTGCGCGGGGCAGCAGGGTGTTGTCCAGCCCGTACACCACGTCGGCGAGGGGCGCGCGGCGGGTCAGGATCAGGCGGTTGAGGAGTTCCCCCGCATCGCCCCCCTTCACGAAGCGCACGCGGGCATTGTTCGCCCGCTCGAACTGCGCGACCAACTTTTTGTCCACGTCGAACGAGTCGTGGGTGATCACCGTCAGGGTGGTCTGGGCATGGGCGGCGCCGACGAGGAACAGGCCGAGCATCCAGAGTCTTCGCATAAAAAATTCCCCCTCGCGTCACGAAGGGGAAGCAGAGGCGCAACCGCTTAGGCCGGTCGCCCCGTCACGCTCCCTCCGCCGGTATGACCCGGATCAGGTTCCTGGGGTGTCTCTCAGCCCCGCTCCGGCCTGTTGAGGCACGGCGCGTGGGCACCCCCGGTGACGCACCCGCCAGCATAGCGCACGGTGCCCGGCGGTCTAGGCTGGGCCATGACCTTTCATCTGGTGGCGTGGGCCGTGCTGCTCGACCCGGCGGGGCGCGTCCTGCTTGCCCGCCGCGCGGACGTCTCCTACGGCGCAGGCCTTTGGGGCCTGCCGGGCGGCCACGTGGAGAGGGGCGAGGGCCTGGCCGAGGCGGCGACGCGCGAGGCCTGGGAGGAGGTGGGCCTGCGCGTCAACCCGGACAACCTCCATTTCCTGGGCGTCAGCCGCTATGACCTGGAGGGCGTGACCGGCGCCGACTTCCTGTTCGCCGCCAAAGTCTGGGAGGGCGTGCCCCGGCCCCTCCTCCAGACGTCGGAAGTGGGCTGGTTCCCGCCGAACGAGCTGCCGCAGGACTGCCTCCCCTGGTTGCCGCCCGTGCTGGAGGCCCACCTCCTCAAGGGGAAGTGGCTTTCCGAGCAACTGGACAGTGTGGAGGGCCTGCTGCTGTTCCCCGAACAGTAACGAAAGAAGCTGGCACCTCCTCCTTCCATATGAAATACTTTCATCTGAAATGAGTAGTAGAGATTCCTCCCATTCCGCCGACGAGCTTTACCGGCTCGTTCGTCAGACGTTGCGGCTGTCGCGGCGCTTCCGGCAGGTGCTGGACGAGCCGTTGGAGCAGGCGGTCAACCTCAACACCAAGGAAGTCCTGGTTCTCGCCGCCGTGATGGACGGCCTCGATACCCCCGGCGCGGTCGCCGAGCATCACCGCCTACCTGCCCCCACCGTGACCCGGATCGTGACCAAGCTGGCCGGGCAGGGCCTGCTGGAGCGTGTGACGGATCCCAGCGATCTCCGCCGCCAGCGCCTGCGGCTCACTCCGGCCGGGGAGGCGACGCGGACCCGAACCCGCGCGGCCTCCCAGGACATCGTGCAGGCCCACTTCGGGCACCTGCCGCCCACCCAGGTCCACGCGGCGCTCGTCGCGCTGGAGGGGCTGGAAGCGGCCCTGACCCCATCCCGCGAGGAGGTGAGCCTGTGAACACGGCCAGCCTCTCCCACCGGGACAAGATTCTCGCCTTCGTCGGCATCCTGACGGTGCTGTTCCTCTCCAGCCTGAACATGACGGTGGTCGGCAGCGCCATGCCGCGCGTGATCTCCGATCTGGGCGGCTTTCACCTGTACGCCTGGGCCTTCACCGCGTACTCGCTCGCCACGACGATCACCATTCCCATCGTGGGGACGGTGAGCGACCGCTACGGCCGCCGACCGCTGATCCTGTTGGGGATCGTGGTGTTCGCGCTGGGCAGCGTCCTGCTGGGCCTCTCGCAGAGCATGGGGCAGCTCATCGCGCTGCGCGCCCTCCAGGGCATCGGCGGCGGAACGCTCATGGCGATGAGCTTCACCGCCATCGCTGACCTGTTCACGCCCATCGAGCGCGGGCGGTATCAGGGGTACACCGGCGCCGTCTGGGGGGTCAGCAGCGTGGTGGGGCCGCTCGTCGGCGGTTTCCTGACCGACCACCTGGGGTGGCGCAGCGTGTTCTTCGTGAACGTGCCCTTCGCGCTGCTGGCGGTGTATTTCGTGTGGCGGTTCTTCCGGCTGCCCGCCCCGACCGGCCCGCGCACCCACCGGCCCTTTGACGCCCTGGGCGCGGCGCTCCTCGGCGGCACGGTGACGACCCTGACCCTCGCCCTCTCGTGGGGCGGCGGCACCTATGCGTGGGACAGCGCCCGCATCCTGGGCCTGCTCGCCTCCACGCTCGTCCTCGGCGGCCTGTACGTGCGGCACAGCGCCCGGCAGGAGCAGCCCATCCTGAACCTGCGGCTGCTGCGCGACTCGGCCATCTCGCTCGCGTCCGCCGCGGGCTTCCTCACGAGCGCGGGGATGTACGCCGCGATCCTGTACCTGCCCCTCTATATGCAGGGGGTACGCGGCAGCTCCGCCAGCGGGAGCGGTATGGCCCTGGCGCCCCTGATGCTGGGCATGATCACGACAAGCACCCTCAGCGGGCAGATCGTGAGCCGCACGGGGCGGTACAAGCTGCTCATCCTGGGAGGCGCCTTCGTCGCTACCGTCGCCCTGGGGCTGAGTACGACGCTCGGGACCGTCACCCCGCTGTGGATCGCGGTCGGCCTGATGGTGCTGCTGGGCATCGGCCTGGGTCCGGTGAACAGCCAGCTCACGCTTGCCGTGCAGAACGCCGCGCCGCGGGACCAGCTCGGCAGCGCGACCAGTGGCAACCAGTTCTTCCGGCAGATCGGGGGCACGCTGGCCGTCAGCCTGTTCGGGGCGCTGGTGAATGCCCAGCTCGCGCAGAACCTGGGCGCGCAGCTTCCGGCGGGAGCCCGCGCGCTGCCCGCCCCCCTGCAGGAGGCCATCGCCAACCCCAACCTGCTCTCCAGCCCGCAGGCGACCGGTCAACTGGAGGCGGCGCTGGCGCGGCTGGGGCACCCCGACCTCTTCGCCCCCATCCTGAACGCCCTGCGCGGGGTGATGGCCGGAGCCATCGACCACGTCTTCCTGATCGCGGGCCTGCTCATGGGTGTGGCCTTCCTCGTCACGCTGGCCCTGCCCGAGCGACCCCTGGCCGGGCGGAGGGCCCCGGCTCGCACAGAGGCCCCCGAAAGGCGCGAGGCGGCGGCGACCGATTAAAGCTCGGCGAAGAGTGGAGCCGGGACCCAGATGTTCTCCCTGGGTCCCGGCTCCTCATTTCCTGAGTTGTGCGACCCGTTCCGGCGTCTGCTCCCCCTCGGCGGCGATGCCGAAGAGGTTCACCCGTCCCACAGAGTCGAAGCCCACGACCACGGCCCAGATCGTCCGGTCGTCCAGCTCGAAGGTCGCGCTGCGGACGTAGTACGTGTTGCCCGCGTCTGTAAAGGTGCGCTCGCCCAGGACCCGCCGCTCGGCCCCGTAGGTCTTCACCCCCGCCTCCCGGAAGGCGCGAAAGGCCGTGAGCGTACCCCATTCCGCCTGCACCTCGGGGGTAAAGGCCTCCCACACGCGCTCCACCCGCACCGCGTAGAAGTCGGCGATCAGGGCGCGGCCACGGGTCAGGGCCGACTGCTCGGCCGGGGTGGCCGGGGCGGGGGTAACGGGAAGGGTCGTCTGGGCCGCGCCCGCCGGGGCCAGCAGCGCGAGGCACAGGGTCGCGGTCCGCAGCAGCGTCTTCATGCCCCAGCGTAAGCTGGCGGAGCGCGGACGTGCCGTCAGGGAAGCGACGATTCACCCCGGCTGTATTGGGCTGGCTCGGCCCGTGACGCTCACGCGAGTGCCCGCGCCTCCAGCACCACGACCGCCGAGGCATGCTCCTTCGTGTGCGTCAGTGTGAGGTGGGTGGTCCAACCGCGGGCTTCCAGTTCCGCCGCGATCTCGGGCGCGAAGCCCAGCACCGGGGGCGCGAAGGGAAAGGGGCCATCCGGCGTGCGCTCGCGCTCGACCCACACGTCGCGCCATCCATGTGGGCGAGGCCAGACCTTCTGAAACGCCTCCTTGGCCGCGAACCGGGCCGCGAAACTGGGGGCGGGGTCGGCCAGCCGCGCGCAGTAGGCGAGTTCGGGGGGCGCGAAGAGTTTCAGCGCTCGGTCCCCCTCGCGGGCGAGCAGGCCCCGGATGCGCTCGATCTCGATCAGGTCGTGTCCGATGGCGACGATCATTGGGGGCAGGATAGGCGCCCGGCCCGTGGAAAGGGCGTGAAAGGCTCTATCCTCCCCCCCATGTCCACTCCGCCCCCCGCCCTCTTTCCCGACCTGCGTCTGCCCACCATCGCCGGAATCCTGCGGGCCGGGGAGGCGCGGTGGCGCTCGGCGGGCGTCTCCCGCGTGCGCGTCTTCGGCTCGGTGGCCCGGGGCGAGGCGAACGGTTCCGCCGACATCGACCTCCTCGTGGACTTCGTGGGCGAGGCCGGGCTGCTCGACCTGATGCGCGCCCGGGCGGTGTTCGAAACCCTGCTGGGCCGCCGAGTAGACGTGATGACGGAGGGCGGACTCAAGGCTCCGCTGCGCGGCGAAATCCTGGCCGACGCGGTGGATGTCCTTGAAGTGCCCCACCCGCCCCCCGACACGCACCGGCAAAAACGCTGGCGCTGGAGGGTCTTCGACCTTCTCAACGCGCTCGACCGGGTGACGCAGTATACGGCGGGGCACACCCTCACGACCTTCCTGGCCGACGAGCGCAGCCAGGACGCGGTGTTGCGGAATCTGGCGCGGCTGGGCGAGACGACCAAGTTCATTCCCCAGCACGTGCAGGACGCGGCCCCCGGCATTCCCTGGGTCCTGCTGCGTGACGTGCGGAACCTCGTCGCCCACGACTACTTTGGGATCGATCCGGCGCTGGTATGGCACACGGCGAGGGTGGAGCTGCCCCGGCTGCGGCCCGCGCTTCAGGCTCTGGCGGAAAGGGGAGAGGACCTGGACCGCGAGAAGTAGGAACGGGTTCCTGCTCCGGTCCCTACGTCCACGGCAACGCTGCCCGCTCCCCCCAGTACCGTTCCGGCGACTGCGAGAGGTCGCCCAGCGCCTCCGGGTCCATGCCCAGCCCGAGCGCCGCCGCGTTGCTGCGAAGCTGCCCCACGGTCGTCGCCCCGCTCAGGACCACGTCGGCCCAGGGCTGCGCGAGCGCAGCGGCGAGGGCGATAGCCTCCGGTGTCGTGTTCAGCTCGGTACACAGGCGCGCAAGCCGGGCCGGAACATCCCCCCGGGAGGTGAGTCGGCCATTCGCCACCGCCTCCTTGATCACCACGCTCCAGCCCTCCGCATGCGCCTCTGCCAGCGCCTCACCCGCCGAGGGTTCGAGGAGGTTCCACGTCGACTGCACCACATTCAGGGGGTTCACCCCGTCCACCTGCACGTCCAGCGCCCGCCGCAACGTGTCCGCCTGCCGGGGACCGCTGGTGGACAGGCCCACCCGCACCCCGTTCTCGGCGAGTTCGGCCAGCCCTGCCAACACCCATTCGTCCTCCAGCACGCCCGTCTCCAGAGTGGCCGAGTGGATCAGGTACACGTCGGGGCGGCGGCCCAGCGCCGCCAGCGTTTCGGGCCACTGCCGCTCCAGCGTGGCGGGGGAGTGGTCCTTGACCTCGTGTTGCTCGGCGTCCGCGCGCCAGCCCGCCGTGTAGGTGTAGCCCCACTTGCTGCCGACGACCGGGTGAAGGCCGCGCGCCCTGAGCCAGCCGCCCAGAAACTCCTCCGCCCGCCCGTAACTCCGCGCGGCGTCGAAGTAGCGCAGCCCCGCAGCCCAGGCGGCGTCCAGCACGGTCCACGCGCGTTTTCGCAATTCCTCGACATCTCTCGCTGCCCCAATATCCGCCCCATGCCCCAGGTTGATGTACCCGGGGCGCCCCAGTGCGGCGAGCCCCAGGCCCAGGCGAGGTGTGTCGGGTGGGAGCAGGGGGGAAGACATAGAGCCGTATCGTCCATGCCGGACAGCGGCTTTCAGGGCGTCTCGTCTAGATTTTTTGCTTTCTTGTCAGAGTTCAGAAAGAAAATGTGGCAATACTTTAGACTAACTAAAGAAGTGCCTCATGCGGTGTGACGGGTGCGTCAGGAGAGCGTATGAATGAAGCGAAGAAGGCCCTGAAGGTGGCTCCTTTCAACCTCGACGACATGGTCCGCGGCGAGGACGGCGAGCTTTACCACCTGCCCACCCTGCGTGCCCTGCACAGCGCGGGCCGCCTCTCGCGCGAGAGCGCCGGGTACCTTCTGCTGATGCAGCGGGTCCTTCAGTCCGCACGCCTGATCGCCTGAGCGCCGCGTTCGCATAGCACGCCCAGCCCTATGCGAGCTGGGCCTTCTTTTTGCTTTTTGAGGCAGGTCAGCCCCGTCCTCACAGCCTGGCACTCCCTACCAGAACGGCTTCCGCCTCGATTTCTACCAGGTGGCGGGGGTCGATCAGCGCGGCGACCTGCACCATCGTGGCGGCGGGGCGGATGTCGTGGAAGACTTCGCCATGCGCTCTTCCGACCGCCTCCCACTGCGAGATGTCGGTGACGTAAAGGCGGGTGCGGACTACGTCTTCCAGCCCCGCTCCCGCTACCTCCAGCGCCCGCCCGATGATCTCCAGGGCGACACGGGTCTGTTCGTAAGCGTCCCCAACGGCCGCCACCTCCCCATCCACCGTGGCAGTCGTGCCCGCGACATGGACGACGTTGCCGACCCGCACCGCTCGAGAGTACCCGACCACGCTCTCCCAGGGGGAAGTCCCACTGATGTTCTGCCTCATCCACAAAGCCTACGCCGGGGCGTCCCGTTCAGACTTCACGACCGTGGCCGTGCGAACTTTTCGCGTTTGTTGTACACTTACCTAACGAGCGTTAGGCAACCTTGCCCCTTCTCCGGAGGAGTCCCATGACCCAGCCCCTGCCCGCCAACGAGACCGCCGAGCAGCATGCCGCCTTCGAGGCCCGCATCGCGCGTGGCGAGAAGATCGAGCCCGGCGACTGGATGCCCGCTGAGTACCGCCGCCAACTGATCCGCATGATCTCCCAGCACGCGCACTCGGAAGTCGTGGGCATGCTTCCCGAGGGCGAGTGGATCACCCGCGCCCCCAGCCTCAAGCGCAAGACCATCCTGATCGCCAAGGTGCAGGACGAGGCGGGGCACGGCCAGTACCTCTACCACGCCGCCGAGACGCTGGGCATCAGCCGCGAGGAGATGCTGGACGCGCTGCTGAGTGGCAATGCCAAATACAGCAGCATCTTCAACTACCCCACGATGAGCTGGGCCGACGTGGGCATGATCGGCTGGCTGGTGGATGGCGCAGCGATTAAGAACCAAACCATGCTGGCGGGCTGCTCCTACGGTCCCTACTCTCGGGCGATGGTCCGCATCTGCTCGGAGGAGACCTTCCACCACAAGCAGGGCAAGGAGATGATCGTCGCCTACGCCCAGGGCACGCCCGAGCAGAAGCAAATGGCCCAGGACGCTCTGAACCGCTGGTGGTGGCCCGCCCTCATGATGCTGGGGCCGCACGATGCTGACAGCACGAACACGGGCGCCCTCGCCAAGTGGGGCATTAAGCTCAAGACGAACGACGAGGTGCGCCAGGAGTTCATCAACGAACACGCGCCGGAGCTGCTGGAGGCTGGGCTGTCCATCCCCGACCCCGATCTGCACCAGGACGAGCAGGGCAACTGGCGGCACGGCCCCATCAACTGGGACGAGTTCTGGGCCGTTATCAAGGGCCAGCAGGGGCTGAACAAGGAGCGTCTCGGCGCGCGTCAGCAGGCCCACGAGGACGGCGCCTGGGTGCGCGAGGCGATGCGGGCGTACGCGGCGCGGCAGATGAGCCAAGCGGCGGACTGAACTGGGATGGGCCGTGGGGGACGGATTGCTGCCCCTCACGGCCCACCTGCCATGACAGGTGAAGAGATGACGACATTCCCCCCCGATACCCAGTGGCCCTGCTGGGAGGTCTTCAAGCAGGACGCGCCGAACCGGCCCTATCAGGCGGTGGGCAGCGTCCACGCTGGGGATCCAAACCACGCCCTGCTGACCGCCCGCAACGTCTTCGTGCGCCGTCCCTCTGCTGTAAGCCTCTGGTGTGTGCGGGAGTCGGACATCTTGACCGCCACGCCGGAAGAGATCGTGGCCCGGCCTGAAGTGCTGGAAACTTCCGGCGAGACAGGCACTTATCACGCCGGCCTCAAGCGGACACACAAGCGGTCCATGACCTTCGTTGATCTCGTCGGCACCGTGGAGGCGAGCGGGCCCGGTGACGCACTGCGGCAGGCGCGGGAGCAGCATCCCGACGCGCTGACCTGGCTCGTCTTCCCCGAATGCGCCGTCGTCCGCACCGACGATGACCCCGGCACGGTGGAAAGCTGGTTCGCCCCCGCCAAGGACAAAACCTACAAGCAGCAACAGTTTTACGGCGTGATTGGCAAGCACGTCGGCGAACTCAAGCGCGAGGGCCGCATGCCCCAGCGCGTGAACGAGGAACCCCACGTCGGCGACCAGAAGGTCTACAGCCACCCGCACGACAAGGCGCCCAAGGTACAGCGATGATCGAGCCAATGACGACCCTCACGCCCATTCAGATGGAAGCCGTGATCCGCAAACTCACCGCCCTCGCCGATGACGAGATCATCCTCGCGCACCGGGACGGCGAGTGGACCGGGCACGCGCCGATTCTGGAAGAGGACATCGCCCTCGCCAACATCGCACAGGACGAACTGGGGCACGCGACGCTGTACCTCGATCTGAGACGGTCGCTCGACAACTCCGACGCTGACCGCCTCGCCTTTTTCCGGGGGGCGGACGAGTACACGAACGTCCGACTGGTTGAGTTGCCCAAGGGTGACTGGGCCTTCACCATGCTCCGCCAGTTCCTCTTCGACGCCTACGAGGCGTTGTGGCTGAGCGCTGCCCAGAACAGCAACTATGTCCCACTGGCTGAAGTCGCCGCCAAAGCCGTCCGCGAGGAGAAGTTCCACCTCCAGCACACGGCCCTCTGGGTGGAGCGGCTGGCGCTGGGGACCGAGGAGAGCCGCCTCCGCACCCAGAACGCGCTGAACGAGTTGTGGCCCCACGTCGCTCAACTTTTCGCCCCGCTGCCTGGTGAGGCCGACCTGGTCGCCGTCGGAATCCTGCCCGAGCTGGAAAAGGTGCGCGCCAGTTGGGAGAGCTTCGTGCTGCCCCACCTGACCGAGAAGTGCGACCTCCTCCTGCCGATGGTTCCAGCCCAGGCTTCAGAAGGGCGGGACATGCATACCGAACACCTCGCGCCCCTGCTCGCCGAGATGCAGAGCGTGGCGCGGCAGCACGTGAACGCCGAGGTCTGGTGACCCTATGACCGCTTCCCACGTCACCCCCGAACAGGTCTGGACCGCCCTCGCCGCCGTGCCCGACCCCGAGATCCCCGTCGTGTCCGTCACCGACATGGGCATGGTCCGGGACGTGACGGTGGACGGCGGGCACGTGACCGTCACCTTTACCCCCACCTTCTCCGGCTGCCCCGCGCTGCACGTCATCCGCGACTCCATCGGCGAGGCCGTGCGCGCCCTGGGTGTAGAGGATGTGGAGGTTCGCAGCACCCTCACGCCCCCCTGGACGACCGACTGGATTCAGGAAGGCGCCCGCGAGCGGCTGCGCCAGTACGGCATCGCTCCGCCCGCCCCCGCGGCGGCCTCCCCACTCATCTCCCTCGACCCCGACCCCACCCGCTGCCCCCGCTGCGGCTCGCTCAACGTGAGGATGACGGCCAGCTTCGGCCCGACGTTGTGCAAGCGGCTCTACGTGTGCGACTCGTGCAGGGAGCCGTTCGAGGGATTCAAGAGCGTTTGAGGTCAGGCCGTCAAAATCAGCGGCGCACCCCTGGTAATCATGATGGTGTGTTCGAAGTGCGCGGCGATCCCTCCGTCAGTCGTGGAGATCGTCCAGCCATCGCGCAGAGTTCTGGTGCGCCAGTTTCGGCCAGTGGAAACCATCGGCTCGACGGCGATCACCAGCCCTTCGTGCAAGGGTTTTTTCAGTGCCGGGTGGTAGAAGTTAGGAACGTCGGGCTTTTCGTGAATGGCTCGGCCCACACCATGTCCTTGCAATTCGCGCAGCAGCGTAAACCCGCGTCGCGCCACTTCCGCTTCAATCGCCCTCCCGATGCCGTTCAGGGGGCGGCCCGCGCGGGCGGCTTTCATGGCCTGGGCGAAAGCGGCTTCGGCACAGGCGATCAGGCGAGTGGTCACGGGAGAGACGGGCGGAACAGCGACCGTCACGGCTGCGTCGGCGACGTATCCCCCCACGTTGGGCGTCACGTCAATGCACACCACGTCGCCCGCGTCGAGGGGCCGACTCGTCGGCAACCCGTGAACGATATCGTCGTTGACACTGATGAACACGTTGACGGGAGCGCCGTACTCAGCGCGGGGAGCCGAAAACGCTCCATACTGGGCAAAAATCTGTCCAGCCAGTTCGTCCAGTTCGGCGGGCGTAATGCCGGGCTCCACAGCGGCCTTCAGCGCTTCAAGCGTTCGGGCGACTACCTGACCGGCCCATTTCATCCCCTCCAGGTCACGCTCGTTGTTAACCGTCATACGTGATTCTAGTGCAACCTCAAGGAGCCTCCATGACTACCCTCCCCACCCCTGACATCCTCCGCCCCGCCTCCTACGTGTACGGCATCTGGCACGCCAGCCCCGACGGCCAGACCCTCTACGACCCCGTGTATGGCCGCCCCGTCGCCGTCATCTCCTCCGATGGGGTGGATTTTGCGGAGGCGTTGCGCTACGGGCGCGAGGTCGGCGGCCCGGCGATTCGCAAGTGGACTTTCCATGCTCGGGCGCGGGCGCTGCGGGCACTGGCGACATACCTGACCGAGCGCAAGGAGGACTACTACGCCCTCAACCTGCTGACGGGCGCGACCCGCCGGGACGGCTGGGTGGATATCGAGGGCGGGATCGGGACCTTATTTAGCTACGCGAGCCTGGCCCGCCGTGAGCTGCCCGACGAACGCTTCCTGCCCGACGGCAAGGTGGAGCGGCTGGGCAAGGGCGGCACCTTTGTGGCCCGGCACCTCCTCGTGCCGCGCGAGGGCGTGGCGGTGCAGATCAACGCCTACAACTTCCCGGTCTGGGGAATGCTGGAAAAGCTCGCCCCGGCCTTCATCGCGGGAATGCCCACCCTGGTGAAGCCCGCCCCGCAGACGGCCTACCTCACCGAGCGGGTGGTGCGCGACATCATCGCCTCGGGCCTGCTGCCGGAGGGGGCGCTGCAACTCGTGACGGGCGATCCCGGCGACCTCCTCGACCACCTGGAGGAGCAGGACATGGTGGCCTTCACGGGCTCGGCGGCGACCGCGGCGAAGCTCAAGGTGCACCCCACCATCGTCGCGCGCAACGTGCCCTTCAACACCGAGGCAGACAGCCTGAACGCCTCCGTGCTGGGATTGACGGTTCGCCCGGAGGACCCCGAGTTCGCCCTCTTCGTGCGCGAGGTCGCCCGCGAGATGACGGGCAAGGCCGGGCAGAAATGCACCGCGATCCGCCGCGCCATCGTGCCGCGTGACCGGGTGGAGGAGGTCGTGGCCGCCCTCCGCAAGGAATTGAGCAAGGTGACGGTGGGCGACCCCTCCCGCGACGACGTGCGGATGGGCGCCCTTGTCAGCACCGAGCAACGTGAGCGGGTGCAGAGGACCCTGGATGCTTTGAAGGCGGAAAGCAGCATCGTCATCGGCGGCGAGGAGCGTGAACTGCTGGGCGGCGACCGCGAGAAGGGCGCCTTCCTCGACCCCACCCTGCTGCTGTGCGAGTCGCCGCTGACGGCGCGCGGCCCGCATGAGCTGGAGGCGTTCGGCCCGGTGGCGACCCTGCTCCCCTACGACACGCTGGAGGAGGCGGTGCAACTCACCCGGATGGGCCGCGGCTCCCTCGCCGGAAGCATCATGACGCACGACCGCGCTGAGGCGACCGACCTCGTGATGGGCATGGCGAGCACCCACGGGCGCCTCCTCGTCCTGAACCGCGAGAACGCGAAGGAGAACACCGGGCACGGCTCCCCGCTGCCGCAGCTCAAGCACGGCGGCCCCGGGCGCGCGGGCAGCGGTGAGGAACTGGGCGGCCTCTCGGGCATCAAGCACCATATGAACAAGGTGGCGGTGCAGGCTGACCCAACGACCCTCGCCGCAATCACCCGCGAGTACGTGGTGGGCGCCGAGGTGCGCGAGGACGTGGTTCACCCCTTCCGCAAGTCCTTCGACGAGATTCAGGTCGGCGACAGCCTGTTGACTCACCGTCGCACCGTCACCGAGGCGGACATCGTGAACTTCGCGGGCCTGACCGGTGATCACTTCTACGCCCATGTGGACGAGATCGGCGCCAAGGAGGGCATCTTCGGCAAGCGGGTGGCGCACGGCTACTTCCTGATCTCCGCCGCCGCCGGGCAGTTCGTGTCCCCCGCGCCCGGCCCGGTGCTGGCAAACTACGGCCTGGAGAACCTGCGCTTTGTCGAGCCCGTCGGGATCGGTGACACCATCCGCACCCGCCTGACCTGCAAGCGCAAGATTCGCAAGGACCTGCGCCCCGGAGAGACGCGCCCGACCGGTGTGGTCGAGTGGCACGCCGAGATCACGAACCAGCGGGACGAACTCGTGGCGACCTACGACATCCTCACGCTCGTGGATCGGCCGCGGGACGAGGCGGACGCTTAAGCGCTTCTGGCCGAAGCCGGGGGCGAGGACGTTCCCCCCGGCTTCCTTGTGGTCGAGGTTCCTTAGGGAACGGTCATGGGGCAGGGTGAGTAGTTTTCCAGGGGGTTGGGCTACGTTGAGTGGGGCCGTGCTCATGAGGCGCGGCTAGCCCTAGAGTTCTCCCTGTCCCGCCACGGTTGAAGGCGGTGCAGTTTCCCTGCCCCCCAGGAGACGAATGAACGTTGCAGAACTGATTCAGACGTATTTCGACGCCCCCAGTACCGAACGCCTTGGCCGTGAGGTGGGCCTGAGTGCCGCAGACGCTGAACGGGTATTACGCGCTGGGTTGCCTTTGCAACTAGGCGCCCTCGCCGACCACGCGCGCACGCCCGGGGGGCAGGCCGACATCGGGGAGGCCCTCGGGTCCCTGCCTGCCTTCGCCAGTGTGGAGGACGCGCTGAGCGGCCCGGAGGGGGCCAGTCAACTCGGGCAGGCGGGTGCGCTGCTGGCTCCGGCTCTGCTGGGCGGCCGGGCGGAGAGCCTCACCGGACAGGTGACCGGAAACCTGGACCGGGGCAGCGTGCAGAGGCTCCTGCACCTGTCCCTCCCCCTGCTGCTGAGCTTTCTGGGGCAGCGCGGCCTGACCACCGGAAATGTGGGGAGTTTTCTTTCGGACTTTGGGCAAAGTCCGGGCAGCGCGGCCGACATAGGCGAGGCGGGGGTCATCACTGCCACGGCTGGAGGTTCTGCCCCGGCAGGAACCAGTGTCGAGACGACAAACGCGGACACCGGACCACTCACTCCCGGGGGTCTGATCAGCTTTCTGAAGGGCGAGTTCGGCGGAGCGACAGCAGACCGCCTGGGCCGGGCAGCAGGGTTCAGCAGCGGAACGGCTGGCCGCGCGACCCTGGCCGCCCTTCCCCTCGTGCTGCACGCCATCGCGGGCAAGGCCAGCACTGGAGAGGGTGCGGCGGACCTTCTCAAACGCAGCCGCGAGTTCGAGCGCCTCACCGATGCGGGCGGCGGGTTGAACACGGCCCTGCTTACCGACGCGGCCGAGACTGCGCGGATCGAAGGCCAGGGCCGGGGTTTGATCGGTTCGCTGTTTCCCAACGTGGACCGCGTCACGGGAAGGCTGGGCTCGGCTATCGGCGGTTCGGGCGCCAACGCGGGCCGCCTCCTCGCCCTGCTCACCCCGCTGGTGCTGGGGCTGCTCGTCCGCCGCGCCCAAGCAGACAAACTGGATGCCCCGGCCCTCAGCCGTCTGCTCGGCGGTATGGGCGGTGGTTTGGCGGCAATGCTGCCCGCGGGAATGACGGGCCTCGCCGCCCTCCTGGCGCCGGTCACGACGGAAACGGGGGCGGCCACACCGACAGGCACAGTGACCAAAGCTTCCCCCGCGCCGATTCCAACCAGCCCCATGGCTCCCCCGCCCCCGACCCCTACCGTCACGCCGACCACTGAACGTCGGCGCGGTTTTCCCCGGTGGATTCTTCCGCTGCTGCTCCTGCTTCTCCTCGGTGGCTGCTGGCTGCTCCAAAACCGGCAGGGAACTGTACCGACAAGCGGTACTCCGGCAACAGGAGCGACCGGAAATGGAATTCAAGTCGCCCGCCCGGCCTCCGGCGCCACCGTTCCCGCCGACGATTTCGTGATGAGCGGCACGGGTCCGGCGAACGACACGCTGCGTATCGAGGAGGGGGGCCAGCCCGTCGCCAGTGTCAGGGTCGGTCCTGATGGCAATTGGGAAGCCGCCATTCCCGCCCCAACTCCTGGCGAACATACCTACACCATCAGCGGCCAGGCAGGGGCGTCTACTGAGGCCCAGGTCAGCGTGACGGGTACGGACGGCGCGGCGCCGGGTGGGGCGACGGATGCGACTGCGCCCAGTAATGGCACCGATGCGGCGGGTAACACTGCCCCGGGCACGACGGGCGCAGTCGCTGGGGACGCTACGGGTGTCACCCCGGCCTTTGCTATCACCGAACCCGCTGCCAACGCACAGCTTCCCGCCGGGGGCTTCACCCTGCGCGGCACCGGCACTCCCGGGCAGACGTTGCAGGTCTTTGAGGACGGTACCAGCCTCGGCAACGTGACGGTCGCTGGGGACGGTGCCTGGACCTTAGAGGTGCCCAGTCCCACCGCAGGCGCCCACACCTACAGCGTGCAGGGGCCGGGCGGTAGTCAGCTCGGACAGGTGGCCGCGGCCGTTGCGGCGGCCTCGCCGAATGCCAGCGCGGCGGCCTGCAACCGCGACTACACCCTCAGCATCAGCGACGGGCAGACCGTGAGTCAGCCTTTCCGTTTCGGCGGCGTGGGCCAGGGCGAGGGTTACAGCGTAACCGTCAGGCGCGGTGAGCGCGTCGTGGGGACCAAGAATGTTCGCCTTGACTCCACCTGCGGCTGGAGCTACCAGAGCAACCCCGGCCCGGGCCGCGTGACCTACCAGGTTCGCCCGCTGGGCGAGTCGGGTGCCGTGCCCCTGAGTAGCGTGACCCTGACCGTACAGAAGTAACCCTTCGGTCCACAGAGCCGCTCCAGCCGGGGCGGCTTTCTTCCTGGGCCACCCTCAGCGGCTCACCGTCCAGATGCCCGCGAAGTCCGCGAACTGGGTGTCGGCATCGGGCGTCGCGTACGCGCTGATACTGCCGTCGAGGTACAGCGCGTCGGGGCAGCCCAGCGTGTCCCGGAAAAACACCGCGAAGCTGTGAAAGTTTACCGGCCCAGCACTCACCACGAAACGCACCTGTCCGTCCTCGCAGACGCCGACCCCGCTGCGAACCTTGAAACTGGTCCCTTTCGGGTTGAAGGCTGGATGGAGCTTCCCGCCCTGCACCAGCAGGGGCCCCGACTGGGTGGCGAAGGTTGGCCGGATGTTCAGCCGCCGGTACGCCTGCGTTTCCGTCACCCCTGCCCGCTTCCCCTTCACCCAAAACACGCCGTTGGGAAGCAGCGCAAAATTTCCGCCCGAGCGGGCGTTGTTGATCCCCACCAACGTCCGCCCCTGCTCGACATGAAGGCCAAGGGGCTCCAGCCCGGGGCCATAGATACCGCTGTTGGTGGCGAACAGGACCCGCACGCCCTCCTTCCCCAGCCGCTCCTCAACTTCCTGAAAGGTGCGGTACGGCTGCCCGGTCGCCGGGTTCTTCCAGTGCAGCCGCAATGTGTCCCGCCCCGGGTCAACCGTCGCCACTGTGTACAGCATCCCGCCCGATGTCATCCGCCGCACCTCCAGCCCCGTCGCCTGCGAGCAGGCCGTCAGTGAACAGGAGAGCAGAGTGATCCACAGGAGTCGGGAGGCGCGGACGGACGGCATATCCAGCCGATCATGCGGCCCTGGGATGAGGTCGGGGTGATCAAAAGCCGCCCGCAACGGCCTTATCGGCAAGGACTTCTGCCTTGAAGAAAGGATGTGGGGGCAGGGGTTGACAGCCTGGCGAGTGGCCTGTATCTTTTCTGAGCCTCGGTTGAGGCGAGCAGCATGACAAGCGAAGGACGTGCGAGAAACGCGTAACAATACCCTCCCGTAAGGGAGGGATTGAAGGAAGGGTCAAGATAGCAAGGGTCCACGGTGGATGCCCAGGCACTGGAGCCGAAGAAGGACGCGCTTACCTGCGAAAAGCCCCGACGAGCCGGAGAGCGGCATTGACTCGGGGGTGTCCGAATGGGGAAACCCACCTCGCAAG